>JAGQRI010000210.1 GCA_020425515.1 Planctomycetota bacterium | reverse complement strand
CGAGGCTGTCGTAGTCGATGCCCTTCTCACTGCGGGCAAGCCCCAGCGTGAAGGCCTTGACGCTGGCCAGCTTGGCGTGCGGGACGGCGATGGTCAGCCCGACGCCCGTCGACATGATCTCTTCGCGTTCGAGAATGGCCTTTTTGAGGGCTTCGACGTCGGTGATGCTTTCCGAGCCGCCCAGGTTCTCGACGATTTCGACCAGCGCGTCACGCTTGGTGGCGCTTTGCAGGTTCATGATGATGCGCTCGGGCGAGAGCATGCCGTGTATGTCCATGGGTGCGTTCCTGTGCACAGGGCGCGATTGGCGAGATGGGCGTTCTTGCCCTTCCGGCGATTCCGCGCGCCTTACCCCGGTGAATTTAGCCCCCCGGACGCCCAATGCAACCTGAGGTCTCGCCTTGCAAAGCAATGGGACTGGCGTAATATCGTGGATAGATTCATTTAGTTGAAGCAATGAAAAGTGGGCCAAGAACTCCCCCGTTCCCCCAGGGCGCGCACGTTGTTTAACGTGCTTCTTGGACTACCCCCACGGGAGGCATGGCTAGATGCCACTATTTGCCTACGAAGCCATCAATGCGCAGGGTCAGAAAGAGACCGGCGAACTTGAGGCCGCCAATCGCAACCAGGCGATCATCGAGATTCGCAACGCCGGCCTGAAGCCCACCAAGGTGGCGCAACGCGCTGAAACCGCAGCCACGAAGAAAGCCGCCAAACAGGAGGCTGGACCGGCCCGCACCAAGGGCGGCAAGATCCGCGGCAAGGCAAGCGCGCAGCAGTTGACCGACTTCACCGCCCAGCTGGCGGTGCTGATCGACGCCGGCCTGCCGGTGGTTCGATCGCTGAAGGTGCTCGGGCGCCAGCAGAAGCCCGGCGCGTTCAAGCACATCATCGAGGACATCAGCGAAAGCGTCGAGCAGGGCTCAAGCCTTTCCGAGGCCTTCGCCAACCACCCTCGAACCTTCGACAGGCTGTACGTCAACATGATCAAGGCCGGTGAGGCGGGCGGTATTCTCGATACCATCCTGCAGCGCCTGGCCGACTTCATGGAGAAAGCCCAGCGCCTGAAGAAGAAGGTGATCGGCGCGATGATCTACCCGATCATCGTCATGTCGGTCGCCGTGATGATCCTTACCGGCATCATGATCTTCGTGATTCCCGCCTTCGAGAAGATGTTCAAAGAACAGGGCATGGAACTTCACTGGATGACCGCGATGCTGATCTGGATCAGTAACAGCATCGCAAGCTGGAAGGGCCTGTTGTTCGCCGTCGTCGTCACGCTGGCCGTCGTCGGCATGATGGCCTGGGGGCGAACGACAACCGGCGAAAGGGTGATGGACAGCGTGAAGCTGAAGCTGCCGATCTTCGGCAACATCATCAAGAAGGCCGTCACGGCCCGCTTCACGCGTACGCTCGGCACCCTGGTGATGGCCGGCGTGCCCATCCTGGAATCGCTGAACATCTGCAAAAACGCCATCGGCAACGTCGTGCTCGGTGAAGCCATCGACAAGGTCGCCAACTCGATCAAGGAAGGTGAAACCATCGCCGGCCCGCTGTCCGAGACGGGGCTGTTCGACGACCTGGTGGTGAACATGATCGACGTCGGTGAGGAAACCGGCGAACTGGACAAGATGCTCATGAAGGTGGCCGACACCTTCGACACCTACGTGGACATCGCGGTCGAGTCGCTGGTCAGCATCCTTGAGCCGGTGCTGATCGTGTTCATGGGCGGCGCCATCGGCTTCATCGTGATCGCGCTGTTCCTGCCGCTGGTCGGTCTGATCGACGCCATCGGCGGGGCATAACCGGCAGGGACGTGTCAAAAGCCATGCAAGGGCGGGGTGCGCTGCACCCCGCCCTTTACTATCATAGAAAGCCCTGAGGAGGACTTTCGGACATGGCACAGTCCGGAGACAGCGGCGCAACCATGTATGCAGGGCTCGCGATCGTGCTGCTGATCGCGCTGGCCGCGCTGGCGCTGTTCAAGTTCAACCTCTTCCACGTCGGCGACATGCTCGCCAACTCTGGCGACGACGGGCGCGCGGGCATCCACCGCGGCGGCAGCGACGACGGCAGCGCTGACGGCGGCACCCGGACGCCGACGGACAACGCGTTCGACGCCAGGATGCCCGAGCCCGGCAAGTACTACGTCGCCCACGAAAAGCCGCTGCCGGAACGCCTGACGATCAAGAAGGAAGTCGGCGGGCAGACCATCGAAATCGAGATGTGCCTGGTGCCGCAGGGCTGGTTCATGATGGGCGAGAACGACGGCGTACGCTCGAACATGCCCAAGCGCTGGATCTGGCTGGATGATTACTACATCGCCAGAACCGAGATGACCAACACGCAGTTCTACGGCTTCATCCTGGCCGACGGCTACCGCAAGTCGCAGTTCTGGACCCAGGAAGGCTATGAGTACATGACCAACCAGGTGCGCTACCGCGGCACCAGCTACATCGGCTGGAAGCCCCTCGACCGCACCAGCCACCTGTGGGGCCTGGCCTCGCCCCGCACCAACGAGGAAGAGACCATCACGCTGGAAGTGCTTGAGCCGGACGGCATCCTCGGCGTGCCGGACTGCACCGTGCTGGTGCTGCCCGATGAGGCGAACACCGACTACATCGACTACGACAACGTCGGCGACCAGGTCAACGTCCGCATGAAGTACCGCGAAACCTGGAAGGACGTCGACGGGCACGACGTCCGCAACGACACCGACCACCGCCTCAAGGAAAACGGGTTGCTGTACTTCACCGACAAGCAGGGGCGCGTGGACCTGTCGGGCATCCGCTCAAGCAAGGGCTACACGATCCTCGCCTGGGGCAAGGGCGACAAGGCCAGCCCGATCCTCGGCAGACTGCGCCGCAGCGAGTCGCCCTACCTGCGCGACGGCAACATGCCGGTCGTCGAGCTTTCGTGGTTCGAGGCCGATGCCTGCTGCCGTTTCTTCAAGGGCAACCTGCCGACCGAGGCCCAGTGGGAGAAGGCCGGGCGCGGCACCGACGGCAAGCTGTTCAGTTGGGGCAACGACCTGGACATGACCAAGCTGGTAAAAGGCGACAACGGCACCGAGCGGCACTCGACCGATTTCGCCAATTTCAACCGCTGGCGGGTGATGCCCGTCGGCTCGTTCCCGGACGGCGCCAGCGAGTACGGCGTTGAGGATCTCGTCGGCAACGTCAGTGAATGGTGCCGCGACGTCTACATAGAGAACCCGAAGTGGGACGAGAAGAACCCGCTCAGCAAGGGCAACGCGAAGGAGCGCCGCTCAGAGCGCGGCAGCAGCACCCACGACGACGACCCGCAGACCGCGAAGCTGCACAACCGCCGCTACAGCGACCCCTATGCGCGCGGCATCGACACCCGCGGTTTCCGCCTCGTGCTCGACCCGAAAACCGCCGCTGAGCTGGCCAAATAGCCCGGATTTTCCCGCCCATTTTTCTAAGTATTTCGCGCCGTAAATGCCGATTTCCATACGGAGATCGACATGGCAACGCCCGAGCAACAACGCAGCCGCCCGACGCGGATTTCCGCGGCGGATTTCCGCGCGCTGGCGGGGCGCAAATCCACGGCCAAACCGCGCATCAAGCACCGCGCCTGGACGGCCAAGCTGGACAAGGGCCCGCAGCAGCCGTTCAAGTTGCGTCTGCCGTTTCTGCCGCCCTCGATCAACAAGCTGTTCACCACGGTGCGCGACCCGCAAAGCGGCGTAGTCAAGCGCGTGCTGAGCCAGAAGGCGCGCCGTATTCGCCGCCTGATCGCGGCCATGATCGACCGCGAAATGAACCCGGATGCGCTGTACGAGCTGCACCTCGACATCTACCTGTCCTGCTACACCAGGAAGGGCAAGGTGCGGAAGGTTGACCTGACCAACCGCGTGAAGTTCATCGAGGATTGCGTCTGCACGGCGCTCGGCATCGACGACAGCCACATCTTCCGCGTGGTGCTGAACAAGCACGACAGCGAAGACGAAGTCACCGAAATCAAGCTGAATGAAATCGACCAGCAAAGCGGACGCGAAGCCGCCTAGGAGCCGATCATGGACGCCATCATCAGCCGTCTCCACAAATTCGACCCCCACCGCCTCAGCCTGGCGCCTGTGCTTGGTTTGCTGGCCGGCTTTCTTGCCAACCGCGCCCACGACGGCCCGCTCGGATGGGCGATGCTCGGTGAAATGGTTCTGGGCGCCGTGTTCGTTACCTTCGGCGCGACCGTGCTGGTGAACCTCGCCAAGCTGATCAGCGAACGCGACCGCGCCGCCGTGCTGCTCGCCCGCCAGCGCGCGGTGCAGGCGCAGTCGCGCCGGCAGTCGCTGATTGAGGCCGAGGCCGAGCGCTACCGTATCGAGCGGTTCTTCCGCGAACAGATCATCACGGCCACCCAGCGCACGGAACGCCTGGAGCGCGCGTTGCTTGAACAGCGTGCCGAGGCCAACGCGCTCCGTCATGCCCTCAGCGGCATGAAGACCTCCGGTGCGTCGAACGAAATCGGCGCCCTTGCCGCGCGGCTTGAGAACCTCGAGAAGTCTAACGCCGCCGCCGAGGACGCCTACGCCCGAGTCATCGCGCTGGAAGAAGCGCAGTCCGAAATGCAGCGCCAGCAGGTTGAGCTCGACCGCCGTGCCGCCAGCGAAGCCGAGGAGCTCAAGGCTTCGTTGCTGCAACTGGCGATCAGCGAAAGCCAGCGCATGCGCAACATGGAAGCGCCCGAGAACGACCAGAGCGGGCGCATCATCGAGCTGGAATCACGCATCCACCGCCTGGCGCGCGAGATCGAAGCGCTGTCGAAGCGCCAGCCGATGGTCGCAAGCGCAGGGCAGGAGAGCCTCGTCAAGGCGGGCGGCACGCAGGACAAGGCCCGCATGGGCTTCCTGCAGGCGATGCTCGACGCCAACAAGACCCTGCGCAAGAAGATCAAGGACGCGGCGTAGCGCGGTTTCACTATCTATTTGTGAAAGTGGCCGGTGCGTGGCACAGGCAATCTTGCCTGTGGGGCTGAGCGAAGCGAGGCCCAAGCCGTCGCGGCGAAAACGCCGCGACCACAGACAAGATTGTCTGTGCCACGCGACTCTCCTAAACAACTTGCCCAAACCAAAAGGTGCAGCCTGACGGCTGCACCTTTTGGTTTGGATGCTTTGTGCTATCCGCCCTTCTTGGCTTCTTCCGCTTCCTTCTTCAGGTCCTCGATGATGTGGTTCTTGTCGAGCAGTTCCTTGAAGTCGGTGAAGAAGTGGACCGGCTCCTCGGCCCAGGGCGTGTCGGCGGAGTCCTTGTACACCGCCCACGTCATGTTGCTGAATCCCTTGCGGTAGTCTTTCTCGTCCTTGGAGACGAACATCGGGTCCTGGGCGCCGTGAATGAAAAGCGTAGGAACGGTAATCGGGCGCTCCCCCTTCATTTCATTGTCGAACTCGTAGTGCGGCACCAGGATCTGCGCGCCGCTCTGCGCCGGAACCTTGAAAGCTTCCGAGTTGTAGAAGATCGGCTCAAGCGCCTTCGGGTCCGCCCAGCGGCGCTTGTACGCGCCGGTGAAGTACCACATGCGTTCCGACTCGTTAAGGCTCTGGAAACCAATCCGACCGGTCGGGTCATAGATCAGGCCGCGACCGAAATCCTTGAACGCCTCGTCCTTGCTGCCTTCGCAGGCGTTGCGGGCCTGCTCGCGGGAATTTTCACCGCTCCATGTCTGGATGATGATCGCGAACGCCACGCTTTCCGGGTGAAGGCGCAGGTACTCAAGCGCGATCCAACCGCTGACGCCGTGGGCGATCAGCCCGATCTTCTTCTGCTTGCTCTGCATGCGGCGCTCTTCGAACGCCTCAACGAGTTGCTTCAGCGGATAGAAGTAGGCGTTGCGGTCGACGTTGCCGTTGCGATCCTTGCGGAACTCGATGTCCTTCATGCGGCTGCAGTCCGGCAGCTTTACGAACGTGCACTTGAAGGTCTTGTTCAGCTCGAAGATGTACGGGTACCAGTACTGATCGGATTTGCCGAGGTCCGGCAGGATCAGCATCTCCAGGTCAACCGGGCGCGGCGTCGGGCTGGCGAAACTGTGGCCCTCAATCTCGACGTCCGCGAGCTCGTCCTTGAAGCTCTGCGCCGTGCGGGGCTTCAGCGGCTCCGTTTCCTTCATGTTGTTGGCAAAGAACTGCCACTTGGCCAGGTCGTCGCCGAAATCCTGGCTGGTCAGGCTTTCCAGCGCGTCGCCGATCAGGAAGCGCAGCTCGGGGCTGAACTTCTTCTTTTCCTCCAGCGCGAACGCGAGCAGGTCCACGAGGATCTTCACGTTCTGGCGGGCCAGCGCCTGGGCTTCCGGGTTATCGACCGAAGTGCCGCGCCACCTGCCAAGCTCGCGCAGCATGCGTGCCTTGACCTTCTCGGGCACCTTCTTTTCCATCACCAGCAGCTTGGCCTTGTCCCACTTCTCGGGCTTGACCCAGTTCGCGTTGTTGTAGAGCGCCCACAACACGTGCTCGCCGGCGGCCGGCTTCTTTGCAACCTGCTTTTCGTCAAAGAGGAAGTCTTCCATCCCTTTGAGCAGGGCTTCGTTCGTCTCATTCCGCAGATGATCGATGACCTGGGCGCGGTACTGCCAGACGTCGGATTCGAGGATTTCGAGATACGGGTCGACCAGTTCATCGCCGCCGACCAGCTTGCTCACGGCATCGTTCTTCTGGAGGTTGTCGGCCTTGCGGTCGCGCCAGACCTTCCAGAATTCGTCGACGTTCTCGTTCCGTGCGGAGACGGTCGAAAAGGCCACGAACAGGCCCAGCCCGACAATCGTCGCTATTCTCAGGGATCGAAGTCTCATTACGCTGCCTCCAGTGCATTGGGGATGCACTTAGTCGCTAACAGGGGACGGTCGCTAACGCAACATTATATTGATTTTGCGTTTCGCTGAAACCGGTCACGTGTGAACAGTTGTTGGCTGGCCCTCATATACTCAGACGAATTCAGAACCCCGTTCCCTCAGCCCAATTTGCAGTTTTTTGCGCCATCCGCTTCGGTTAGCTTCCCGCCATGTCCAACAGCCGCTCGCAACAGGTAGTTACCCTCGTAACGCTGGCCGGCAGCGGCGCGCTCGTGGCCGGGCTGTTCGGGGCCTATATCGTGTTCGGCAGCCAGTTGGCGCTGGCCCAGGCCGCCGACAGCTTCATGGACGTCTTCACCGCCGGCGTGCTTACCTGGACGGTGATCGTCGCCGCCAAGCCGCAGGACGAAAACCACCCCTTCGGGCACTCCCGCGCAGAGCCGATCGGCGGGCTGGTCGTGGCCGTGGTGGCAGGCGTGCTTGCCATTGAGGTCGCCCGCAGCGCCGGGACAGCGCTGCTGTCGCACGGCGAAGTCAAGCTGGACTACACGCTGGTGGGTGTGTTCGGCGCCAAGACGCTGTTCAAGACGGCGATCTTCTTCGTCGCCACCGCCGCCCGCAAACGGACCAAAAGCCCCGCCATGAAAGCGCTGGCCGTGGACGCCCGCAACGACGTGCTGGTCAGCCTGCTGGCCATCGGCGGCTTTTTCGCCGCGCGCAACGGGCTGCCGACGCTGGATTCATGGCTGGCGCTTCCGATCGCCGCCTGGATCGCCTGGTCCGGCATCGAGCTCGCCCGCGAGAACGTCCGCTACCTGATGGGCGAAGCCCCGCCCGCCGAGCGCCAGGAGCAGTTGCGCCAACTCGCGGCCGACATCAAGGGCGTCAAGAGCGCCCACGACCTGCGGGCCCACTACCTCGGCACGGAAATCCAGGTGCACGTGCACATCGTCGTCGATTCCGGACTGACGGTTCTGCAGGCCCACGACATCGGCGAGGCCGTCCGTACGACGCTCGAAAACGAAGACGACGTCGGGCACTGCTCGGTCCATATCGACATCAAGGAAGACCCCGGCGCCGAATGACCCGCGCGGGTCTCCCGGCCGGCATTCGCCATGCTATGCTCTGCGCCATGGGAGAATTCCCGCCACCCTCGCACCACCACGGCGACCCCGCCGCTTCACTGCGCGGCTGCATCGACCTGCACATGCACAGCAGCTTCAGCGACGGCGAGATGCCGCCCGAGTACCTCGTCGAATGGGCCGCCGAGCTGGGCTTGAAGGCCATCAGCCTGACCGACCACGACACCACGCGCGGGCTGCAACGCGCCATCGCGCGCGGCAGGGAACTGGGCGTCGAGGTCATCCCCGGCTGCGAGATCAGCGTCAAGCTGAGCGGCGGGACGTTCCACCTGCTGGCGTACTTCTACGACCTGAACGACGAAGGCTTCGAGGGCACGCTGCGCGACATCGCCGACAAGCGCGAAACCCGCAACCGCAAGATCGTCGCCTCGTTGGCCGAGCACGGCATGCCGCTCACCTACGAAGAAGTGCTTGAGGAAGCCGGTGAGGCCGTGGTCGGGCGCCCGCACATCGCGGCCGTCATGGAGCGCAACGGCTACGTGACCAGCCGGCAGGAAGCCTTCGACAAGTGGATCAGCAACGACGGCCCCTGCTACTTCGAGAAGGACACTTTCGGCCCCGAGGAAGCGTTGAAGTTCGTGCGCGAACACCACGCCGTGCCGGTGATCGCCCACCCGATCTGGCTCAACCGCGGCGGGCTCGACAAGACCGAAGAGTACCTGAAGCAGTTGAAGGAGTGGGGGCTGATGGGGCTCGAGGCCGTCTACCCGGATCACGACGAAGTCTGGACCGAGGGGCTGAAGGAAATCGCCAAACGCCTCGAGCTGATCGTCACCGGCGGCAGCGACTACCACGGCGGCAAAACCAAGCCGCACACCACGCTCGGCCACGGCGAAGGCGGCGGATTCAAGGTCCCCGGCGAGCTGCTGGAAGCCCTGCGAAAGGCGCACGAACAAGCTGCCCGATGAACGACCGCGTACACGGCGACTACGTCATCCGTGAACTCCCCGTTGAGCGGGAACAGCTAGCCCGTCTGGCGAAACTTCACCACGAAGTGCTGCCTTCGCGCCTGTACGCGACGCCCGAGAAGCAGGCCAAGTTTCTCGATGAACTCATGAACTCGCTATCCGAGCGCGAATCGCTGGTGCTGGCGGCGTTCGACGGCGACGTGGCCGTTGCCTACAAGCTCGGCTACCGCACCGGCAACCGGCAGGAGTGCTTCTATTCGTGGCTCGGCGGCGTGCACCCCCACCACCGCCGCAAGGGGCTGGCGCGCGCGTTGACGCGCATGCAGCACGAATGGGCGCGCGAGCACGGCTACCTCTACATTGAGACCCACACCTGGGGCGACAACCCGGCCATGATGATCCTCAACCTGCAGGAAGGCTTCACCGCCGTGGGCAGCCTTTCCGCCATCGACCGGCCCGGCGCCCGCATCATCATGCGCAAGCTGCTCCGCGAAAGTTAGCCCGGTCCCGCGTGGCACAGGCAATCCTGCCTGTGCAAGACGAGCTTGCTCGGCTCAATTCGTCGTAGCGCAAGCGCCGCGACCACCGGCAGGATTGCCGGTGCCACGCGTTTTCACAGGCTGATTTTTGCCTCGCCCATTCGCGATGCGCGAATGCCTTTGATTTGGCGCACACGCGTTCATGCCGTACAATCAGGCTGCGTAGGAACGGCCGGCAATCCCCGGAGTACGGCATGAAATGGATTCTGGTCGCTTTTGCAGTCCTGCTTGCGGCGCCCGCCTTTGCGCAGCAGCAGCCCACCGCCGCCGAAATGGCGTTCATCTACGAACTCAACCGCGCCCGCAGTGACCCGCAGCGCTACGACACCGAGAACAGCCTCGGCGGCATCCTGAACGGCGTGTCCGCGCAGCCACCGCTCGCGCTGAACCTGAACCTGGTTTCATCCGCGCGCTGGCACTCAGCCGACATGGCCTACAACGGCTACTTCGGCCACCAGCGACCGGCTTCGACTTCGGCGCCCCCGGGCGCGCTCTGGACGGCAAGCGGCAGCGAATGGCCCAACTGGATGGCCCGGCAGGGCGGCTACACGCTGCCCACGAGTTGGCCGGACACCAACAACTACATCAAATCGATCGCGGCCTACGGCACGAGCGGAAGCAGCGTCAGCTATTCGCCGCAGGACGCGCTGAAGGCGCTGATCATCGACGCGAACACGCCCAGTCTCGGTCACCGCATTCACCTGCTGGCGATGAACAGCTTCAACCAGTCGTTCCGCGAAGTCGGCACCGGCTACGCCACCGGCGGGGGCTGGACGTCGGGCGTCAACGCCGCGGCCTACTGGGCCATTCACACCGGGCGTCACGACAGCGACCCGGTCTGGCTGACCGGCGTGGTTTACATCGATTCGAACAGCAACGGGCGCTACGACCAGGGCGAAGGGCTGCAGGGCGTGACGGTCGCCGTCAGCGGCGCCACCAACAAGAACACGACCACCACGGTCGGCGGCGGCTGGTCGATCGACGTCTCATCGGGTACGTGGGACCTGACCTGCTCCGGCGGCACGTTCACCGGCACGGCCACGGCCAACGTGACCCTTACGACAGCAAACATCGAGGTCGACTTCATTTCGGGCAACAGCGCCGGCGAGGTCAACTTCGGCAACCAGGTCGTGAACCCGCCCGGCGGAGGCGGCGGCAGCGGAGGTTCGGATTCAGGCGGCGGTGGCGGCTGCGCCGTCGAGCGCAACGCGGGGCTGGACTGGCTGGCAGTGCTGGCCGTGTTTTTCGCATCGTTGCTGATCTGGCGCCGTCGCGTTTCCGCATAACATTGCAATGGGCGGTCAATGCGGACTTGCATCGCCCCGCGACGCGGTTAACATATTGAGAGACCCCGAGTCCGCTTCGACCGGCCCTAACCCCTTGGGCCGCTGGTGGAGTCGATATGAAACGAGTAGCACTTCTGATTGCCGTGGCCGCCGCGTTCGCGCTTTCCGGCTGCACTTTCTTCCAGGACGACGTCTACAAGGCGCAAGCCGGTTACTACCTGAGCGATGACTTCGGCTCGGTGGAAAACGCCATCCATGACGAACTGGCCGACCGCTACGGCAAGGAAGCCGTGTTCCGCCCGGACGTCGAGTGGAAGTACAACAACTGGACCGTGATCACCGAACAGCGCGCCGTCGGGCTTGAGAAGTACCGCACGCGCATCATGGCCTACCCGCAGCTTGATGCTGACGGGCAGTACGAGCCGGTGGTGATCGCGCGGCAGGAGGTTTACACCGGGTATGGCTACGGCTCGACCGCCGGGCCGACCGCCATGTACTCAGGCAAGTGGACTGAGGCCGGTCGCGACACGACGCTCGAGGCTTCCTTGAGCAACGGTATCTACACCCGGCTTCATCCTGCTACCGACGCCAACGCAGGCGGTAAGTAGACCGTGAAGACATCACGCATTATCCACGGGGCGCCCCCTTGCCTGCGGGCGCCCCGTTTTTTGTTCATCGCGCTGCTGCTGCTGGCGTGTGAGCCTCTGTACGCCGACGGGCCCGAGAAAGAGGGCACCAACTGGCTCGACAAGGCCGTGCAAGCGCTCAAGCAGGGCGATGAGCAGGCCGCCGCGTACGCCGCGAAGGCGTTGAAGAACGCGCCCACCGGCGCCGAGGCCAACCGGCAGATGGCGTTCACGCTGTTCTGGACCGGCCACTTTGAAGACTCCTCACGCTACATGCGCCGCGCGCTGGCCTCGAACCGCAACGTCCTGGCCGAGCAAGGCCCGCTCGACGACATCATGCCCGCCGCCGACGCGCGCAAGCGGCTGATCGAACTCGCGCCCAAGGCGGCCGACGACCCGGAGCTCTGCTTCCTGACGGGCGCCATGCTGCTGGTGGACAAGGACCGCCGCCGCGCGCTGGAGTTCCTGGTGCGCGCCGAGGAACTTGCCGGCACCGACGGGCAGGCCGCCGTGCTGGCCGACGAAAACGCTGACGACCGCAACCGCGCACGCGGCGTCATTGCACTGAAGGACGGCGACTGGGACGACGCCGCGCGCAGCTTCGCGTTCGCGGCCCTGGACGCGCCGACCGTCGCCGAGCACTACGCGGGGCTGGTGATCGCACTCGCGGGCGACAAGGACGACGAGATGGCAGCCAAGCTGGTCTCGAACGTTTACGCGCGCTACCGCTACGCCACGCTGCTTCCGTGGCTGAAAGGTTTTTCGCCGAGGGCCGACGCGCTGGTCGAGGCGGCCAAACGTTTCGAGCAACAGGACAACGCCGGGCTGGCGCAATACAAGATGGCGACGCTGCTGTACTTCGCCGCCGGATACTACCGCAGCGCCTACGAGGCCGGCGTAAAAGGGTTGATGGAGGACAAGCTCGACGACTTCATCCACGACGTCGAGAACTACATGGAGCGCAACACCCTCAAGGGCGACCCGGCGACCGCGCCCGAAAAGCCGGAGGACCCGCCCGAGGACCCGACGAAAAAGCCGGACGAAACCGAGCCGCCGCCTGACAAACCGGACAACGTTGAGCCGACCGCGCCGACGGACGGAGACCTCGACGACGCGCGCAAGGCCATCCGCCGCGGCGACTACACCGCCGCGCTCAAGGTACTCGACGGCTTCACCCGCGAGGGCGCCGAGCCGGCCGTGTATCACCTGCTGTTTGTCGTATTCGTCGGGCGAGGCGAACTCAATGAAGCCAGCACCGCCATGCAGACCTGGTTCCTGAGCGCCAAGGCCGACGAGCGCAAGAAGCTCAACGCGATCCGCGAGTTGTTCGCAAGCAAGGAGTTGTTCGATGCCTGGCGCAAACAGATCAACGTCGTGCGCGACGCCGACCCCAATGCCGGGCTGCCGCGCCTGCTGAACTGCTACGTAGAAATCACCCGCGGGCACTACGACAGCGCGCGCGACGAACTGATTGTCGCCCGCATCGAGTCCCCCACCAACCTGACCGTGCAGGCTCTCGACCGCATGTTGCAGGAGGACGAGTTCCAGCAGGACGTCACACCGAACGGCGTGCCGGACGACCCGACGCCCAAGGCGCTGCTTGGCAAGGCCGACCGCGCGTTCCGCAGCGGCGAATACGACGAAGCCAAGAGCAATTACCTGCGCGCCATGGAGGCCGACCCGACGCTGCCGTACCTGACGCTCGGGCTGCTGCGCTGCTACTTCGCGCTGGGCGACTACGACAACGCGGCCGCGCAGTTGCAGGTGATGTTCACTGAGCAGAAGGCCGATGAAAAAGAGCCGCGCGATTTCCAACTGATGGTGGACGCCGGCTACGACGACCCGGAGCTGTTCAAGCAGCATCTCAACGCGCTTCACAAGGAATGCGAGTCACGCCCGTTAAGCAGCACGCCGTGGATGCTGTACGGCATGATCCTGCTGGCGCGCAAGGACTACACCAGCGCCCGCGACGCCCTGAAAGTCTGGTACGACAACGACACCGCCAAGGTGCGCGACCCGGTCCTGATGAAGTTCTACGAGTACGCACGCAAGCGCGCCGACTGATTTCCCTGGCTCAGGGAGTTGTGGCACAGGCAGGCATGCGTCAAGCGCCCCTGAGGCGTTTCTCTGCGTTCGCACTATACTCACCGCATGAAGCTCAAGAGCTGCCCCGAGGATTTCGTCGTCGACGAGATCAGCAACTTCGTGCCTGACCCGGGCGGGCGGTTCTTTGTGTATGAACTCGAAAAGCGCTCACTGGCGACGCTGGAGGCTTTGCGGCTGATCGCGATAGCAGCGGGCATGCGCGCGAAAGATCTCTCCGCGGCTGGGTTGAAAGACAAGCATGGTTTGACGCGCCAGCTATTCAGCTCGCCACAGGCGCTCAAAACAGACTTTGAGGACAAGCGCATCAAGCTGCGATTGGTCGGTAAGTCGGCCGGCAAGCTGACGGCTGGATCGATCGTCGGCAACCGCTTCGAGATCGTGATGCGGAACCTGAGCGACGCCGATGTGGCCGTGCTGCCGCGCAACATCGACGAGATCAAACGCTTCGGCATCCCGAACTATTACGACAACCAGCGCTTCGGCGGCATCGCCCACGGACAGGGTTTCATCGGGCGCGCGCTGATCCTGGGCGACTTCGAGGAAGCCCTGCGCCTGCACCTCGCCGCCCCCCACCGCAAGCAAAGCCTGAAGGACAAAAAGAACCGGCGACTGGCCGCGAAGTTGTGGGGCGACTGGGACGCTCTGCACCGCAAGATGCAGCGCAGCCCGGAACGCGCGCTGGTCGAATACCTGAAGGATCACCCCGATGACTGGGGCGGCTGCTTCGAGCGCATTACGCCCAGCCTGCGCAACCTGTTCGTGGCCGCGTACCAGAGCTACCTGTTCAACGAAACGCTGCGGCGCATGATCGAGGCAAGCTGGAACGAAGTCGTGCACGTAAAGAACAAGGCCGGCGAGCTGGCCTTCTGGCGCGAGCTGCCGAGTGAGCTGACGCAACGCTGGAAGGACGTGGAAATACCGCTGCTGGGGCCGGGAACCAGGCTGGAGGAATTCCCCGAGGCATACGACCACGTGGAGGCCGTCCTGGACAGCGAAGGAATCGAGCTCGAACAGTTGCGCCTGGATGGGCTGGAACGCACCGGGTTCAGTTCAGCGACGCGGCGCGCATTGATGCAACCCGCGAAACTGGAAGCAATCGGCCCCGAGCCGGACGACCTGAACGAAACCCGCAGCAAGCTGACCGTGAAGTTCGAGTTACCCCGCGGATGCTTCGCCACCATTGTAACGCGGCGGCTGGTGCTCAGACCGACATAGCCCGGGACGCCAGTCCCGGGGACGCCGCCAGTGAGCAGCGGAGACCGCGGTAAGGAAACCCTGCGCACGCCGGGTGCTCAACTTTCAGGCAGACGGCGTAAGCCTTATTCCAAACATATTCGGACCGCATGTCAGCCGGTACCGCAAAGACGGGGACAGTCCCGTGCCGGGACAGTCCCCTACCCGTGCTCGCCTTCGAGTTCTTCCAGTGCGGCACGCACGTCGGGGTCGGTGATTTCGTCCAGGTTGATGTTGTCCTTCATGTCATGACCGCGGCTCAGGTCCTCGACGAAGGCGTACTCGTTGCTGTACCAGCGCCCGAGATCAACCAGCTTGCAGGTCTCGCTGCAGAACGGGAACCACTTGTGCTCGCGCACGCTGCTGTAGCGGAAGCGCTTCTTGCACTCGGGACATTTCTTGCTGAGCTGCGTGGCCATGCTTAAAGGATGCGCGACGAATCCGTGATTGTCCACCCGGCTACTTCCTGGCGGCCGGTTTTGAATCCGTCTTTGCCGGCTTGCTTTCCGCCTTCGCGGGTTTGGATTCGGTCTTGGTTTCCGCCTTGGACTCGGGCTTCGGTTTGTTTTCCGATTTGCTTTCGCCGGCGCTTTCCTTCTTGCCCGACTTCTTCACGTAGTCGGTTTCGTAGAAGCCGCTGCCCTTGAAGATCGGCTGCAGCCCGCTGCTGATCAGGCGCTGCACCTTGCGCTTGCCGCAGGCCGGGCACTTCTTGATCGGCTTGGCGGTCATGCTCTGGAATTCTTCGAACTCGTGGCCGCAGTCGGGGCACTTGTATTCGTAGGTGGGCATCTCAGTACTCGATGGCTCAAAAGGGTCAGGCACCTTCTCGCTGCGCGAAAACGAGCCAGACCCTACTTTTTGTTGACCTGCACCTTGGTGGCGCGCAGCACGCGCTCGAGCATCTTCCAGCCGCGCTCGAGTTCCATCGCGACCACGTCGTTGTTGAGGTCCGGGTTGCTGGTCGTCATCAGCGCTTCGTGCCAGGCCGGGTCGAACGGCTGCCCCTGCGCCTCGATGGGCGTGACGCCGTGTTTCGCCAGCGCGTCGATGAACAGCTTGTTGGTCATCTCCACGCCCTGCTGCAACGCGTCGAAGTCTTTGCTCTGCGCCGCTGCCTGCAACGCGCGCCCGAGGTTGTCCAGCACCGGCAGCAGGTCGCGCACCATGCCGGCGGCGGCGTACTTCAGGTCGTCGCTGTGTTCGCGTTTCATGCGCTTGACGATGTTGTCGAGCTCGGCCTGGCTGCGCTTGGCGACATCGAGCCAGTGGTCGGCCTTCTTCGCTTCCTCGGCCAGCGCGATCAGCTCTTCGTCTTTGAGCTTGCGTAACTGCTTGGCGCGCTGCTTCGGCGGCAGGTATTCGCTTTCCGCGATCTCCTCGCCGTGCTTGGCCTCTTCGGCGGTGTGCATGGCGGCCTCGTCGTGCAGGGCATCCTCGGCTTCGTGGCCGTCGTGCGGCTTGCCCTTGGGAATGACTTCGTCGTGTTTTTCAGGCATGGTTCGTCGTACCGCCTACTTGCTGAAAAGCTTCTTTACCTTGTCGAGGAACGATTTGCGCTCCGGCGTGATGTTCTGTTCCTCGGTTTCCGCGAACTCGCGCAGCAGGCGCTCCTGGTCCTTGGTCAGCTTGCCGGGCACCTCCACTACCACCTCAACGAGCTGATCGCCCCTTCCGTATCCATCCAGCTTGGGAAATCCTTCCCCTTTCAGGCGCAGCACCTGGCCGCCCTGGGTTCCCTTGCCGATTTTCATCTCCGTGCGTCCGCGCAGAGTGGGCACCTCGATCTTCGCGCCAAGAGCCGCCTGCGCGAAGCCGATCGGCAAATCGAGATACACGTCGGCGCCCGCGCGCTTGAACAGCGGGTGCGAGCGGATGTGCACCTCGCACAGCAAATCGCCCGGGGGGCCGCCCTGCTCGCCGGCTTCGCCTTCGCCGGCAATGCGCAGCGTCATGCCGTCCTCGATGCCGGCCGGGATTTTGAGCGTGATCTCGCGCTCTTTGGGTTTGCGCCCCGAGCCGCTGCAGCCCGGGCAGGGGTCGGTGATCACTTCGCCGCGCCCGTGGCAACGTGGGCATGTGCTGCGCATGCTGAAGAAACCGGCGCTCGTCATCACGACGCCCGCGCCCTGGCACTGCGGGCACTGGCTGGGGCTGGTGCCGGTCTTCGCGCCGCTGCCGTTGCAGTCGTCGCAGGTTTCGGCCCGGCGCAGGCTGATGGTTTTCTCTGTGGGCTCGACGGGATCGCTGAAGTCCAGCTCGATCCCGCAGCGCAGGCTGGCGCCGCGCCGTCCGCGAACGCGAGTGCGCGTACTGCCGCCGAAGAAATCGCCGAACACGCTGCTGCCGCCGAAAATCTCGCTGAACGCGGAGAAGATGTCCTCGACGTTCGCGAACCCGGCGCCGTTGAAGCCGTCGCCCGCGTGGCCGAAACGGTCGTACTGCGCGCGCTTGTCGTCGTCGTTGAGTACCGAGAACGCCTCGGCCGCTTCCTTGAAACTGGCTTCTGCCTCGGCGTCGCCGGGGTTGCGGTCGGGGTGATACTTCAGCGCCAGCTTGTGGTAGGCCTTCTTGATTTCGGCCTTGGAAGCGTTCTTGGCGACACCAAGGACTTCGTAGTAATCCCGTTTTGCCATGTGTCGCCTTGAACCTTCCAGTCGCTGCTATTTCTTGCGCCGCAGCAGCCCGGCCTGCGCGTCAGCCATTTCCCAACCGTCGGCCGAGAGCTCGTCAAGCAGGCGCAGACTGTTGATCTGCCGCTCGAAGTTGGTCTGCCCTTCCTCGTACACGAACACGTGCGAGCGCAGGTATTCCTTGTCCTTGTCGTTGCCGGCCCAGCGCTTGACGTCGATCTCGTAGCTTTCGAGCCTCGGCACCGGCAGCATGTAGCCGTACTCGTACTGCTCAACGCCCTGGGCCTGCGCCTCGCCGCCGCTGAACATCACGCCCGTTACCGTCACCGCCGCGATCAAAACCAGCGCACCGACACCTGCAATCAGCTTCGTTTTCATGGCTTGCTCCTTACTGGGTATGTTCCTGAAACGCGATTGTAGCCGAATGCGTTCCAAGGAAACGGGCCCGGTTTGGTTTCCGGGCCCGGTACATATCCAGGCCGAAGCGTGCTACGCCGTGGCGCCGCTGATCTTTTCGTCCTTCTTCTTCAGGTCCGTGACCAGCGTGTTGGTGGTCAGCATCAGCCCCGCGATGCTGGACGCGTTCTGGATGGCGCAGCGCGCCACCTTGGCCGGGTCCAGGATGCCGAGCTTGAGCATGTCGCCGTATTCGCCGGTCAGGGCGTTGAAGCCGTCGGACGCCTTCTTCTTTTCCTTCAGCGTCTCGACCACGTCGGTGCCGTCAAAGCCCGCGTTGTCGACGATCTGGCGGCACGGGGCCTCCAGCGCCATGGCCAGGATTTCCGCGCCGAACTTCTCGTCGCCGCGGAAGTTGGCCTCGCGGATTGCCATCGAGGCGCGCAGGTAGCTGATGCCGCCGCCCGGGACCACGCCTTCCTGCTTGGCGGCGCGGGTCGCGTTCAGCGCGTCGTCGACGCGGTACTTGCGTTCCTTCATTTCGGTTTCGGTGTGCCCGCCGACGCGGATCTCGGCGACGCCGCCCGCGAGCTTGGCAAGGCGCTCCTGCAACTTCTCCTTGTCGTAGTCGGAAGTGGCTTCCTCGATCTG
>JAGQRI010000209.1:371-7171 GCA_020425515.1 Planctomycetota bacterium | reverse complement strand
ATGCAGGGGATGTCGCCCCCGCCGCAACTGGCGGCATTGGAAGCGCAGCTCGAAGTCGAGTTCAAGGAAGCCGTCGAGTTGTACCGGCGCGCCAAAGAACTGGCCGAGAAAGCGAAGATGCCGGAGGACTTCCAGCTGCAGATCCAGCGCAGCATGTCCGAGGCGTACCACGACGCCGGGCGCTACGTGAAGGGCGTCATGCAGCGCAAGAAGCTGATCCAGATGGCCGAGCAGCAGAAGGTCGACCCGCTTGAGCTGGGCTACATGTACCACGGGCTGGGCGAATCCCAGCGCGAAATGGGCCAGGTGCCCGAAGCCATCGAAAGCTACCGGAAGTCACTGCACCTGAAGGAAAAGGCCGGCGCCGACGACGTGAGCCTGGGCAAGACGCAGTACTCAATGGGCGAATGCCTGGCCGGCGGGAACAAGTGGGACGCGGCGATCGAGGCCTTCAGCAAGGCCCGCGACCTCGAAGAGAAGTCCGAAGCCGACGACGACAACCACAAGGTGCGCCTCAAGAAATACTGGAACACGCTGGGGCTGGCGCTGCAGGCCAACGGCAAAGAGGAAGAGGGCAAGGCCGCGGTAGAGAAGGCCAACTCGATCTAGGCGCCGACGGCGCCTAACGGCGGCCTCAGCAACCGCCGCCCTTGTTGAACAGGACCAGCGCCACGATGGCGACCACCAGGGCCGCGCCCGTAAGGATTTCCGACCAGTCCGGCATGCTGGAATAGTAACGCCGTCGCCCCCCGTATTCATCCCTCGTGGGATTTCCAACTGAACGATACGCCCGGCTCTGCGTTATACTGGGTGAAGTTGACCCCGATCACGGCCCCCTCTAACCTGTCTGCATGCCCACCAATCTCGCATCCAAGCTGTCCAGTGAACTCAGCAAGGCGCTGATCGGCAAACCCGAGGTCGTGCGCCTGCTGCTGACCGGGCTGTTCGCGCGCGGCCATGTGCTGATCGAGGACCTGCCGGGGCTGGGCAAAACCACCCTGGCGCGGGCGCTGGCGCGGGCCGTCAACTGCGACTTCAAGCGCGTCCAGTTCACGCCGGACCTGCTGCCCACCGACATCATCGGCACCAGCGTCTACCGGCAGGAGGGCGGGACCTTCGAGTGGCGCCCCGGCCCGATTTTCACCAACGTGCTGCTGGCCGACGAAATCAACCGCGCCACGCCGCGCACCCAGTCAGCCCTGCTGGAGGCCATGAGCGAGCAGCAGATCAGCGCCGAGGGCGAAACCCGCAAGCTGGCGCGCCCGTTCTTCGTGATCGCCACCCAGAACCCCATCGAGCACGCGGGGACCTATCCGCTGCCCGAATCACAGCTCGACCGCTTCATGCTGAAGTTCGAGGTCGGCTACCCGTCCGGTGACGACGAAAAGCGCATCCTGCTTGAGCACGCGGCCGGCGACACGCTGTCGAGCGTCTCGCAGGTACTGACGCGCGAAGACGTGCTGGTGATCCAGGAAGCGGTCAAGAAAGTGCGCGTCGAGCCGAGCATCGCCGACTACATCCTCGAAATCGTGAACGAAACCCGCGTGCACCCGAAGCTGGTCAGCGGCGCGAGCCCGCGCGGCTCGGTAGCACTGTTCCGCGCGTCGCAGGCCTACGCGCTGACCGAAGGGCGCGACTTCGTGGTGCCGGACGACGTCAAGGCGCTGGCCGTGCCGGTGCTTTCGCACCGCGTGATCGAACGCGCGAGCTTCGACCGGCGGGGCGGCAAGGCGGGGCAGGAGATCATCCGCAAGATTCTCAACAAGGTCGCCGTCAGCGCCTGAGTGAGTTCCCAAAACAAAGCGGCCCGCCTGATGGCGGGCCGCTTTGTTTTACTTTGGTCCGGCTATGCCTTGCGGCGGCGGATGCTGTACCCGGCCGCGGCAAGACCCATCAGGCCGAGCAGCAGAAGCGCATAGTTCGTGCCGCTGTCAGCACTGACCGAGCAAGCCGTGTCTTTTGCACGTCCCCGTCCGCTGTAGATGCCGGCGACCGAGAGGATGAACTGCTTCTCGTGCGTTGCGCCGTTCTGGTCAGCCACCCGCACCGTGAAGGTGTAGGTGCCGCCCAGGCCGGTCGGGGTGCCGGTCAGGTTGCCGGCCGCATCCAGACCGATGCCCGCCGGCAGCGTGCCGCTGTAGAGCGACCACGTGTACGGCGAGGCGCCTTGGATGGCGGTGAAGGTCTCGTTGTATGCGACACCCGCGTTGGCCGGCGGCAGCGAGGCGGTCGTGATCCGGACGCCGTTCGGGTCGTCAGCGGTACCCATCACCTTGACGATGAAAGGCGAAGGCTCAGCCGTGTCGTTGTGCGTAAACTCGATCTGCGCGTCCTTGATGCCGCCCAGGCTCGGGTCGAACAGCACGTCAAACTGCGTGCTGTTGCCCGGCGACACGGATGCCGCCGGAGCCCCGCTGATCGAGAAGTCCGCCGCGTTCACGCCCGTGATGCTCGGCGTGCCGACGGTGAGGGGCAGCGTACCGGCATTCACGATCACGATCGCGATCGGGAAGCTCGGGCCGGCCGACACATCGATCGTGCCGAGGTCGCGTCCGCCACCCGGGGTGGCCGCCGAGCCGCTCAATATCTGCGTACCCACGACGGAAGTTTCGTGCACCTCGATCTTGGGCGCGTTCAGGACGGCGTCGCCCCGCACGTTCAGTACGAAGGGGGAGCCGGCCGCAGTGTCATTGTGCGTGAACTCGAGCTTCGCTGTCTTCGTGCCGGACGAGGTCGGGTCGAAGGTGATGCTGAAGGTCATGCTTGAGCCCGGTGCGATGGTCGCGGGGAAGCCCGTCGCCTGCACCTGGAACTCGGTGGTGGTTGGGTTGAAGGTCGGCACACCCACCGTCAGGTTCGACGTGCCGGTGTTGCCGATATAGATGACGTGCCCGTTGGTCGGGCCGGCGTTGACGTCCTGCGTACCGAAGTCGAGCGTGCCGGTAGCAGGCGCCGGGTTGCTCAGGATATTGCCGCCGCCGTTCGTCTCGCGGACGTCGATGATGGCAATGGTCGTCACGCCGACACCCGTCACGTTGATGATGAACGGGTTGGTCACCGTTGTGTCGTTGTGGGTGATGCTGATGGTCAAGTCCTTCGTGCCTACGCTCTGCGGGTCGAAGGCGATCGTGAACGAGGTGGTTGCGCCCGGCGCCAGGTTGGTGTTGTAGCTGCTGATATCGAGCACGTAGTGGCCGGCGCCCGTGCCGGCAACCGTCGGGTTGCCGAGCGTCAAAGCCGCGCCACCGTTGTTCTTGATGGTGATGGTCAGCGGCGGCGTTGACGGGCCGCTGCCGACAAGCCTGTTGCCGAAATCGCGGCCGCCCGTGGCCGGGTCGTTGTGCTGGATCTGGTTGGTGGTACCCGCACCCTCGTACACGCCGATGGAGGCCTGGTTGTTGTTGGTCCCGTTGCCCAAGACCGGAATCAGGAACGGCGACGGCAGGCTTCCGTCATTGTGCGTCAGGCGCACCGCGGCGTCCTTCGAGCCGGTCGAGGACGGGTCGAACGTGACTTCGAAACTCGTCGATTGGCCGGGCTGGATCTGGCTTTGCGTCCCGGTGGTGTTCACCTGGAACTGTGTCCACCAGGTGCCGCCCATGTCGACACTGAGCGTGAGCACGCCGGTGCCGGCGTTCGTCACCCAGATTTCAATCGGCGACGACGGACCGGCGTTGATGTCCTGGTTGCCGAAGTCTCGCGGCGTACCCGTTGCCGGATCCTGATGGTTGATCTGTGTGCCTGTGGACGAGCCCAGGTTCACCTGCAACACCGGTATCGGGACGACAGCCTCGCCTTTCACATTAATGTCGAACGGCGCCGATCCGGACCCGGAGGCGTTGTGCGGCACCTGGATGGTGGCCGTACTTACGCCCGCCGAAGTTCGGTAGAAGATGATGGTGAACTGGACGGATGCCCCGACCGCCAGCGTCTGCGGGACGCCGCCGAGCTGGAGGGTGAAGTCGCCCGGGTTGGCGCCGGTCTTTGAAGTGGTGCTGAAGCCGGAAAGACTGATCGGCGAGGGGCCCTTGTTGATCAGCGCGATCTGCAGCGGATTCTGCGTTGAGACGTTGCAGATGCCGTAGTCGCGCAGTCCGCCGACGGCCTGGTTGTCGGTGATGACCGTGCCGCCGGTACCGCCTTCGCGCACTTCGAGGTCCGGGCCCGGTTCTTCGATTTTGAAGTCGTCGATGCACCAGCCCGTGTGAATCGTCGCGCTGGTGGGGCCGATGCCGAAGCGAACCTGCACGGTCGCCGCGCCCGCGGCCACCGAGGTAATGTCATAGAACATCGACGTCCAGGCCGTGTCGCGGATCGTGTTCTGCGACGAACCGGCCGCCGCGGACCAGACGCTGGTCCAGGTGACGCCGTTGTTGCTGACATCGATGGTGGCGTCAGTGCCGATCGAGCAGCCCAGCCAGCGGAAGAAGCGCAGGCGCACGGTCGTGGCGCTGGTGCAATTCACCATCGGCGAGATGGCGTAGTAGGTCTGGCTCTGGTTGGCGGTGTAGTCGCCGCCGAGCGTGTCCGCCATGATCATGTTGTCTGAACTGGTTGGCGTGTTGTCAGTGGTAGGCTCGCTTCTAGGCGGTGACGTGCCCGACCATGCCTGGCATGCCCCTCTCGACCAGGTCGTGCCCGGCTGCCAGCCTTTGTCTGTCGTGAAGTCGTCAAAGAACGGCATGGACGCAGGCGGCGGTACGACGGTTATCGCGAACGGTTTTGTCGCGTTCTCCGCAGTGTTGTCGTCCACCGACACAGTGAAGTTATAGGTGCCGACGGTGCTCGGGTTGCCGGAAAGCACCAGGTTGTCGCCCGACTGGCTGGCGGTGATTCCCGGCGGAAGCCCGCTGATGTTGGTGTTCCAGGTGTATGGGGTCTGGCCGTTGGTGGCCGTGATCGTCTGGTTGTAAGTGCTGCCCTGCGCGGCGGCCGGCAGCGGCGATGAAGTGACGATCGCGAAGCCCAGGTTGACCAGGTAATCCTCAGCCTCGCCATAGTACTGGTTGGAAATCGGGTCCGTCGGGTTGCCGTAATAGTAGTAGTTGGTGCGCATGCGCAGTCGGCATACGCCGCCCACACCTGCCTGCGGTGTAAACGTCACGGTGCCGGTCGCGCCGCCCGCGATATCGGCGGTGGTTGACGCCACCAGCTCGTTCGCGTCGCTGAAGTCGCCGTCGTTGTTGTAGTCGATGAAGACGCAGAAGCGAATCGCGTACCCACCGCCGCAGGTCACACTGATGGTGTGCTGCGAGCCGGGGATCAGGTTCCCGGGCGCCACTCCGCTGAAGAAAGTGTTGTACGGCGTGCCGGCCGCCCCGCTCGAGTTCTGCATCAGGGTCGTCGAGCCCTGCTTCAAAACGAAGTTCGAACAGTACATGTTCGAGCCCGAATAGGGCCCGTAGGTGTAGCTCGCGTTGGTGTAGCCGGTCATCGGCGGTGAAGCGTGAAGCGCTGTACTCGCCAATACCATCACGGTCAAAAGTGCAAGGGTACTCAGGGTAAACTTCATAGTTCGGCCTCCTCCGACTACGAACTGGCAATTCAATGCAATGCACAAACACACCCTGGCGTGCCAAAACGCCCTCCGGGGTGCCGGGGTGTGGAAGATCGGCTCTCAGTTATGGTAGTCCCTACGCAAGGTCGAGCTTAACCACTGGGTGGAAGTACCTCTAGTACTTTTTTGAGACAAAATGATCAGTGGGATTCTAAGTGCCGGAATCCCTAAATGAAGCGGCCCGCCAAGGATTGGCGGGCCGTTCGGTGGTGTGTTTTGACGAAAATCAGGCGCTGCGGCGTCGATAAACCAGCCCGGCAAGCCCCAACAGAGCCAGCAATGCGATGGCCCAGCCGTTCGCACCGCTGTCCGCGACGCAGCCGCCGGTGTCCTTCGCGCGCCCTTTGCCAGTATACAGGCTGGAGATGCCGATCGCGTACTGCTGCTCGTCCGTGGCGCCGTTCTGGTCCGTCACGCGGATGATCACGTTGTACGTCCCGCCCAGGCCCGTCGGCGTGCCGTCAATCAGCCCCGTCGCCGACAGGTTCACCCCCGCCGGGAGCGTGCCGCTGTACAGCGACCAGGTGTACGGCGAGCTGCCCTGGGTCGCGGCCAGCTGCACCGGGCCGTAGGGCGCCCCCGCCAGCCCCGCCGGCAGCGAGCCGGTGGTGATCTGCACGCCCGCGGGGTCGATGGCCGTGCCGCGCACGGGCACGATGTACGGGTCCGGCTGCGCCGGGTCGTCCTGGTTGAACTGCAGGTTGGCGTCCTTCATGCCGCCCAGGGTCGGGTCGAAGCTGACGTCGACCTGGGTGCTGTTGCCCGGCGTGACCGTGCCGTTGAAGCTGCCGGTGCCGAGGATGAAGTCCGCGGCGTTCGGGCCGGTCAGGGTCAGGTTGGTCAGGTTCAGGGGCAGGGTGCCGCTGTTGACGATCACGATGGTGATCGGGCTGGTGGCGCCCGCGGAGACGTCGATGCTGCCGCAGTCGCGCCCGCCGCCGATGCTTGCTGTCTGGCTGCTGGCGACGCCGGGGCCGACGGCGCTGGTCTCGTGCACCTCGATCAGCGGGGCGTTCAGGATGCCGTCGCCGGTCACGTTGAGGCGGAAGGGCGAGGCGGTGGTGAGGTCGTTGTGGGTGAACTGCACCACGGCGGTCTGTGTGCCCTGCAGGGTCGGGTCGAAGGTGATGCTGAAGGTGATGCTGTTGCCCGGGGCCAGGGTGGCCGGGAAGCCGGTGGCCTGGATGCTGTACTCGGTGGTGGCGGCGGCGAAGGCGGGCATGCCGACGTCGAGGTTGGCGGT
>JAGQRI010000209.1:0-279 GCA_020425515.1 Planctomycetota bacterium | reverse complement strand
AGCTGGTTGCCGCCGGAGCCGGTCTCGCGCACGGTGATGGCGGGCGAGGTGATGACGCCGTTGCCGGTCACGTTGATGCGGAACGGGTTGGTGATGGTGGTGTCGTCGTGGTTGAACTCGACCCAGGCGTCCTTCTGCCCGATGCTGGTGGGCGAGAAGCTGATCTCGAAGCTGCTGGAGTTGCCCGGCGTGATCGGCGAGACGAAGCCCGCGGTGTTCAGGCTGAACTGGCCCGCGTCGGGGCCGCCCAGCGCGATGCCGCTGACGGTCAGGTCCGAG
>JAGQRI010000208.1 GCA_020425515.1 Planctomycetota bacterium | reverse complement strand
GCGCCAGCGCATCGGTATCGCCCGCACGCTGGCGGTCGAGCCTGAGTTCATCGTTTGCGACGAGTCGGTAAGCGCGCTGGACGTATCGGTGCAGGCCGGCGTGTTGAACCTGCTGCTCGACCTGCAGGACGAGTTCGGGCTGACCTACATCTTCATCAGCCACGACCTGAGCGTGGTGAAGTTCATCAGCGACGACATCGCGGTGATGTGCCCGGGCGCGACGCTGAAAGAACTGTGGAACGAAGGCAAGCGCGAGGGCGTGAAGGAAGAGGACTTCGGGCGCGGCGGCCACATCGTCGAGTACGCCACCAGCGAGGAAATCTACCAGAACCCGCAGCACGCCTACACCAAGCGGCTTATGGAAGCGATCCCCGACCCGGATATCGAAGACATCCGCAAACGCGTCGAAGGCGACGATTCGAACGGCGTCCTGGCGCGCGTGTAGCTTCAGGCAATGCGAACGACGCCGCCTCCGGGCGGCGTTTTCCTTTGACGCGAAGGGGCGAAGTTGGGCGAAGAACGCGAAGGGTAATCGAACCGCGTGTGACTCTTCGCGTTCTTCGCTCATTTGCGTTGACCTCAGTGCGCTGACGCGACTCCGACGACCGATTCGAAGTTTTTCTAGAATTTCAAATGTGCATGTACCGCCCGCGACAGGTTCAGGGTGAGGCACGGTGACGGCATGAATGACGACAACCTCCAGCAGTGTGCGCGGCAGTGCGGCGAGCGGGCGTGGCGCCTGGCTTGTGCGCTGATGCGCAACGCACACGACGCGGAAGACGTCGTGCAGGAGGCCTTCGTTGTCGCAGCCCGCCGCCGCGACCGGATTCCGAGCGACGACCCGTGGCCCTGGTTCGCCACGGCCGTCTCCAACGTCGCGCGCAACGCGCGGCGCACGCGGAGCAAGCACATGCATGACGAACCCGCCGAAGTTGCAGCCCCCGCCGCCAAACCCGACCTGTCGGTGCTCGTGGCGGAGGCGCTGGCCCAGTTGCCCGAACCCGAGCGCGACGCCATCGCCTGCACGCACCTGTCCGGGCTGACGCAGGCCGAGGCCGCGGCGGCGCTGGACGTGCCCGTGGGCACGGTCGCCACGCGCGTCCGGGCCGGGCTGGCGAAACTTCGCGCGAAGCTGGGCAAGAGCGACAAGGAAGTCGCGCTCGGCATCGGCGTCATGTTTGTCCCGCAGCCGCAGGGCGGAATCGAGGCCGCGACGCAGCGCTGGCTGGAAGGCGCCGAAACCCGTGCCGGGGAAGCACTAACCGAAACGGGAGTAAACATGACAAGGTCCATCCTGATCGCCGGGGCGGCGCTGGTCGCCATTGCATTGATTGTCTGGTTCGGCATGGGGGGCTCAGGCGCCGGTGCGGTCCAGCCGGACGGAAACGATGCTGAACAGGTCGCCGCAGCCGACAACACCGCCTCGGACGCCGGGCCCGAGAAGACCGGCGGCATGCCGGATGAGGCGAGCAACACGTACACGGAGTCCCACACGGATACGGGCGAAACCACCGGCCCGGCGACGAAAGACCCGCAGCCCGCCATTGAGCTGAAGCTTGCCGACGAACTCGTCTATGCCGAGGCGCGCTGGCCCACGACGCTTGACCCGCACAACAGCCGCGACGCCGTGAACACGAAACAGCTGCAAATGGTGTATGAGGGCCTGCTCGAATCAGA
Organism: Planctomycetota bacterium; assembly: GCA_020425515.1. Taxonomy (GTDB): domain Bacteria; phylum Planctomycetota; class UBA8742; order UBA2392; family UBA2392; genus JACKID01. The sequence goes on along the minus strand of JAGQRI010000208.1, from coordinate 4,434 downwards.
CCCGTTCGTGCCCTCGACGTTACGTCCGTGCATCGCGGCCGGGTTGCCGAAGTGGGACGCCGCCACGCGCACCTATGCTTTTACCCTGCACGACGACGTGCGCTTCCATGACGACCCCTGTTTTGTAGATGCCGACAACCTGTCCGGCGCAGGGCGCGAGGTCACCGCCGTAGACGTCTTGTGGTCGATCAAGCGCATGTCGCTGGGCGACAACTACTGGCTGATCGCCGGGCGCATCGAGGGGCTGGACGACTTCCGCGCCGGAGGCAAGGAACTCGCAGGTGACGAGCGACTCGAGTATCTCGAGCATGACGTTGCCGGGCTGCAGGCGCCGGACGATCACACGGTGCGGATCAAGCTGACCGGTGACCCCGGCACGTTCCTGTTCGCGCTAGCGAGCGTCGCCACGAGCGTTCTACCGCGCGAGGCGCTGCGCAGCTATGGCGACGACCTCGCGTTCCACCCCGTCGGCACCGGGCCGTACGTCATCAGCGAGTTCGTGCTGAACCGCAAGATCGTGTACGACGCCAACCCCGGCTACCGCGAAGTCCGCCTCAGCAACGTGCCGGCCGGGTCGCCGTTTGCGTCGCTTGAGGGCATGCGCCTGCCGCTGACACGCCGCGTCGTGTTCGAGTTCGGCGGCAACGCCGAGACGATCACGGCGCAGGTTCGTGAAGGGCGCGCGATGGAGGCGCGGATCGGCTTCGATGAGCTTGCCGCGATGTTGCCCGAAGGCGAAACTTTGGATCCGGGCGTTCACGACCTCGCGCCGGGACAGCCTGAAAACGTCGTCGTTCGCATCGCCATCGAGCCGACGCTGCAATACTGGCGCTTCAACATGAACGACGAGGTGATCGGCAAGGGCGACAAGGCCCGTGCCATGCGCCAGGCGCTGTCGCTCGGCTTCGACCGGGCCGCCTATATCCGCGACGTGCTTGCCGGGCGTGCTGTGCGGGCCAACGGACTCCTGCCGCAAGGAGGCATCGAGGCCGACTGCGCGCTGGGCAGCCAAGAATTCGATGCGCCGGCTGCACGTAAGGCTCTAGCCGATGCCGGCTTCGAACTGAACGGCGACGGCGACAAGTGGATCGCGATCGATCCTGAAACAGGGCGCCAGCCCGAGCTGTGCCTGGTGACGCGCTCGCTGAACTTCAAGGAAGAAGTCAATGCGTTCGTGGGACGCGTCAGCGGGCTGACCGGCATCGCCATCCGCATCGAATACGCCACGTTCCCTGAGTACCTGAAGCGTATGACCGAAGCGGACGGCCAGATTTTCGACGCCGGTTGGGTGATGGACTACCCCGCCCCCGAAGACATGTACGGCCTGTGGTACGACGCGAATGACACGCTGGCCGCGGCGGACGCCGAATATGCGCAGGCTTTGCACGGGCTGGAGAACCTGCGCTCGCCGGACCCGGAGCAGAAGCAGGAAGGGCTGCGCGCCTTGCAAACGCTGAACCGTGTGCTGGACCGTGACGTGCCGTTCGTCGCGATCGCCTTCAACGTAAGCGTCCGGCTCTGCCGCGAAGGCTACCTGCAGCCGGAAGCGCCGCTGTCGCTGTCGATCCCACTGAAGTACTGCGCCGTGACCAAGTAGGCTCGACCGATCCTCAATCGCCCGGGCGCCGCCCCGGGCGTTTTTGTTGGCAGATGGGTCGTTCGGTCGTTTCATAGGTACCACGGAGGACACGATGCAAGTACTGCGCGTATTGATTGTTGCGGCGTTGATTTCGATTGGCGGCGCACAGTTGTCGGCGACGCTGGCCGTCAAGCTTGACGTTGCGACGCTGACCGAGAAGTCGGACCTGGTCGTGATCGGCAAGGTCGACAGCAAAGAGGCCAGGTGGGACGCCGGCAAGAAGGGCATCTGGACCCACCACGACGTCAGCGTTTCCGAGACCCTGAAGGGCAAGCACGAGAAGACCCGCGACGTGGTAACGCGCGGCGGCGTGGTCGGCACGACAGGCCAGAACGTCTCCGGCTCGGCGAAGCTGGAAGTCGGCACCGAGTACGTGTTCTTTCTCTGGAAGGATGACGACGGGCGCTACCGCGTGCAGGGCATGGCGCAGGGGGCTTTTCAGCTTGAGACGCGCGAAGGTGTGAAATACGCGAAGAACAGCCTGGCGGGGCTCAGCATCGTGGACCCCGGCACGCTGAAACCCGAGAAGGCGGCGGCGCTGGACCTCAAGCTCGCCGACCTCAAGAAAAAAGTCGCCGACCAGCAGAAGAACGCGAAGGAGGGCGAATGACCCGCCTGCTGCGTCCTGTCATCGTCGTGATTGCCGTTTGCGCCATGCTCACGGCCGCCGCGGTTTCCGTGAACGCCTACATGAGCATCCGCGTGCCCACGGGCAGCCCCGGGCAGGCCTTGCCCGTACGCTGGGACCTGAACAACACGGCCGCGCGCCCGAACATCGCAAACCGCCGCGTGCTGTACGAGATCGACGACGCGGGCTGCGCGGACGCCGCGGGTTTTCAGGGTCCGATCAACGAGTTCGAGGCGATCCAGAACAGTTTCGCGCACTGGCGCGATATCAACGAGTCGGAGATCGATTTCGAGTTCGCGGGCTCGACCACCAACGCCGTCACGAGCGCGTCGGACAACCGCAACGTATTGCACTGGGTCGGCAGCAACATCTCGACCGGCGTGTTTGCCGTGACCGTGACGACATTCGACACGACCTCCGGCCAGATCACCGACACCGACATGGAACTCAACGACCGCGACTTCACCTGGGACACCCTGGGGCCGACCGCGACCAGCGGCTGGATCGGGCGGGCGATGATCGAAAACGTGGTGACTCACGAGATCGGCCACGTGCTCGGGCTAGACCACCCCAACAACGCGCAGTCCACCATGTTCTACGCATCCGGCCCCGGGCTGATCAGCCAGACGACGCTCGAGGCCGACGACCGCGCGCCGATCATCGCCGACTACACCAACGCGGGGGTGACAGACCCGGACCTCGGCAAGGTCCAGGGCAGCGTCAACGACGGCAGCAACCCGCAGTTCGGCGTGTACGTGACGCTGGTTGACGTCTCGACCGGCGAAAACGTGGTGGGGCACGCCAGCGAAGGTGCGGCCGGCCCGTTCACGCTGGGCGATTTCGAGATCGACAACGTGCCGCCCGGGAACTACCTGGCGTTCGCCTGCCCGGTGGCCACTTCCACGCTGGGCAGCTTTTACAACTCGGCCTACACCAACTTTTACCCGGTGGTGGACGGCGTCAGCGTGGGCAACATCGGCACGCCGACGTACGTGCAGGTCGCGCCCGGGCAGACGGTGACCGGCGTCAGCCTGACCCTGCCCAGCGCTTCGCAGAACCCGTTCGAGCCGGACAACGGCAGCGGATCGGCCAGCGCGATTGCGAACGGTGAAGTCGCGGTCTCCAGCATCAGCCCCAGCACCGACGAGGACTGGTACAGCTTCACGACCACCCAGGCCAACCAGCAGGTGACGATTCGCGTGCTGTCGGACGCGTTCGGCTTCGACCTGAACCCGACGCTCACGCTGTACGACACCAACGGCAGCACCGAGCTCGCCAGCCCGGACTTCAACAGCCCGGTGTACCTGTCCTCGGCCAACGACATCGACGAGGCGGCCTTTGACTTCAGCGGCGTGAACTACGACGCGGAAATCGTGCGCACGATGGTCACGCCCGGGACCTACTTCTTCAAGGTTGCCAGCCGCGTCGGCGCCACGATCGGGCCGTACCTGGCGACGCTTGAAATCAGCGACATCGACGTCAGCCCGGACAGCGTGGCCAGCAGCATCGAAAGCAGCGTGCCGGGCATCGCCGCGAATTCGGGCGGGAACTTCACCATCACCGTCACGCCGAAAAACGTCTTCGGTCGCGACCTTAACGCGCCGAACACCTTCGACGTGCAGTTGCTTGACGTAACCGGCTCGCCAGCCGTGCTGCAGACGATTACCAGCGCGAGCACGCCGTTCACGTTCACGGTCAACGCGCAGGCCACGGCGCAGGTGGTCAAGTACGGCGCGACGATTGACGGCACCCCGATCGCGGCGGAGATTTCCATCAGCCACTACGGCACGTTGTCGACGACCAACAGCCGAATCACGCTGCTTGAGGACACTCTGAACGCCAACGGCTACGACCGCATCCCGGTGATGATTGAGCTGCGTGACGGCGCGAACAACCCGCTGCCGGACGGCACGATCCCGGTCACGGTCAGCACCAGCGCGGGCACGCTGGACAACGGCAGCACCACCGGCGCGAGCAACGTCGCGGCTACCTTCGACAGCGCGACAGGGTACTGGTTCATTGAACTGGTCGCGCCTGCCAACACCGGCACCGCGACGCTGACCGCGTTCGCCAACAGCACCCAGATCGACAGCAAGCAGGTCAGCATCCTGCCGCGCGCGACCGGCACCGGCGGAGGCCCGACAATCGGAACCGGCGGCGAAGACAA
>JAGQRI010000207.1 GCA_020425515.1 Planctomycetota bacterium | reverse complement strand
CGCGGTTCCAGTCGCCGACGGCCTTCAGCATCTTCTTGGCGTAGATGCGGTCGCCGACCAGGTTGTCGTCGGCGATCGTCACGAAGTCCACGCCGGCGTCGGCCCAGGCCTGCAATTCCTTGATGACGTTTTCGATGGGCTTGGCGCGTACCTTGCGCCCGTAGGTGACGATGATGTCGCAGAACTCGCAGTTGAAGGGGCAGCCGCGGGTGGTCTGGATGCAGCCCACGCGGTAGGCGTTGGTCTTCAGCAGGTCGACGCGGGGCGCCGGGGTGTCGGCGAGGTCGACTTTCTCTTCCTGGACGTAGTTGTCCTTGTGCTCGCCTTTCTCCCACTCATCGAGGAAGATCTTCCAGTTGTATTCGCCTTCGCCCTCGAACAGCACGTCGCAGTGCGGGCGGCAGCGCCCGGGCAGAACGTTGCAGATCGGGCCGCCCATGCAGACGAAATAGCCGCGGCGGCGGAACTCGTCGGCGACCTCGAACAGGCGCTCTTCCTGGATGGCCATCGAGGAAAGCACGATGATGTCGGCGTTGATTTCGAAGTCGATCTCTTCGATGTTTTCATCGACGATCACGACGTCGTATTCTTCGGGCGTCAGGGCTGCCAGGGTCGCGAGCCCGAGCGGCGGCATCACCGTCTTGAAGCCGCCGATTTCCTTGATGAAGCCGAAGCTCCAGAAGGAGGGCGGGAACTTCGGGTGCACCATCGCGATGCGCTTGCGGCGCTTCGGCTGCTGTGCGGCTTCAACCATGGAATCAACCTTTCCTTTATTACTGCGTCTCGTCTCTGCTTCATTGTCCGGGGCGCGATGTTAACGCCCCCCGTTGGGCAGGTGTGGATAATTCCGGAATGAAATAGGACAACACGTGGACCGCAAGCAATCAAGTGCGTTCGTGGCGAACGACGAATCAAAGGCGCGTCCTGTAATCTTCCCTAAAGCGTTGCTTGCCGCCTTGTCGAAGTTGATCAGGCCCGGACACCCCGGGCGCAACCTGACCAACCGCGCGCCAATGCGCGCACTGAGGCGATTACGCCGGGAGGAATGCCTTGAAAGATCGCAAAAGTTTCGTGGCCGAAAAATTCGCGGCCGATCCGGAAATCAACCAGCTCGAACTTTCCCGCAGCGTGCGTGAGACATTCGGCAAAGGGCTCAGCTTCGTCCACGTGAAGCAACTGCGCGACGCGTTCGGCAAGGGAACCTTCGACCGCGCGTGGGCCGAACTGTTCGGCATGGAAGAAGACGCCGAGAAGAAGTCGGCAAGCAAGTCGCGCCAGAAGAAGGAACGCGGCGAGCGGCGCCGCAAGACGCAACTGCGCGGGCGGCGCAACTTCGACCGGGACAAGATTCCGATGCGCGAGTTCAGCAATCACCTGGTGGTGTACCGCATGCACGACGGCACGATGCAGAGCCAGGCCTTCAAGTCGCGCAAGCGCGCCGAGAAGCTGGTCAACGACCTGCTGAGTGAAGGCGTGCTGGCCACCGAGATCGGTTACTTCCGCCGCAATGAAATCCAGGCGAAGGTGACGCTGTAGATTCGCCGGCTAGATCAGCGACGCGTGGCACAGGCAGGATTGCCTGTGCGAGCCGAGCTTGCTCG
>JAGQRI010000206.1 GCA_020425515.1 Planctomycetota bacterium | reverse complement strand
CGACTGCCCGACGCTTCGCCGCGAAACCGCCGCCAGCGAGTTGTTCGGGCACATACGCGGCGCTTTCACCGGCGCGACACACGATCACATCGGGCTGCTCGAGCGTGCGGGCGAGGGGACGTTGCAGGTTGACGGCATCGCTGATCTTGACGCGTCAATCCAGGCGATGCTGCTGCGCGCCTTCCAGGTGCGGAGCTTCTTGCCGGTGGGGGCAGTAAGCGAGCACCAGTTCCGGGCGCGCATTATAGTCACCAGCGATCGCCCGCTCGGGGATCTCGTGGCGGACGGTCGTCTGCGTGAAGACCTCGCGCAACGATTGCAGGGCGTCCCGCTTCACGTGCCCAGCTTGCGCGAGCGCGGAGACGATGCGTTGCTGTTTGCACGGGAGACGTTGAAGCGCCAGGGCAGCCAGCTCAACCGTCGGTTGGGTTTCACCGCGGCGGCTGAGAAGTACGTCCGTGAACACTCCTGGCCGGGCAACATCCGTGAGTTGAAGGCGGCCGTCGCGCGCGCGGCGGTGATGGCCAACGGGTCGGAAGTGGGGGCCGGCGACATCGAGTCGGCAGACGTCGGCGTGGCGGCGGGAGCGTTCCACCTGCCGACCGATGCGACGGATTTGAACACGTCGTCGCGACTGATCCTCGGCGCTTTGCGACAACTGGGGGAGGCGCCGCCGAAAGCACTGGTCAGCCGGCTTGGGCTCTCGCGCACGACAGTGTCGACAAGCCTTTCCGACCTGGCCCGACGCGGGTACTGCGAGTGCCTCGGGCGCGGTCGTGCTACGCGATACCGCGCGGTCTGAAAAATATTCACCAAATATGGACGTGCCCCGAAGGGTGCTGCGTTGCTTCTGCCGGGCGGCAGGTATGTGCGGTCGAAGTCTGTTGTGGCAACGACATTACGGAAATCACGAAAGCGGATTTAGCTGATCCTGAACGTGGGGATTGAGGGTCTTGCCAAGCGCCCTTGGGGTTGGAATTATCCAGATATAAAGAGTCGGACATCTGAAAATATGGATGGGAAGGCAACGGGATGAGCGATGCTGAAAAACCGCCGGGTTCCACCGACGAGCTCGGCTTGGTCAAGATTCACCTCGTGGCCGGCATTTGCTGGCTGGTTGTCGGCATGCTGTTCGGCACCTTCATGGGCTACCGCCTGTCAGGCGCGGGCGCGTCGGAGTGGCTGGGCAACTACGAGTTCCTGTCCTTCGGGCGCATCCGCATGGGCCACACACACATCGTGGTGTATGGCTGGCTGGTTAACGGGCTGACCGCCTTCTCCTACTACGCCGTGCCGCGCCTGACCGGCAAGCGCCTGATGTTGCGCAAGCTGGTGCTCGTGAACGCGTTTCTTTACCAGGTTGCCGTGCTGGTCGGGCTCGGGGCGCTGATCGCAGGCCAGGCCGAGGGTGTCGAGTACACCGAGGCGCCGTGGTACGCCGACATCCTGATTGCAGGCTGCTTCGTGATCAGCGTGGCGTCGATCATCGGCACCATCCTGACTTCCAACGTGCGTGCGATGTACGTTTCGCTCTGGTACATCATCCTCGCTTTCATCTTCACCACATTGAACTACGTGATGTCCAACACCATCGTCGCGCACGTCGCGCCGGGGGCTGCCGGGGCGGCACTGGAAGGCTTGTGGATCCACAACCTGGTCGGGTTGTTCGTGACACCGCTGGGCGCCGCGATCGTTTACTACATGCTGCCGGTGATCGTGAAGCGCCCGATCGCCAGTCACAAGCTTTCGTTGATCGGCTTCTGGACGCTTGCGTTCTTTTATCCGCTGGGCGGCAGCCACCACTTTTTCTACAGCCCGACGCCTTGGTGGCTGCAGGTGATCGCGGTGCCGCTGACGTTCGCGCTGATCTTCGTGGTCTACACCGTGGTCTATAACTTCTTCGCGACCATGAAGGGGCAGTGGAAGCTGATTGCGAAAAGCATCCCCCTGCGCTTCCTTGCGTTCGGCATCATCAACTACATCATCACCTGCACGCAGGGGCCTTTCCACGCGCTGCTTTCGGTGCAGCAGGTGGTGCACTTCACCGACTGGATCGTCGCCCACGCGCACTTGGCACTGTTCGGTGTGTTCAGCTGGTGGCTGTTTGCGTTCATCTACTGGATCTGGCCGCGCATCACCGGCCACGGTTACAGCCGCGCCTTCGCCGAGTGGCACTTCTGGATCACGTTGGTCGCCTTCTGGGTCCTGTACTACATCGCCGACACCACCGCCGGCCTGATGCAGGGCATGTTCTGGCTGACCACGCTGCCGCTGATGAACTCGATCGAGGCCGCCGAGCCTTTCTGGGCGACCCGCGCAATCTCCGGCGTGCTGATCGTGATAGGCACCATCTGTTTCATCATCAGCCTGATGAAGAAGGGCAAGGAGGGAATGGAGGTGGCCGATGTCAGAGAGTAAAGCCGAGAAACCGATGTTCGTGCTGCTGTTTGCCGGCTTCGGCTGCTTCCTGCTTTCGTTCCTCGGCATGGGCCTCGGGCCCTGGATCAGCCTGAGTGCGACCATGGAGCCGCCGAAGGAGATTGCGGACGCCAACCCTTACAAGGACGAAAACGGCGACAAAACCGACATCGGGCGCGGGCGCGAGACCTACATCAATGAGGGCTGCTGGCACTGCCACAGCCAGTTTGTTCGCCCGGTAGCGAATGAGGAGTTCCGCTACGGCCCGGTCAGCGAATCGTGGGAGAGCATGTACGACGTGCCCAACACCTTCGGCACGCGCCGCATCGGCCCGGACCTCAGCCGCGAAGCCGGCCGCCGCAGCAACGACTGGCACTACGCCCACCTGTGGAACCCGCGCAGCACGGTGCCGCGCTCGATCATGCCGAAGTACCCCTGGATGTTCGAGCAGGACGGCGAAACCTGGAAACCGAGTGACAAGGCGAAGGACCTCGTCGCCTATCTGCAGTACCTGGGCGGTGCGAAGAAAGAAGAAGTGCGCAAGATGGTCTGGCCGTCGCGCGTCGTCACGGCGGGTGCGCCGCAGGTCACGGAAGCGCACGGGCGGCGCGGCAAGGCGCTGTTCGAGAAACACTGTATCGGCTGCCACGGCGACAAGGCCGACGGCGTGGGTCTGGCGAAGGACTTCCTGGCGCCGTCCGCTGCGGACCTGACGACTCGCTACCTGCCGCGCGAGGAGATATTCCGTGTGCTGTTCATGGGCAGCGAAGGCAGTGCCATGCCCAGCTTCTCCGAACTGACCGAGAAGGACCTGTGGGCGCTGGCGCAATACGTGCACGAGTTCGGCAAGGACGTTCGCGGCCCGGCCCTGAAGACGGCGGACAATGCAGCGGCCGTGGACCGAGGAAGACAAGCCTACATCAACGGCGGCTGCAAGACCTGCCATGGTGAGGACGGCCTGGTGCCGGAATCGATGGAGTCTTTGCAGCCGGCGCCGAAGCATTTCCGGGACCGTTTGTACAGTGCGGATTACCTGAAGCACGTCTTCGAGAAAGGTCGTCCGGGAACCGTCATGGTACCCGCTACCGGCGTAAAGCCTGCGGATTATGACGACCTGGTTGCCTACCTCAGCAGTTTGTTCGACAGGCAGAAGTACAAGGCAGAGGAGGACAGGTAATGAGATATGCTACCGCCGCCCTGGTTTTCGTGTCGGCCGTCTGGATGGCCGCGCCGGTTCACGCCTGCTTCTTCTGCGATGAGGGTGCGGAGAATACGGCGCTGTTCGTGCTGGGTTTCTTCGGGCTGTTCATGCTGGGCATGTTCTTCATCCTGCTCGCTTACCAGCGGGCCGGTGCGTTCAAGAGCGGCAACCAGCTCGAACTTCGTGTGCTGGAGGCAGAAGGCATTGAGTTCACGCCCAAGGCGGAGGACAAGTCATGAGCGACGAAGACAACAAGCCGGGGGCGCCCGAACAAGCGCCCGGGGAAGCACCGGAAGAAAAGCCCGGGCAGGCAGAAGCTGCTACTGCCGTCGCAGAGAAACCGTCGGACAAGGACGATGATCTGCCCGAAGGCGAGAAGGCCGAGACCACGATCCCGGAAATCGAGGACCGCAAGGTACCGTTGTGGATCAAACTGATGTGGCTGGGATTCTTTGCCTGGCTGATCTGGTACATCATCATGGGGCTGCAGTCGTCGCCCGACAAATGGGCTTGAGCATCAATTGAAGCGGCTCCCGTGTGAGGCGGGAGCCGTTTGCATTTGCGGGCTAGCGTTTGCGCGGCTTGGCCGTGTAGGTGTCGTAGACCTCGCCCTTGTCCGTAATGGACTCGACCGTGAGTGAGTCTTTCTTCACCGACAGCTTCTGCACGTGCAGCGTGGATGCCGTGACGCCGTTCTTGAAATACCAGCGGTCCGGCTTGGGCGTGCGCTGCTTGACACCCAGTCCGCCCTCGCCGATGTAGACGACGCCGGTAGCGTCCGGCTTGCCGCCGCGGATAGCGCAGGTGCGTTTCAGTGTGTGGCCGTCGGATTCGAAGGCGATGTCGAGGTTGTACTTTTCGAACAACGGCACCCAGTGTTCCAGCGCGGCGCCCGGGCTCTTTACCGCCGGGTAGGCTGGGCGGTGATAGTTGGCGCACTGCCAGCGGACCTTGGCGTTGTCCTTGAGCGTCGTCTCGAGGAAGTCGGCCTGGTTGCCGCCGGCGCTGATGTTGCTGTTGAGCGTGATCAGCAGGAATTCGTCCCCGATCTTCGTGGAGTAGAAGTTGCAGTCTTTCTTGCCGGGCGTGTTCCAGATTTCGTCGTAGATCGGACCGCTGGCTTCGTGATTGCCGCGCGCGGGGATCACCGGCAGCAGACGTCCATCTTCGGTGACAGTCAGCTCGTGGTCGGTCATCCACTCAACCCAGTCCTCGAGCTCGTCGCCTTCGCGGACGTAGTCGCCGCCGTGGGCGAGCGCCAGAATCTCCGGGTCTTCTTCCAGCAGCGTACGCATGCGCCGGTTCATGGTGCGGCGCCCGTCGCGGTCACTGCGAGAGTCGCCACCGTAGAGCAGCTTGAACTCGGCGTCGCCGTCCGGTGCCGTCTTGAAATGAAACTCGCGCGAGGCGATCCCGTCGCTGACCATCACCAGCCAGTAGGTCGTGTCCGGTTTCAACCCGGTCAGCTCGGCGTGGTTGTACCAGAGCTTCCATTCGTCGTCGGAGTAGCGGCCTGTTTTCGCATCCACGTGGTGCGCGTACTTTGCCAGCTCGCCGTTGTGGGACTGCGTGTCGTAGAACACGCCGCTGGATTTCGGGTCGGCCGCGGTAGTCCAGCTCATGGTGGCGTTGTGGGCCGGGTCGCTGCCCCAGATCATTCTCCACTGTGCGGGCGTGGTGCCTTCGAGCTGCGTGCCTGTGTAACTGCCGTCAGGGTTGCGGTCCGCGGCGCCGAGCCCCTTGGGCGCAACCAGTGCACCGATCAACACGGCCAGACCGACCACAAAGGCGGCCGCGATCAGAGCCGTGCGTTGGTTATTCAGCTTGCGCATGTTTCGCCTTGGTCCACAGGAAGAAGAGTGTAAGCGGCACCGCACCGTTCGTCACGCGGATTAGCATTTCCGGCCAGTTGCCCCAGCCGAGGTACAACACGCGCACGGAAGCCGTCAGCAGGCCCCAGAACGCCAGCCACAGCGCGAGCACACGCCAGCGTTTCGGGAGCATGACGCCCGCGCCGACCAGCACATCGACGACGCCGATCGTCAGCAGGATTCCGCGCGCTGCGCCTTCAGGCAGATCGATTTGCAGCAACTTCCATGCGCCGCCGATCAGGTAGTCGATGAACTGTGCCCGGGTCAGCAGTGCCTCAATGCCATGGGCGATGAACGTCGCGCCGACACCGACACGCAGCAGCCACTCGCCGAGCTTTCGGCCGCGTTCGTCATCCTTCGCGCAGAACGCCGCCAGTGCCAGCGGCGCCAGGTAGCGCGCCGCGTGCGCGCCAGGCTCGAGCTCGGGGTGCCACGGTTCGGTGAACATGCTGGCGAACGTGCTGAGCAGCAGCCACGCGGCGATCAGCTTCAGCACCGGCCAGGCCTGCCGCCAGAACACGAACGGAATGCAAGCCAACAACCCGAACGCCGCGGCGTACTCCAGTTTCACGGCGGCGTTTTCACTCCAGCCGTGCTGCATCCAAAGCCACGACAGCACCGGTCCGCCGTACATCAGCAGGCGCGCGGCCGTGCCGATGCAGGTCGCGGTCACGGCGACGCGCAACGTCAGCATCGCGGCTTTATCGGCGCTGGAAGAGGACATATTCCTTGCTGTTGAAGTCGGCCGAAGCGCGCTCTGCGAACGGCGCACGGAAGTCTTGCGGCAGGCGCTCCCAGTCCTTGCGCAGGCTGACGACCCAGATCGGGCCGGTGGTCTGCTGCAACTCTTCGTCGCTGACTGAATCAACGCTCTGCACGTCGCAGTAGTACGTAACGATGCCATCCTTCTGTGAGCCCAGCACCACGAGGCGCTGGTCGCGGTTCCACTGCGCGTTGACCTGCTCGCCGAAGCTGGCGGCCGAGCGCGAAGAATCGATCGCGGGAATCACGGCCAGGTGGATCGAGGCCTGGAAGATCCCGATCAGCGGGATCATCAGCACCAACGCCGTCGAGCTGCCGCGCTTCACCAATGGCATCAGCATGCTCGCCCACAGCGCGGCGATCACCCCGGTGCCGGCCAGCACGATCACGCCGGCCAGCGGGATGTTGTTGATCACCTGCAGCGCGTCGGCGGGCAGCCCGGTCATGGACGAGCGCGGCATGGTCGCCAGCACCAGTGCGGCGATTGCCGTCGCGACGCCGGCCAGCACGGCCACCCAGCCCAACAGTCGTGTCGGCCAGCGCAGCCAGACCCTGTCCTGCAGCACTTGCATGCGTGAGACGCCCCACGCGATTCCCAGCGCCAGCGGGGGAAACAACGGCAGCACGTAGCCGGAACGCTTGCCTGAGATCACCGAGAAAAACAGGAAGATCGCCGCCGCCCACCCAAGCACGCCAAGCGCCGCGCGTGCCTCCGGCGCGTGGCGCATCTTCCAGGCCGCGCGGACAGCGCCCGGCAGAAACACGATCCACGGCAGCGCGACCGGCAGGATCACGCCGACGTAGAACCACACCGGCTCGGCGTGGTGAAACGACTCGACGGCGCGACCGGCTGACTGTTTGAAAAGCAGCCGCTCGAGATACCACTCGCCGACCTGTCGGCTGGCGAGCCACAGCCACAACAGCGTGAGCAAACCGCCGGCAAGCGCGCCGACCAGCAGCGCCGTGAAGCAAACCCCCTTGCGTCCCTTCCAGGTTAGCCCCAGCACGAGAATGCCCAGCGCCGGGATTGCCAGCGCGACCGGCCCCTTCACGATGCAGCCGTAGCCGAGCGCGCCGACGGTTGCGGCAATCCAGCCGAGGCGTGCGCGCCAGTTGTCGGCGAGCGCCGCGTGCAAGAGCGTGACCACGCCCAAGGTGGTCCAAAAATAGAGGAAGGAATCGATCAGACTGCGCGTGCCGCGATCGAGGATGAACACGAACGACCAGAAGAAACCGGCCGCGATCCAGCCCACGTCCCGCTTGCCGAACAGCACGCGCGCCAGGTGAACCAGCAGCAGCCCGGTGAGCAGCGCCGTCAGGGCCGCCACGATGCGCGCGGAAACGAGGTAGTCCGCCCGCGTTACCGTGTGCACGGCGACCACGGCCCAGGAGTAGCCGGGCGGTTTCTCGCCGTACACTTCGCCGTTGAGCCGCGGGACGAGGTAGTCGCCGTACTCGCCCATCTGGCGCGCGGCCTCGACGTAGCGCAGGTCGTCCACGTGCCAAGGCCCGCGCGAGAACAGCGCCGGCACGAACATCAGCACGAACGCGCCCAGCATCAACAGGGCGAGTTGGCGGTTGTCGCGCGACGGGGACTGCTCCATGGTTGAACGATATCTTTGCACACCGCTTCCACAACGCGGGTGATTGCGGGGGCGCGCGTAGACTGATTAGCTTGGCCTTCGATGGGACCGACGTGGTTGACACGCTGCTGATCGTAGATCGTTCTTCGCCCGCCTTCTGGGTGTTCAGTTCCATCGGCATTGCCGGGCAGGTGCTGTTCACGGCGCGCATCGTCGTGCAGTGGTACGCCAGCGAGAAAGTGAAACAGAGCGTCGTGCCGGTCAGCTTCTGGTGGCTGTCGGTGTTCGGCACGCTGCTGCTGCTGGTTTATGCCTGGTTCACGCGCGACCCGATATTCCTGATCGGCCCGACGCTGAACCTGTTCCTGTACCTGCGCAACCTGATGCTCGCGAAGAAAGGCCGCACGCTGGGTTCGCTGGCGCTGCTGTTGCCGCTGGCGCTGGTGATGCTGGTCAGCGGCGGCGTGGCGACCTACCTGACCGCGCAGGAAAAGAAGATCATCACGCTGGATGCCTCGCCACTCTGGCTGGCGATCGGGTTTGCGGGCACGGCGCTGTGGACGCTGCGCTTCCCCGTGCAGTGGATCATCAGCGAGCGACTGGGCAAAAGTGTGCTGCCACCGGTCTTCTGGTGGATGAGCATTTTTGGCGCCGTACTGCTGACCGCCTACGCGGCCTACAAGCCGGATGCCGTTTTCGTGCTGGCGTACGCCTTGAACCCGATCCCCGCGATACGCAATTTGATGTTGATCTACCGCAAGCCGAAGGAAGAGTCGGCGCGTGGCACAGGCAATCCTGCCTGTGGTCCCGGCGAAGTTGCCGGGACAGATGGAAGCGCAGATGGATAAGCCTGAAGTCTCAGTCGTTATTCCCGTCTACAACGAGGTCGACAACGTCGGCCCGCTCGCCGATGAAGTGAAAGCGGCGATGGAGGCGGCGGGCAAGACCTTCGAGTTGGTCTACGTGGACGACGGCAGCACCGACGGCACGCCCGCGGCCTGCGACAAGATCGGCTGGGTGCGCTGCATCGTCCACGCAAAGAACGCCGGGCAGAGTGCGGCGACGATCACCGGCATCCAGAACGCCAAGGCCGACCTGATCGTCACGCTGGACGGCGACCGGCAGAACGACCCGGCCAGCATTCCCGATTTGCTTGAAGCGCTGAAGGATGCCGATGTCGCGCAGGGCATTCGCAAGAAACGCAACGACAAGCTGAACCGACGCATCGCCAGCCGCACCGCGTACTTCGTACGCAACCTTTTTCTGCGCGACAGGATCAAGGACATCGGCTGTTCACTGCGCGCGTTCCCGAAGGCGGCCGGTTTGATGCTGCCCCAGTTCAACGGCGTGCACCGCCTGATGCCGGCCATCTTCGTGTTCATGGGAATGAAGGTAGCCCAGGTCCCGACCGAGCACCGCGCCAGAACCGCCGGCGTAAGCAAGTACGGCAATTTAAAGCGCGGCGCCCGCGGACTGCTCGACCTGATGGGCCTCTACTGGCTCAAGAAGCGTATCTACAAGTATTCGCAGCGCGCTGCGTCCGGGAGCGACTAGATCTCATCACGGAGGCACAGAGTTATCAGATACTTCGGTACTTGCTCTGTGCCCACTGTGGTGAGTCCACGCGGGTCCGGAACGCAGAAGCCCATCGTTTGCACGATGGGCTCTGTGTTTTGGTGCAGTCAGGACGTCCGCAGTCTCTAGCGCATGGCGTTGCGGCGTGTCTTGCGTCCGCGGCGTCTTGGCTTGGGCCAGCCGCCTCGTCCGGTCTTGGCCTTCTTTGGCTGGGCTGTTACCTGGGCGATGTAGGCCTGGGCGTCCGCCCCGTTGTGGAACGGGTGGCTGTCGTCGTGGGTCAGGGCCGTGTCGTTGGCCTTCTCGATCGCCGCGAGCTTCTTCAGCTCTTCGCGGTCGCAGAAGCTGATCGCTACGCCGCTTGCACCCGCGCGCGCCGTGCGACCGATACGGTGGACGTGGTTTTCCGGCTCGTCACTGAGGTCGAAGTTGATCACGTGGGTGATGCCGTCGACGTCAATGCCGCGCGCCGCGATGTCCGTCGCCACCAGGACGCGCGTGCGACCCTCCGCGAAGTCGGCCAGTGCACGCTGGCGCGCACCCTGGGTCTTGTTGCTGTGGATTGCTCCGGCGCGGATGCGTGCCTTCTGCAGGCTCTTCACGATGCGGTCCGCGCGGTGCTTGGTGCGCGAGAACACGAGCACCATGGCGTCGTGTTCGTCCTTGAGGATGTGCGTCAACAGCTCCTGCTTCTTGCGCTGATCGACGAACATCACCTTCTGCTCGATCTGCGGTCGGCCGATGGGCGTCGGGTCGACGTCCACGCGGGCCGGGTCCTTGCACAGCGTATTGGCGAGCTCGGCCACGGCGGCCGGCATCGTCGCGCTGAAGAACAGCGTCTGGCGCTTCTGCGGCACCCGGTTGCAGATCTTGCGAACGTCGTGGATGAAACCCATGTCGAGCATGCGGTCGGCTTCATCGAGCACGAGCACCTCGACCTTGTCCAGCTTCACGAAGTTCCGCTGCATCAGGTCCAGCAGGCGCCCCGGGGTCGCGACGAGGATGTCCACGCCGCGCTTGAGCATCTTGATCTGCGGGTTCTCGTTGACGCCGCCCATGATCACGCCGCTGGTCAGCGGCATGTGTCGCCCGTAGGCGCTGAGGGCTTCCTCAACCTGCAAGGCCAACTCGCGTGTCGGCGTCAGGACCAGCGCGCGGATGCCGCCGCGTTGTCCCTTGGCCAGCTTCTGCAGAGTGGGCAGTGTAAAGGCAGCGGTCTTGCCGGTGCCGGTTGGTGCGATGGCGAGGACGTCTTTGCCGGCCAGCGCGTGGGGGATGGCGAGGGACTGGATCTCAGTCGGTCGCGTGTAGCCTTCATGCTCCAATGCACGAAGGAGTGCCTTGTCGAGCGACAAGGCGTCGAAACTATCAGTCATTCAATTCTACTTTCGGAGCGGCCTCAGGGGCCGGCTCATGCCCGAGGGGAACTAGCGACAAAATCTCGGGGCATAGCGCCGGAAGAGCTTCCGGCCGAGCATGACGCGTGTAACCGTCGGAGGATGTATCAGGCAGCCACTACTTTGGGCTGCATCATCTGACAAACGTCATGGTAGCACACTTTGTTTCAAAACAATGGGGAATGTCAGAAAACACCCTTAACCTGTTTTTGGAATGATTATGAAAAACCATCGTTTAACCTGCCGGGAAGATTACGATTCCTTACGACGACACTTCGGGCGAAGACGCAGTTAACAGGAGAACAAAATGAGTGATCCATCGACGGGCAACAAGCCCGCCGCGGCCATGTCGAACCGTGACTGGTGGCCGAACCAGCTCGACCTCGGGGTCTTGCGCCAGAACTCGAACAGGTCCAACCCGATGGGTGAGGACTTCGACTACGCGAGCGAGTTCAAGAGCCTCGATCTCGACGCCGTCCGCAAGGACCTCGAAGCGTTGATGACTGACTCGCAGGACTGGTGGCCGGCCGATTTCGGGCACTACGGCCCGCTTTTCATCCGCATGTCGTGGCACGCCGCGGGCACGTACCGCATCGGCGACGGTCGCGGCGGCGCGGGCGAGGGTCAGCAGCGTTTCGCGCCGACCAACAGTTGGCCTGACAACGCCAACCTCGATAAGGCGCGCCGGTTGCTCTGGCCGGTCAAGCAGAAGTACGGGCGCAAGATTTCCTGGGCGGACCTGCTGGTGCTCGCGGGCAACGTGGCGCTCGATTCGATGGGCTTCAAGACCTTCGGCTACGGCGGCGGACGCGAAGACGTGTGGGAGCCGGACGAAAGCGTGTTCTGGGGCCCCGAAGGCGCGTGGCTGGATGACAAGCGCTACAGCGGCGAGCGCGAACTCGACAACCCGCTGGCCGCGGTCCAGATGGGGTTGATTTACGTCAACCCGGAAGGTCCCAACGGCAAGCCGGACCCGATCGCGGCCGCGCACGACATTCGCGAGACGTTCAAACGCATGGCGATGAACGACGAGGAAACCGTCGCGCTGATCGCCGGCGGTCACAGCTTCGGCAAGACCCACGGCGCCGGCCCCGCCGACAACGTCGGTCCCGAGCCCGAAGCCGCGGCGCTCGAAGACCAGGGCTTCGGCTGGAAGAGCAAGTTCAAGTCGGGCAA
>JAGQRI010000021.1 GCA_020425515.1 Planctomycetota bacterium | reverse complement strand
GCCCTCGGCGACTATTCGCGAGTGGTTGTGCGCTGCCGAGTACATCCTGCTGGAAGGCAACCCGAACGTGATCCTTTGCGAGCGCGGACTGCGCACCTTCGAGCGCGAGACCCGCAATACACTTGACCTGTCAAGTGTCGCCGCTCTGCGTGAGCTGACTCACCTGCCGGTGATCGTCGACCCGAGCCACGCGGCCGGGCGCGACGAGTTGATCGCGCCGTTGTGCCGGGCCGCGCATGCGGTCGGCGCGGATGGTGTGATCGTGGAGATGCACCCGTGCCGGGAAAACGCGTTATGCGACCGTCGCCAGGCCTTGTCGCCGGGCCAACTTCGTTCGATCACTAACGAGTTGCAATTAGTGCAAGCAAGGCCGGTATGAATTGCCTGCTACTCGAAAATGGCACCCGGGAAGGTGTTCTTGCCTTCCCGGGTAGTCTGATTTGGGTTCTTCATTTTTCTTACGTACTGATTGGTTTAAGCTGAATCCGTGGGATAAAATGATTGTGGAAAACTAGCGCGTTGCGAGGGGAACCCGTTACCTCCGAAGGCGGTAAAATCGGGCTTGAAACTTCAAATGTCGCTGAAAGTCACACCGGGATGATTCGGCTCTCTCCCGCTGGACTTAACTGGACATTTTGACAACATTACGTACTTCCCGGCACGTGTGGGAGCCAGTTGTATGAACGAATCCGCCCGCCAGAGCGTTGTCCTCATCATCGAAGAGGACAGCCATGACAACTCCCAATGCAGCCCGCTGGTCAAAGCGCTGGGTGCCACCTGCTACCGGGTTTCGAGCCTCGAAGACGCCGAGTCCGTCCTCAAGCTCAACACACCGGACGTCGTGATCGTCGACTACAGCCTGCCCGACGGCTCCGGCATCGACCTGATCGGGCTGATCCGCCAGAACCCCGAGCATCGCAACACCCCCATCATCCTGCTCACCGGCGAGATCCATCCCAACGAGCTCGAGCGCGCCGTCATGATGGGCATCTACGCCTTCCTGGCCCGCCCCTTTTCGCCTGAAGAGTTCAGCAAACTGGTCAGCGCCGCAATCACCGAGGAGTCCCACCGGGTCCGCAACGACGAATAGCCCCGCACAAGTCTTCACACCCCGCGCTGTTTCAAGGCGCGGGGTTATCTGTTAAGAACGTCCGGAAAGGAGGCTCCTATGTTGCCCTGGTGGGGTTGGGTGTTGATCGTGGTCGGCGCGCTGCTCGTCACGACTACGCTGATCGACATCATGCAGCGCAGCCATTCCATCATGCGGAACTACCCGTTCTTCGGGCGCTTCCGCTACCTTTTCGAAGCCCTCGGCCCGCCGCTGCGCCAGTACATCGTTACCAGTGACCTGGTTGAGCGCCCCTTCAATCGCCTGCAGCGCACCTGGGCCTACCGTGCCGCAAAAGGCGAACTGAACGCCATGCCGTTCGGCACGCAACTCGATCTCGACGCACCCGGCATCATCAAGTTCAACCCGTCCGCCTTCCCAACCTACGACGTCCACGCGACGGACGATTGCGACCCCATCATCCTCGGCGCGAACCGAGATCAACCGTATGGCGTCAAGCACATCGCCAACGTCTCCGGCATGTCCTACGGCTCGCTCAGCAAGAACGCCGTGCTGGCGCTCAGCCGCGGCGTGAAACTTGCCGGTGGCTACATGAACACCGGCGAGGGCGGCTGCAGCCCGTACCACCTGCAGGGCGGCGGCGACATCATGTTCCAGCTCGGGCCTGCCAAGTTCGGCGTGCGCAACAGCGAGGGCAAGTTCGACCCGGAGAAATTCAAGAAGCTGTGCGAAAACCCGCAGATCAAGGCCGTCGAGATCAAGCTTTCCCAGGGTGCCAAGCCGGGCAAGGGCGGCGTGCTGCCGAAGGAAAAGATCAGCAAGGAGATCTCCGAAATCCGCGGCGTGCCGATGCACCAGGATTGCCATTCGCCGAACCGGCACGAGGAAATCAACGACATCGATTCGCTGATGGAGTACGTCGACAAGCTTCGTCAGCTTTCGGGCGGCAAGCCGGTCGGATTCAAGACCGTGCTCGGCGGCGAGGAATTCATCCGCGACGTCGCGCGCTACATCGCCGAACACGACGACGGCCCCGACTTCATCACCATCGACGGCGCCGAGGGCGGCACGGGTGCCGCGCCCATGTCGCTTTCCGACCACATGGGGCTCGGGCTGCAGGAAGCACTCGTGATCGCCGACAACCACCTGCGCGAGGCCGGCGCGCGCAAGAAGGTAATGGTCATCGGCTCCGGGCGGTGCATCACCGGCGCGGAAGTCGCCATCGCACTCGGGCTCGGCGCGGACCTGGTGCACATTGCCCGCGGATTCATGTTTGCGCTGGGATGCATCCAGGCGCTGCAGTGCGACACCAACCACTGCCCCACCGGCGTTGCGACGAACAACCCATGGCTGATTCGCGGGCTCGTGCCGTCGGCCAAGGACCAGCGCGTGGCGAACTACATGAAGGCGATCCATCACGACGTCATGATGATTGCGCGCTCGCTTGGCGTAACGCACCCGATGGAAATCGAGCGCCACCACATGAGCATGATCGTGGAGCCGGGACGCCGCGTGGCGCTGACCGAAATCTACCCGACCACGATGAAGGCCTTCCACGAAACCCGCGTCATCCGCCGCGACAAGGTAGGCGCGTCGTAGGCACTAAGGGGACTGTTCCCGCAGTTAGGGACTGTCCCCGGTGTTTTCGATTTTGAGAACCACTCGGACGCTGGTTCCTGAATCCGATAAACAATTCCCCGCAAAGCGCGCTTCCCGCTGCGCCTTCCGCTAGATTGGCGCGATGAAGAAGCTGATCGCTCTTTCACTGCTCTGCCTCACCCTCGCCGCCTGCAATGGTGGCGATGATGGCAGCAGCAGCGGCTCTTCCAGTACCCTGCCGACCGGCACGCTTCAGATAACGACCACTTCCCTCGCCGACGGCACAAACGGGATGGTGTACGGCGAGAACGTATATGCCACCGGCGGCACGGGCGTGGGCTACTCGTGGTCGCTGGCAAGCGGCAGCCTGCCGATGGGGCTTTCGCTGGATCACCGCGACGTGCCGCTAAGCTGGGGCTCGTTCACGACCACAGGGAACATCGACCAGTCGTTAGGCGGCGGCAAGCTCGGCGAGGTCTCCGGCATCGTCGCCAGCGCCGGCCAGCCCGGCGTGTTCTGGGTTCACGATGACTCCGGCGCAGGGCCTGACTTTTACGCGATAGACGCCGCCGGCAACCTGCTGCAGGAATACAACATCAGCGCCGGCGCCCAGGACTGGGAAGATATCGCCATCGGTCCTGGCCCCGGCGGAAACGATTACCTGTACCTCGCCGACGTCGGCGACAACAGCAGCACCCGCACGAACTGTCGTATCTACCGGGTGATGGAGCCGACGGTGCCGGCCACGCCCGGCGCATCCATCAACGTCGCGCACGACGAGTTCTGGTTCACGTATCCTGGCGGCAGCCAGAACTGCGAGACGATCCTGTGCGACTGGGCAACCGGCACGCCCTATCTCGTTGAAAAGGTCGGCACGGGCACGCCGCGGGTGCACAAGTTCCCGATGCCGCTGGACACCGCCTGGACGTCAAGCAACCCGGTCACGCTGACGTCGGTGACCGCCAGCGGAACGTTCATTGTGACGCTGACCGGCGGGGATTCCAGCCGCGACGGGCGGCGCATCATCCTGCGCGGCTATTCCAGTGCGCGCGAGTACGCCGTACCCGCGGGCGGCAGCTTCGACGACCTTTTCAACCAGGCCGGCAGCAGCGTGAGCGTGCCCGGCGGGCAGCAGTACGAAGCGATCTGCTACAGCGCCGACGGCACGAAGCTGTACACCACGACCGAGTTGGCGGCACAGGCCGGCGCACCGATCCAGTCAACCGACGCCGTACCCGACAACGGCTACACCACCATTAGCGGCACCGCCGCAGCTACCGGCACGGAAACATTCACGATCCAGGTAACAGATTCCGCGGGCAACACCGCCACCCGCCAGCTCAGCATCACGGTGAGCTAGTTTTCAGGATTGGTCTTCTTTGTCCTGATCCTGCTGGTCGGGCTCGGGCGTTTCGTACTGGTCGATGATTCTTTCGGGTTCCTGATCATCGTCGTCGGAGTCGCCCTGGTCGTGCATGCCTTCTTTGAACTCTTTCAGCGTCACACCGAGGTTGCGGGCGACGTCCGGCAGTTTGCCTCCGAACAGCACCAGCCCGATGGCGATGATCGCCAGGATTTCCGTGATCGATAAGTTCATGTCGCGTCCTCAGTCAGGGCCGGCTGCTTCTTGTCTTCAGGTTCTTCCGCGGGCGTCTCGACGCTCGTCTCTTCCACATTCTTCGGCGTGCCCGTAAGCAGCATGCTGGCCGCTACCGCCAGCAGGCACAGACCGGCCGCCACCAGCACGGTCACTACCGGCCCGCCACGCAGCTTCACACCCACTCGCAAGCCCATCAGCAGCCCGGCCACACCCAGGAACGCGGCGCGCCCCCAGCGACGCCGGGCCTTCGACATCGGCCTGGGTTTCTCGCCAAGCCGCGGCTCGTTGAATTCGTTGGCGCGCACGGCCAAAGCTTCGGCCCGACGGGACGAAGCGACGGTGACCTGCCAGGTGCGGCCTGTGGCGCCGGCGTCGGTTGTACGGGAAAGGCGTGCGGTGATGCCGTGGCGGCGCAGCAACTCGGACAGGTACTCAGCGTCCTGTTCGATCAGCGGCGCGCCCACGGGTGCCGTCTCGCCTGCCATGCCAAGTCCTCAAACCACGGCAACAGAATACGCGCCGCCGCCCGGAATGCGAGCGGGGGACTCAGCCTCGTTGTCACTGCGGGCTGCGCCGCTATATTCGGCGCGACCCGATGAAAGGCAGTGATGTCAGAAAAGCAGGCTGAGAAGGCGAAGAAGTTCGAGTTGCCCCCTGACCGGATCCCGAACAAGGTCAGCAAGGCGCGCATGGATTCCGACGACTGGGCGAAGAACGTCGAGGCCATGGACGCACTGGTGACCAAGCACCGCGAAAGCGCCGATCGTCTGCGCATGGGCGGCGGGGCGAAAGCCATCGCCAAGAAAGAAGCCAAGGGTCAACTCCCGCCGCGCGAGCGCGTCGGCGACTTGCTGGATGAAGGCACGCCGTTTCTGGAGTACGGGCTCTATGCCGGCCAGGGCATGTACGACGAATGGGGCATCCCCAGCGCGAATGTGATCACCGGCGTCGGGAAGGTGCAGGGGCGCGACGTCATGGTTGTCGCCAACGACGGAACCATCAAGGCCGGCGCGTTCTGCCCGATGACCAGCAAGAAAGTTCTGCGCGCGCAACGTGTCGCGATGGAAAACCATCTGCCGCTGATCTACCTGGTGGACAGCGCGGGCGTGTTCCTGCCGCTGCAGGACGAGGTGTTCCCGGACAAGGACGACTTCGGCAAGGTCTTCGACTACGCCGCGCGCATCACCGCCATGGGCATTCCGCAGGTCAGCGCGGTGATGGGGTTGTGTGTCGCGGGCGGCGCCTACCTGCCGGTGCTGTGTGACCATGTTCTGATGACCGAAGGCAGCGGCATGTACCTCGCGGCAGCGGCACTGGCGAAGGCTGCCAAGACCACCGCGGGCGACGTCACGAACGACGAAATTGGCGGCTCGCGCGTGCACGCTGAAGTCTCCGGCACGGCCGACTACGTCTGCAAGGATGACGCAACATGCATCGAAAAGATCCGCAGCATTGTCGGCATGTTCAAGGACACGCCGAAGGCGCCCTTCAATAAGGAAGAAGCAAGGCCGCCCGCGTACGACCCCAGTGAGCTGCGCGGCATCATCCCGGCCAATCCATACGCGGGCTACGAGATGCGCGACGTGATTGCGCGCATCGTCGACGGCTCGATCTTCAACGAGTACAAGCCTGACTACGGCAAGACGCTGCTGTGCGGCTACGCGCGCATCGGCGGCTGGGCGGTGGGCATCGTCGCGAACCAGAAGGACACGATCCGCCACAAGGACAAGCCGTGGGAAACCGGCGGCGTGATCTATCACGATGCCGCCGACAAAGCCGCGCGCTTCATCATGGACTGCAACCAGATTGGCGTACCGCTGGTGTTCCTGCACGACGTCAACGGCTTCATGGTCGGCCCGGAATCCGAGCACAACGGCATCATCCGCAAGGGCGCGAAAATGGTGAACGCGATGGCCAACAGCGTTGTGCCGAAGTTCAGCATCATCGTCGGCGGCAGCTTCGGCGCCGGGCACTACGCCATGTGCGGACGCGCCTATCGCCCGCGGTACATCGCGGCGTGGCCTTCGGCACGCTACGCCGTGATGGGTGGCGAGGCGGCCAGCAATACGCTGCTGACGCTGCAGATCAGCAAGATGAAGGCGCAGGGCAAGGAAGTCAGTGACGAAGAAAAGAAAGCGCTGCTGGACGACATCAAGCAGCGCTACACCGACGCCATGCACCCGGCCTACGGCGCGGCGCGGTTGTGGCTCGACGCGATCATCGAGCCCGAGGAAACCCGCGACTGCCTGATCCAGGCCATCGCCATGTCTGCCAACAACGCCGACCTGCCCGAATACAAAACAGGCGTGCTGCAAACCTGAGCAATTGGACCGGGATTGTCGTATGCTGTATCATTCCTGCGTTCCCACTGCGGAGGTACCGTCATGCGAATCTGGCTGATTTGCCTGCTTGTGCTTTGCCCGGTCGCATCCAGCGCTGCCGCGATTCATGACCGACACTACAACTTCGACGCCGAGTTGCCACCCGGCTTTCAAGCCTGGCCGGCAGACCAACCGCTAATCAGCATCAAGACCATCCACGCCTTCTACAAGGGCGACCTCACCGACGATCAGCCCGACACTCTCATCGGCATCGAGCACCTTGGCGGGGTCATTGGACGCGAACGTCTCGACGTCGCCAAGATTCCCGGGTTGCCGCCTGGCTCACACGCTAAAGTCGAAGAAGCGAAATGGAAGTCTTTCGACATCAACGTGCTGGTAGTGCACATGGTGCGGAACGGCATCCAGATAGCGACCGTGTCCGCACAGGTGCCGCTGGTGCCGGAAGCGATCCAGATCCACGTAGCGGGCCCCGTGGAAACCGAGCCCCAGCTGCGGGGATACCTGCGCTACGTACTGGACAGCCTGAAAGGCGAGTCGAACTGGCTGAGTACAAGTGAGAGACTCGGCCGGCTTGTCGGCGGTATCAGCACACTGGTTGTTGTCATTGGGGCGGTCGCCGGTGTCATTATCATTGCGCGTCGCAGACGCAGTCCGGCGACACAGCCAATGTACCCGCAAACCTACGCGCCCGCGCAGGGCCCGGCCCAGCCGCCCGGCAAGAATCGCCCACCTCCGGTACGCCAAGTAAAGCCGCACGAGAAGCCGCCGTGGGAGCAATAGAGGTGCGCCGACTACTTGCCGGTGTGCGGCACGATCCCACCCTGAGACGCAAGTGAACGGTTTTGCTACAATATCCGGCGACGCGATTCGACCGGAGTTGACCGAGTCATGCCTGCCATTCGATCCGTATTGCTAGCCATCATCGCTTCCCTTGTGGGCAGCGCCGCCTGGGCGATCAACGTCGGCGACGCCGCGCCCGACTTCATGTTCGACAAAACCTGGAACGCCCCGCCGGACAAAAGCCGACTCAGCGACTATCGCGGCTCCGTCGTGCTGCTCGAGTGCTGGGCGACGTGGTGCGGACCATGCAAGCAAATGATCCCGCACATGCGCGAACTCAACAGCGTCTACATGCCGCAGGGCTTGAACATCATCTCCGTCAGCGACGAGCCGGCCGGCACCATCGAGCCGTTCATCAAGCGCAATGAGATGGACTACCCCGTTGCACGCGCGCAGGGAGTGACCGGGCTGTACGGCACGGACTCAATCCCCTATGCCTGCCTGATCAACGCGGTCGGTACCGTGATCTGGGAAGGGCACCCGGCCAACCTGAACTCGGGCGTCATCCAGAGCGCCTTGCAGGCGACTCCCGTTGCACCCAACACTTCATCTTCAACGAGCGGTGAGTCGAACTGGTGGGTCTGGTTCATCCTCGGCGCAGGCGTGCTTTTCGCGGGCGCCGTCGGCTGGTTCGTATGGAGCACTCGTGACAAGACGCCGCGCCAGGTACAGATGGACTGGCAACCGCAGCCGCAACAGGGGCCACCGCAGCAACCGGGCGCTCCGCCACCCGGCGGTTACGGCTCACCGCCACCCGGCAACTACGGCGGTCCCGCACCGCAGCAACCGGGTCAGGGCTACCTGGCAGGCCCGGCGCAACCACAGGCGGGGCAGGGCTACCTGAATGACGGCGCGCCGCAGACGCTCGGATACAACGCGCCGCCGCCGACACCCGGCACTGGAATGCATCCCGGCGTCGGCGGCGGGAACTCATACGCCGGCGGCGAACGGCTGACCGACAACACTGAATTCCTTGAGCCCAGGAAAGACGCCCCGTTCCTCGGCGGCAATCCCGACGACGAAGAGTTCCCACCCTTCGACACCAACCAGAACCGGCCGGGAAACCCGTACCGCTAAAGCATCCGGAGAAACCCCATGGGGTATGACGAGCGCTTATTTGAACGGATGCTTGACGCCCTGGAGCGCAAGGACGGGTGGTCTGAAAAGAACCTCTACGGCGGTCGCGTATGTGTCGTGAACGGCCATCCTTTCATCGGCGCCGTAGATGGCGGGCTGATCGCCCTGTGCACCGAAGACGCGCTCCGCAAGCACCTCGAGCTCAAACACTGCACGCCGTTCCAGTTCGACGGCAAGGAGCAGAAGGGCTGGGTCAAAGTCAGCATGGACGCGCTCAAGACTGCGAAGCAACTCTCACGCTGGGTGGATGCCAGCTTCACGCACGCGAGCACGCTCTCCCCCGCCAGGCGCAAGAAACGCTAGGCGATTCCGCGAATACCGGGGCGCGTTCGTCCGTTTCAGTGACGTGAACAAACTACTCAAAAACCTGCCCTATCTTCTGCCTTTGCTGGTGCTGGCCGGTGCAGCCGCATACTCGCTCTGGTTCCGCGAGTTGCCGCAGGCGGAAGGACGCATCACCGGCGAGTACGAGTCCGCCCGCGAGCTTGCCGAAACCGGCGGCTTGCCGTTGTTCGTCGTCGTCGACCACTCACCTAACTGATGGACCTGCCCGTCGCTGGTTCAGCGCATGGAAAAGACTGAAGCCGTGAAGCAGGCCGTCGAGGACAACAAGATCGTCGTCGCTTGCGCCTATCACGGCTGGGTGCCCGAGGAAGTAGCAGACGCCCTGCCTGCCGGCTTCCAGGCGCACAGCTTCGTCGCGAAGTTCCAGGACGGACAGCTTGTCGCCATCGAGCGCGGACTGCCCGAGCAGGCGATGCTCAAATTGCTGGGCGTCAGCGAGTCAAACCCCGCTGACCCAAAGACTTACGAAGGCACCGCCGCGTCTGAAATTCCGCGCTCCTGACCGGAAAGCATGGACGAACAGGCGGCTTAGTATCGTTTCTTCTGTCGGCGCGGGTTTATCTGCTATACTCACGCCCGGGTCGCTCACCTGGATTTGTTGTAAAGGAGACGAGCCATGGCACGCTGGACACTGCTGCTTCTGGCCGGTCTTTTGATCACGGCCGCCGCGCCCCTGAGCGCTGAGTTCATCACCGAATACCAGGACGACGTCTATCTGCGCGACCACGAAACCGTCCGCTATTCGGTAGACATCGACTATGGCGCCGGTACCGACGCGACCATTGACGTACTGGTGCGCGGCTTCAACGGGCCGCCCCGGGTGCGGATCCTCGACGACAACCACCACGAAATCAAAGACGTGCGCGACACGGACGGCGACTGGGACGTCAATCCCAGCATCACCGCGCACGACCCGATCACGCGCTACTACGTCGAGGTCGACAGCGCGGTCCCCTACCACGACGGTAACTTCGAGGTGACGATCACGCTGTACGCACCAACCGGCAACGCCGCCGACGGCGAGATCCACTTCGACAAGTACTTCTTCGACTACGAATCCGGCGACGCCTCGGACCACTACGACTGCGCCGCGCACGCCGGCGCCGGAAGCTGGCCGCTGGCGCTGCTGGCATTGGCAGGCGTGTCGGCCCTGTGGTTCGGGCGACGCCGCAAGCCGGTCGCTCAGAAGGTCCGCGTTCGCAGGCCGCGCCGGAATGACTGACGCCGCTGAGAGCTTCCTGAAACATGCCGTCGCCCGGATGCAGGCCGTAAAGGCCTTGGGCGACGGTGTTCTTTCCCAGGTGACGCAGGACGAATTGTTCCGCCAGACGGACCCCGAGGCGAACAGTATCGCGATCATCGTTCGTCACCTGCACGGCAACATGTTGTCCCGCTGGACCGACTTCCTGGCCAGCGACGGCGAGAAGGAAAGCCGCAAGCGCGACCTGGAGTTTGAGCAGCCCGAGCAAAGCCTCGAATCCGTCCGCAGCCTCTGGGAGTCCGGCTGGAAGTGCACGCTGGATGCCATCGGCGGGCTGCAGGCGGGCGACGTGCTGAAGCTGGTCGAAATCCGCGGCCAGCCACTGAGCGTGATGGAGGCCATCATGCGCCAGCTTGCCCACTACAGCTACCACACCGGCCAGATGGTGACGCTCGCGCGTGAACAACTCGGCGCGCGCTGGCAGACGCTGAGCATCGCCCGCGGCAAGTCGAAAGACTATGTACCCAGGCAACGGGCCGGCGGCATCAAGGAATAGAAACCGGCGCGGAGAACCGCGCCGGTTTTCATTCATTCCGTGAGGCGACCTACTTGTCGGTGTGCCGCAGAGCAATCAGGGCATAGAGCGTGCACAGCATCGGGCTGTTTTCCTGCCACTCGTCGTCGTGATTGACCCAGCTTCCATTTTCGCCCTGGCGTTTCTCCAGCGCTCCCACGAGGTCCGCGCGCCAGTCATGCTTGAGCCCGCGATCCGGCTCTTCGATGGTGTCCACACCCATCGCCTGCAAGGTCTGGGCCATGCTGAAGTAATAGTAGTACAGCCCGTGGTTGTATTTCTCTTCCTGAGCGTAGCCGGGCACGCGTTCAACCGTGTAGTTACGCTGGATCCATCCCCAGGCGAGCTTGACCGGAAGGTCGTCTTTCTTCAGCCCTGCAAACAGGTAGTCGCGCAGCAGGTTGTAGGTCATGGTCCCGTAGCTGAGAAGGGTTACGGTACCGTCGTCATTCTCGCGGGCGCCGGGCTTGCTGGTTTCCTCGCTGTAAATCGAACCGCCGTAGTTGGGGTCGCCCTTGTCGGCCATCTTGATGTTCTTGCCTTTGTACATGGCCTTGAAGCCTTCTTCCTGAAGCTCGCCCGCATTCTGGTTGCGCTTCAGGAACACGAGCGCGTCCTTGAACAGCGGGTCTTCTGGCCCGACACCGCACGCGTGCAAGGCATCAATGGCAAACGTAGAAGTGCCCATGTTCGAGGCGGGCTTGCCTTTGTTGCCGACGGCGTCGCCAATCTCTTCCTTGCTGTACGCCCAACCGCCAAAGCCGACCGTGTTGTGGTCGTAGTCAGGCGCGGGGCCGTCCCCATTGCCTACCTGCGACTGTTTGATGTAGTCACGCCCCTTGGCAATCGCGTCGTCGAGCTTGCCCTTCCAGGCACCGTCGGCCTTGTTCAGGGCAACGCACAGCCGAACCATCAGGCTGGTGACGTACAGCGCTCGCATCCCTTTGAAGGCCGGTGCATAGCTCCAGGAGCCGTCGGCGTTCTGGCTGTCCAGCAGGAAGTTGGCGCTGTCCTTGAACATCGTGTCGTCCGGCTTCAGGTAGTCGGTGCCGACTGCGCTGAGCAGAACCATCGCGGTGTACGGGATGTTCTTCGTGCTTGGCCCCCAGCTGCCCTGGACGCCGATCTGGTTCTCATCGAGCGTGTTGTCGTCCTGCTCGTACATGCCCTTCAGGTAGTCCCACGCTTTCTTTTCGACGGCTTCACGCTTGGCGTCGAGTTCGTCGCCGCCGTTTTCGGTGGTGTTGCCGTTGTTGGTGTTCGTGTTGTCGCCGCTGTTGCCGGCATTGTTGCCGTTGTCTGTCCCGGCGTCATTGCCCGCATCGGCGGTCTGGTTGCCCGCGGTGTTGCCGGGCGCCGGCGTGGACGCGTTGTTGGCCGGCCCGCAGGCTGCCAGTGCGAACGCGCCCGCCGCTAGGGCACAGATCGCCATCAACTTGATTCGATTCATCTCAATGCTCCCTTGTCAGTCAGGCCGATCCCCGGGCCTGTGTCCATGTGTTTGATCAGCTACTTCTTCGTGTTGCGCAGCGCTTCCAGTGCGTAGGCCGTGCACAGTACCGGGCTGTTCTCCTGGTATGAGCTGTTGCTGTTGACCCAGTGGCCGTCCTCATCCTGATGCTTCTTGAGAATCTTCACCAGGTCGGCACGCCAGTCGTGCTTGAGCCCGCGTTCCGGTTCCTCAATCGTGTCTTCACCGAGCAGCTTCAGCGTCTTGCCCATGCTCATGTAGTAGTAGTACAGCCCCTTCTCATAGTCCTTCTCGTCGCGCAGCCCGGGCACGCGCTCGACGGTGTAGTTGCGCTGGATCCAGCCCATCGCCAGCTTCACTGGCACGCTGTCTTTCTTGAGCCCCGAGAACAGGTACGCGCGCAGCAGGTTGTAGGTCATGGTTCCGTAGCTGGCGAAAGTAACCGTGCCGTCCTCGTTCTCGGTCGTGCCGGAACTGGATTCCTCGGCGTAGGTCGCCCCGCCGTAGTCTTCGCTGTCCTTGGCGGCAGGCTTGATCTTGCGCCCTTTGCTGTCGGTGGCCTGCCAGTCCTTGTCCTGCACTTCGCCGGCATTCTGGTTGCGCTTGAAGAATACCAGGGCGCGCTCCCACATCGGGTCGTCTTCCTTGACGCCGCAGGCGTGCAACGCGTCAACGGCGAAGGTGCTGGTGCTCATGTTCGAAGCGGGCTTGCCGCGTTCGAGTTCTTCCTTGCTGTAGGCCCAGCCGCCGTAGCCGGACTTGTCCTTGTCGTAGTCCGCGGCGGGACCGTCCGGCGCGCCGACCTGCGCCTGCTTGAGGTAGTCGCTCGCCTTGGCCAGCGAATCATTGAGCTTGCCCTTCCAGGCGCCGTCTTTGTTGAGGTCACCGAAAAGCTGCGCGACGATGCTGGTGATGTAGATCGCCTGCATCCCTTTCACCTGGTCCATGCCCGGGATGAAGCTCCAGTCGCCGCTCGGCCACTGCGCCTCCACCAGCCAGTTCACGCTGGCCTTGATCATTTCGTTGTCGTCGGCCCAGACCTCGGTGCCGAGGAGCCCTTGCAGCACCAGCGCGGTATAGGGCACGTTCATCGACTTCGGGCCCCAACCCGCCTGGATCTGCCGCCGATCCTCACGCGGTGCCGGCTTGTCGTACATGGTTTTGAGGTACGCCCACGCCTTATCGAGCACGGCCTTGCGCTCGGCCTGGGTGTCAAACTTCTCTTCCTTGTCCTGGAAACTCTGGATGTCGCCGTGTGCCCGGTTCACGTCGGCACGAACCGGCGTGACAGAAAACGCAAACGCGCACAACCCGGCGCCGAGAGCGGCGGTGAGTGCTGTCAGACTCTTCATAATCCCTGCTCCTGTTTGCCCTTGCTAACACGTTCCCGTGAGTTTGACGTCCTGACCATCAAAATCCAGCGCTATCGACCGCTTCCCGCGCCAGCGCCTCCGTGAAGCTCTGCAGGCGCCCCTCGATAAAACGCCGCGTACCCAGCGCGCCGGCCTCATCGGGGGCGACGTCCAGCAACTGAAACTCCTCGCGGGCGCCGCCGCGGGCGACCTCGAACTGCCCGGGCGCGTCGACCAGCATCACGACCATGGCCATGCGGAATTTTCCGGTCTGGCGGACTTCGGTCATGTCGAGTTCGGTGATGGCCGTGTGGATTTCATACCTGGGCGCGGTCGCAAGCTTCCCGGCGTTCTGCTGAAGCTCGACACGGTAGCCCAGCGAGTCGAGGTGCGTGTACACCGCTGCCTCGGCCAACAGCGCGAGGTCAACGTCTTCGATCTCGAGATCGGCGCCCTTGCCGACCGCATCGCCGAAGTAGATCGACGGAACTTTCAACGGCACTCCCGCCAGATTGCGCACCGGCATGACCACCATCGGGTCGTCGTGCGTGACGTCGGCCGGCAGGCGCGAGCCGGTTGTCGCGCAACCCGCCAGAAGCAGCAACAGCAGCAGCAGGCTAAATCGCATCGGTGAGCCTTTCGCCGGTCAGGGCGCGCTCGAGCATGCCCGCGATTTCCAGGATGCCCACGCATTCTTTCGGCTGTTCGAAGCCTCGCACCAGCAGCACCGGTCGATCCAGCGGGGCCGCCTTCTGGCTTGCCGCTACACCGTCCGCGAGTGCCCACGCCGACAGCACAACCAACGGGCGTTCAGCGGGAACGTCCCCCACCACGGCATCCAGTTCGGTCAGTGCCGCTGTCGGATCGGCTGCTTCCAGTAACAGAGGAAGGGTTCGCCAATCGAGCCGTGGCGACTTCGCGAAGGCACGCCAGTCAGGCGGCAGTGGATGCTGCATCTGCACCTGCGCATCGGCACCGGCCTTCTGCCAGAACGGACGCCCGCGCGCTTCACCCACGCCGCCGCCGTGCGCGCCCAGGAACTCGGGCAGCATGCCGGTGATCAGGGCCGCCTCGAGTTGCGAGGTGGAGGCCTCATCCAGCACTACGACAGTCGCGACTGACTGCTCCGCTATGTTTCGAAGATGCGGCAACCGGCTTTCATGCTCGCGCAACATGCGAGCGCTGAGCCCGGGAACACTGAGGACGAGTAGGTCAACGGGTGCCGCCATGCAGGCGTTATGCCAGCCCCGCGCAACGAATACAGAGCCTGCCGGGAATTTCGGCCGCTACTTCCAATCCTCAAGCAGCTTCTTCGCCTCTTCGTTACCGGCGTCGGCGGCTTTCTGCGCCCACTTTTTCGCGAGCTTCTGGTCGACTTCGGTGCCCTTGCCGTCGTGGTACGCCTTCGCGGTTTCCAGCATCGCCGGGATGCAGCCGCCATTGGCCGCTCTCAGGAAATACTCGGTGGCCTTGGTGTCGTCCTGCTCGGTCAAGTCGCCGGCGCGATGGATCATGCCGAGGCGGTACGCGGCCGCGGGCTGATCAGAAATCGACTCGTAGCAGATCAGCGCGCCGGTGCCGAACGGCTTGCCGCCCAGGGGCGCATTTTCGTGGAACCAGCCGGTGAGGTAGCTGTCGAGGATGCCTGTCTGCTTTCCCAGCAAGCCCTGCGCGCGCCG
>JAGQRI010000205.1 GCA_020425515.1 Planctomycetota bacterium | reverse complement strand
GTGCGCAGGAAAGTGGCCGGTCCCAGGTTCGGGAGCAACTTCGTGCGGTAGAGCGTCCAGGTGCCCGGGCGCTGGCCGCGTTCGAGCCGCCCGTAGCTGTGGGTCAGGACCAGCTTGTCGAAGTCGGCGCCCTTCAGCGCTTCCTGGTAGACCTCGGCGGCCTTGGTCAGCGATTCGGGCAGTGACAGCTCCGGCTTGCTGCCGGTGGCGTTGATGATGCCGTTGGCGATCAGCACGTACTGGATGGTGATCTTCTCGACGTCCTGCTCGTCGCGCATTTGCAGCTCCAGCGCGTCGTCGAGGAACTTGCGTTCGATGTCGGAGTACTCGTGCACTTCGCTGTTCGAAACCGGCGGCGGCGGGTGGTTGATGCCGTCGTTGCACGCGACGGCCAGCAAGCCGCCCGCAACCAGAAGGCTGCAGGCGGCAAGCAGGCTGAAGAATGCGGGTCGCTTCATTTCGTGCGCTTGATGATGTGCCAGCCGTAGGGGCTGGTGCGGGCGTCGAAGGGCGCCACGCCGACTTCGCCGACGTCGAGCCGCCAGCCCACGTCGCCGAAGGCCGCGACCATGCCGTTGCGCGGGTAGACGTTGCGGCTGCGGTCGCCGCTGCCGGTCATGGTCATGCCGTAGATGCCCGGGTGGGCGTCGTCGGTGTACTCCTTGACCAGCGCGTCGAAGTCCGCGCCGTTGCGGATTTTCTCGTACAGCTCGGCCGTGAGCTGCTCGGCTTCTTCCTTGCTGCGGGTCACGCCGCCGATGCCGGCGTCCTTGTGCGCGACCAGCAGGTGCTGCACTTCAATTTCGTCGGCGTCGCGCTCGTTGCGCGCGGCCACGTCTGCGATGTCCTTGCGAAGCGTTTCCAATGCGGTTTCCTTTTTCGTATTCCGGGTTTGCTGTCCCTGGTGTCCCGCGCAGCCCACGGGGGCCAGCAGGGCAAGACAGCAGACAAACTGCACGATCTTCATACGACTACCTCAACGGGTTTGCGGCGAAAACGCAAGGTCCTCGCCGGACTTGGTGATTTCCTTCAGCAGCACGGTCGCGTAGCAACCCTTCGGCAGCGTGAAGCCGAGCGTCAGTGCGCGCGCATCTGCGTCGTACTTCGCGTCCACTTCACTCGCGATAAACCGGAACGGGCGGCGGTCGCCCTTCTGGCTTAGCCCCTTGCCGATCTCCCACATCTCCGGCGTCAGTCCGGCCTGCTCCAGGATGCCCGTTTCCAGTTCCAGTTCGCGCCCGGCGGGGTTGCGCATCTTGTGCCCGAAGATCGGGCCGGTGGGGGAGATTTCGAGCGCTTCGCAGCGGGGTTGCTCGGCGGCGGCCTGCTCGACCAGAAAGTCCGCACCGTTCTCGAGGCGGCAGATGTCGCCGTCCCAGACGCGGTCGTATTCGTCAAAGCGCGCGTCCAGCACCCGGTTGAACAGCAGCGACTGCACGCTCGACACCTGAAGCAGCTTCAGCTTCTGCGGCAGCTTGCGCAGCGCCTTCCAGCTCGGGCCGTCCTTCATCACGGCGCGCAGGGCGGAGCGCTCCTGGTTGGCGCGCGAAGGCCACAGTTGCATCGATTCTTCCAGCTTGCCGTCGGCGTAGGCTTCGCGGGCGGCGCGGACCGCCGGGTCCGGCTCGTTTTCCGGGCCGCCGAGCACCGACTGGAAGTACGCTTCCATGTCGCCGCGCAGGATGGCCAAGCCGGCCGTGGGGTTTTCGCCGCGGCGCCCGAAGCGCTGGGTGTCGTACCAGTTGGGCACGCCGCGTTTGGCCAGCAGCTCCAGCGTCGCGCGTGCGTGGGGGACGTTCGTCTCGTCCACTTCGCGCAATACGACCTCGAAACGGTTGGCTTTCAGGTGGCCGCGCTTGAGCTTGTTGCCGTGTCTGGTGACTTCAAGAACCTTCAGCTTCGGCACGTTCAGCGCCAGGAAATTCTCCGGGTCGGTGTGCTCGAAGCTGAACCACTGGCGCGTGACGCCCTGCGCATCTTTCAGCCCGGCGTAGCCGACGTCCCTCTCCTTGAACTTCAGCTCGCGGCAGATGCGGCGCAGCGCCTCGAACGTGCTGATGCCTGCTTTCTCGATGTGGACCAGCGTGTGGTCGCCCTGGCCGCTGAACTCGTACAGCGGCACCTCGAAGACGCGGAAGTCCTCATTGGCGGACTTCATTTCGCCCGGGCAGGCGGGGATGTTTGCCGATGCGTATTTCATGGGCCCTTTGTAGCGGCGTTTGCGTTCGGCTCAAGTTGCGGCGCCCTTCTGCCGACACACGATAGGCCGGCAGTATCGGCAAAGGAGGAATCATGGACCGCGGAGTGAAGATCGCCATTTTCGTTGCAAGCATCCTCAGCCTGGGCCTCGGGCTGATCTGGGACCAGGTGTTGAGCCACGCCCGCGTCGCGGTTGATGAATCCACCAAGGACGAGCTTGCGGCCGAGGTCATCGACGCGCGCATGGGCTCGCCGGAAATCGAACGCATCGAGATCCCGGAAGACACGGGGCCGAATTTCGACATCAAGCCGGTGCAGACCAGCGCGCCGGACAGGCAGCCGGAAGAGCAGCCGGGCGTGACGTCTTCATGGACCGACTACACGGTGCAGGACGGCGACTCGTGGTGGAAGCTGGCGCACGTGGTGTTCAAGGACCGCGGGCTGTCTTCGTCGGACATTATGAACGCCAACAAGGGCAAGGTGCTGCGTCCCGGTGAGGTGCTGCGCGTCCCGCCCAGCAAGGAAGCGCTGAAGGAAGGCGTCCCGCCCGCGCACACGGAATCGAAGAAGTCCAACGCGCCCGCGGCCGGCGCTACAGAATACGAAGTCCAGGACGGCGATTCGTGGTGGAAGATCGCCTATGTCGTCTTCAAGGATCGCAAGCTCAGCACCGACGACCTGCAGAAAGCCAACCCCGGCGTGAAGCTCGTTGCCGGCAAGACCATCAAGATTCCCTAGCG
>JAGQRI010000002.1:6224-22215 GCA_020425515.1 Planctomycetota bacterium | reverse complement strand
GGGTGCGCAATGGAAGAAGACTTCGGATTGCTGGTGGATTTTCTGCACGGCGAATTGGACGACGAGGACGTGAACACGCTGCGACGACGGCTCGAAAACGAGCCCGAATTGTTTGAAGAATTCGAGAAACTCCGGCGCA
Source organism: Planctomycetota bacterium (assembly GCA_020425515.1). Taxonomy (GTDB): domain Bacteria; phylum Planctomycetota; class UBA8742; order UBA2392; family UBA2392; genus JACKID01. The sequence continues at coordinate 22,076 of JAGQRI010000002.1, read as the reverse complement.
CCTATCAGGTTCTGAACTGTCGTCCTAAGTCATTGTGAGTAAGGTAGTTAGCGACCCGCCGGTTTGTGCGCTCTGTGCGAGCCGAATTGGCTCCGAAACTGTGGTGAAATCCCGGTGATTACGGTGAACCGAACCTGCCCCGCCCCGTTCTAAGACATGTTGCCGAAGCTGGTTCCCGGCAGATTGTGACGTTTTGGACCAGCCGGCCTGACACGCCCGCCGATGAAACGGGTGAAAGCGAAAGAGACAGCCCCTTACGATGAGCGCTGACTTCGGACTACTGGTTGATTTCCTGCGCGGCGAGCTCGACGAGCCCGCCATGGCGGAAGTCCGCACGCGCCTCGAACATGACGACGCGCTGTTCCGGCAGTTCGAGCGCCTGCGCCGCACCTACGCCGTCCTGCGCAGCATGCCGAACCTGAAGCCGCAGCAGGGCACGCCCAACGCCAAGGACACACCGGCCGCGGACATCCCGTTGACCGAGCCGCGCGAAGAGTTCATCCGCGACGTGCGCCATGAGTTCCAGGCGCGCGGCTGGGCCGGGCTGATCCCGCGGATCGCCGCGACGCCGGAGTACCTGAGTGCCCTGCGCGTCGAGTTCGCCGTTCGCGCCATTGCCGCCAGCCTGCCGATGCTGGCCGTGGCCGACAGCTTTCTTGAGGCCCTGCACGCGGAGTTCGGCGCGCGGGCGAGGGTCGACTCACTGCCGTTCATCAAGGCGCGCCCGGGCTGGATTCGCGAGCTGCGCGAAGAGTTCGCCGTGCGCGCGCTGGTCGGCTCATTGCCGATGCTGGACGTGCGCCCCGAGTTCGCCGCGGCCTTGCGCGAAGAGTTCTCGCAGCGCGCGCTGGTGGGCAGCCTGCCGCAGCTTGACGTGCGCGCCGGTTTCGAGCGCCGCCTGAAGGTTGCACTGGTGGAGGCCCAGGCCGAGCAGCCCGCCGCCGAGACCGCGACGCCGGTGTTGCCTTCCGCCGGGCTGCCGAAGGTGGACGCGTCGGATTCGTTCCGCCGCCGCCTGTTCAAGAAGATCCTGGTCAACAGCCGCCGCGCGCCGCGTGAGACGCCCAAGCGCGTGGACGTCAACGAGTACCAGTTCGGGCGCGAGATCAGCCGCGGCTGGAAGGGCGGCCGCCGCTCGGTCGCGGTGACGATGACGCTGCACGCGGTGGCCATCGTGATCATGCTGTTCATCTTCGTGAACCCTCAGGGAATTGTGGCCAAGCCGTACGTGGCCAAAGGCGAGGCGACGAACTTCGTGCCGCCGGCCCTCCCGGATCGCGACCTGCCGGAAGCCGAGATGCGCACCCCCAGCGGGCGCGAAAACAGCTTGCCGTTCCCGAACGAAGGCGACTGGTCCTCGGCGGACGCGCAGCCGCCGCTCGGGCTTGACGGCAACCGGCAACCGGACCGCGACATTTCCAACCGCACCGACGTCGAGCCCCCGCCGCCCGAGCGCGACAACAGTTTCAATGAGCAGGTCCTGGCCGAGCAGATGCGCGACAACGCCTCGAGCTACTTCCGCCTGCGTGGCTTGCCGCGCGAGCAGAAGGTCGACTACCTCGGCAGCAATGAGCTGTACGAATCACTGGGCGAAACGCTCGCCTGGCTGCAGCGCCACCAGTTGCAGGACGGAAGCTGGGGCTACGTCGAGGCCGGCGTCAAGCCGACCGATCCCGAGCTGCAGACGGTCCAAAAACTCGAAATGACCAGCGCCGCGGTGCTGGCGTTCCTGGGCGACGGGCACAGCAGCGAGAAATCACCGCTCGGCTACGACTTCACTGTACGCCGCGCCGTCAGCTGGATCCTCAGCAAGCAGGCAGCAACCGGCCAGATCGGCCCCGCCGAAAAGGGCAACGTGATGATCCACGCCATGGCCACACTGGCCCTGGCGGAAGACTTCGGCTTGACCCGCGCCCAACGCCTGCGCGAGCCGCTGCGCCAGGCCTGCCGCTGGCTGTGCAACGTGAAGGCCAAGGGCACCGACGGCTTCCCGATGCTGATCGGGCGCGACGCCAGCCTGATTTCAAGCGTGTGGGCCTACATGGCGCTGGCGACGGCGCGCAACGTGCAGGTGCCGCCGATCGACCTGCCGCAGGAGCGCATCAGTGCGTTCCTTTCCTGGTTCCAGGAGGCAACCAACAGCCCGACAAAGGCGCTGCACGACGACGCGCAGGTGCTGGCGCAGACCGAACTGCTGCCGACTGCCGCCGCCAGCGCGCTCAGCCTGTTCGCGGTCGAGGCCGGCTACCAGGAGCGTTGCAAGGCGCTGGTGGCAAAGGTGAACCGCGAGATGCCCTCGTTCGCGCCGATGGGTGATGACATCCCCAAGACCGACAACGCGGACCCGCGCTTCCTGTTCTTCGGCAGCATGACCCAGGCGCTGAACCTGCAGCGCAACGGGCGGCGCTCCAACGAATGGTATGACGCCTTCAAGAAGGCGCTGTTGACGAACCAGCTGGACGACGGCAGCTATGCCCCGACCAGCCTGTACGACAAGCTTTACGGCAAAGTTTACGACGCGGCCTTTGCGGCGCTGAGCATCGAGAACGCCTACCGCGTCAGCATTCTCAACAAGTAGCAGCCTCCCCACTAGCACAGGAACCGGCGCCTCAGGCGCCGGTTTCGCTTAGCAGCAGCAGGTCATCGAAATAGTCCATCACGCGCCGGCTGCTGTGGCGGAACAGCCACTCGTACCACGCGATGATGCCGCCGCACATCACAATGCCGCCGGCCTGCAGCCCCCATTCCAACATAGCCGGCTCCGTCGGGTCGAACGGGATCGAGGTGATGATCAGCAGCAGCAGGATGAACGCTGTGGTTGAGCACAGGAAGATGACCGCCTGGCGGATCGGCGGCGACTCCGGGATGTGCAGGCGCAGCAGCGAGCCCTCCCCCTTTGGCAGGCACTCGAATTCGAAACTCAACACGGGGCCCGCGAATTCGCCCGTCAGTTCACGCGCGCGCGAACTGGCCCGCAGCGCGCCGCTGAAGCCTTGATCCGTGTCGCGAAATTTACCGACGAACAGCGAAGCCCCGCGAAACAGCCCGCGCAGTCCACCGGGGTTGGTCGAGCGCTCGAGAATCGCCCGCACCCGGGCGGGTGGAAACGGTGAGTAGCTCTCTTTGGCCGGCGCAGCCATAACAACTTCAGTATACCGCACCCGGCCGGGCCTATCAGGGAAATCCGTGGCACGGGCGCCCTCGCACGTGGGCATGGACGGGGCATCCATGCCACTGTCAATCCTGCTTACTTTCCGTAGGCGTAGAGCCAGCGGGCTTCGCCTTCGCCCTTGTTGCGGATGCTGTGCAGCACGTGGCGCTTGATCAGCACCTCTTCGCCGACCTTGAGCAGCTGGTGCTCGCCGAGCATTTCCAGTTCAAGCTCGCCCTCGACCAGCATGATCAGCTCGTCCACGGCGTGCACGTAGCCGAGCCACGTCTTGCCCGGCGGGTCCACCATGGTGCCGCCGCTGAAACCCCTGGCTTCCCAGTCCGCGAAGACCTGCTGCTCATCGACCGCCATGGCTACCCCTCCACACATCAGGCGACGCCGAGGCGCTTGCGCACCTGCACGTCCATCTTGGCCACCAGCGCTTCGTTCACGCCGATATTCTGCGCCAGTTTCTCGATCCGGGCGCGCTCGTCCTCGTCCAGTTTGCCGTCTTCATAGCAACTGCGCAGCATGGACTCGACAATCTTGCCGGCCGCCCAACTGCGCAGCATATCCTCGCGGTCCTGGCTGACTCCGAACGCCTTGCAGAACTCGGCCAGGCGCACCTGCTCGGCTTCATCCAGGTGCTCGTCGGTCATGGCGATGGCGTACGCGAGCATCAACATGCTGGCGCGGGCGTCGGGCTTGCACTCCTCGAGTTCCAGGTGGCTGAGTTTGCCCTTCTTGAGCAGATCGTCGAGGCTGTGGGTTTCCTTGCTGGTCAGGAAGGCCGAGAAGTATTCGCGCTCTTCGTCTTCGATCTTGCCGTCGGCGGCCACGATCTCGGCCAGCATGCGGGCTGTTACGCTGCGCTCCCACTCGCCGCTGATCGGGTGGTCGCGCAACTGGCGGTCGAAATCGCTCATCGCCAGCTCCAGGGTTTCGGCGTCGACGAACGCCTTGCGCGCGTCATCCCACGCGAGTTCCGGCGCCACCGCCTCGAAGGCTTCCACCACCGCGGCCTCGCGCGAGGCGCGCCCGAAAGTCGGGCTGCCGGCCTGCGGCACCGAGCGCGCGGCCGCGTTGCCCGCCGCGTACCCGACGCGCCCCCCGCCCAGCACACCGCGCAGCAATCCGCGCAGCCCGCGGCGGGCGGCGTACAGCAGTTCGTTCTTCGCCTGCTTCTTGACGTTCGCCGCGACGCCCTTTTCCGGGCGCATGGTGGCGACGGCGTGGTAGAGCTTCTCGGTCACGGGGCACTTGAACGTGACCGTCACCGTGCTGCCGTTCACCTCTTCTTCGGCGATGTTGTTTTTCAGTTGGTCGTAGGTTACTTCCGCCATTGGCTTCTCCAGTGCGGACAATATAGCAAGCGATGCCCAAGAGGCACGCCGCCGTCAAAGCACACGGCAATCCGCGGAATGAATGGAAGCAGGCGGCATTCGGAAGTGGCATGCGCATCCTGCGCATGTTCAGTTCCTGCGCCTTCCAGGCGCAGCCACCCGCTGGAAGCGGGTGGAACAGTTCATGGCCGGGACGGCCATGCCACCCTAAACCAGCTTGCCGTAGAGGGCTGCGTCGGTGGCTGCGGTGATTTCGGCCCTGTAGAACTGGCCCTTTAAATCGCGCCCGGATTCGACGATTACCACCTGGTTCTGCGGGTTGCGCCCTTCCTGTTTCGAAGGGTCTTTCTTGCTGGGGCCTTCGCCGAAGATCTCGGTCACCTGCCCGATCTTCTTCTGGTTCTCCTCTTCGGCCCACTGGCGCTGAAGCTGCATCAGGTGGTTGATCCGGCGCTTCTTCACTTCCAGCGGCACGTCATCGGCAAGCTCCTGCTGCTTGGCCGGGGTGTAGTCGCGCTCGCTGTACATGAAGATGTAGGCGTTCTGGTAGCGCGTGCGGCGGTGCAACTCGACGGTCTTTTCGAAATCCTCTTCGGTCTCGCCACAAAAGCCGACAATCGTGTCGCCCGCCAGCCCCATGTCCGGCACGGCCTCGCGCGCGGCGGCCACCAGTTCCATGTAGCGGTCGAAGGTGTAGCCGCGGCGCATGCGTTTCAGCACCTCGTCGCTGCCGGATTGCGCCGGGAAGTGCAGGTACGGCATCAGGTTTGGCAGGTCCTTAAACGCCTGGAACAACTCGGGTTTCAGGTCGCTCGGGTGGCTGGTGATGAAGCGCAGGCGTTTCAGCCCGGGCACGTCGGCGACGGCGTACAGCAGCTCGGAAAGCGTCCGGCGACGCGGCTGCAGGCGCTTGCCGTAGCTGTCGATGTTCTGGCCTAGCAGGGTGATTTCCTGCGTGCCCTCGCCGACGAGGATCTTGCATTCCTCGACGATTTCCTCGAGGGGCCGCGATGTTTCCATGCCGCGCGTGTTGGGTACGACGCAGTAGGTGCAGTGGTGGTCGCAGCCGCGCTGCACGGCCACGTACGCCGAATGCCGGGTCTCGCGCGCTTTCAGGCGGCGTTCGGTTTCGACCTCTTCGTCGCGCCCTACCGCGAGGATGCGTTTGCCGGTCGCCTGCACCTGGCGCACGTAGTCGTCGATTTTCGTGAAGTGCGCGGTGCCGGCCACGATGTCCACGTACGGCGCGCGGCGGAAGATGAGCTTGCCTTCCTTCTGCGCCATGCAGCCGAGCACGCCGATCACCAGGTCGGGGTTTTCGCGTTTGAGCAGCTTCATGCGCCCGAGCCAGGAATAGGCTTTTTCCTCGGCCTTCTCGCGCACGCTGCAGGTGTTGACCAGCACGACGTCGGCTTCCTTGGCGCGCTCGACGACGTTGAGCCCGTCGCCCTCCAGCGTCGCCAGCGCCAGCTCGGAATCCAGCACGTTCATCTGGCACCCGATGGTGTACATGAAGGCGTTGGAAGTCTTTGTAGTAGGCTTAGCCATGGCGGAAGAAGGTACCGCAGCAGAGAGGTTCTGCCAATGAGGCGAGAGGCGGATCTGAGGCGGGAGGCGTCAGGCGGGAGACGGGAGGAAAAGCAACGGCGAGAACCGCGGACCAATGACCGACGTGGCAGTTAACTGCAGTTACTCCCGCCTGCCGCCTGACGCCTCCCGCCTCACACTTCCAGCCTTCAATTCTGTATACTTGGGCCCCGAGGAGGACACCCTATGCGAACCGCCATGCTGCTGGCGCTGGTGCTTGGCTGCGCTTCCCTGCACGCCGAGCTGGAACCGCGCGATGAAGCGCTGCTGAAATCCTACACCGAGGGCGCGACCAAGCTGCCGGGCGCCGTGCCGGTCGGCTACGCGCACCAGTTCGAGGTCGGCGATCTGCAGGAGGCCACTGTTCTGGACCGCGGCGTTTACCGCACCATCCGCCTGCACGTCGTCGCGAAACTGGAAGACCACTTCATCGTCGAGGTCCACAACGGGCGCGGACTGGTGTTCGCCGGGCTGATGGACAACAACGGCGTGTTCACCAAGGGCTGGGCCGGGCGCGCGGGCGAGAAACCGGCAGAAGTCGAAATCACCGAGGCCGAGCACCCACAGGCATTGCTGCACCAGGCCGTGCGACTGCCGTGGTCGCTTGAGTTGTACAAGCGCGCCGCCAGCAGCTTCCACGAGGGTGAGACGTTCAAGGTCGGCGAGCTGGAGCTGGCCGTGCAGCAGCCCGAGTACGACATGGGGGGCGTGCATTACGTGGGCCTTCAGAGCCACGGCGAGGACAGTTGGTTCGGCCCGCAGTGGCAATGGACCGCGGCCGATCGCGTGCTCTACAAGGTGACGCGCCACGAGAAACTGGCGAAGCCCGAGCCGCTGCTGGACTGGTCCGACGTAGTGGAGGACGCGCCCAAACCGGCCAAGGCCACCGAATGGAAGCCGCCCAAGGACGAATGGGAAATCACCAAACGCGAAGACGGCAGCACGCTGGTGTTCAGCTACGAAAGCTTCTCCCGCTTCAGCATCGCCGACGGCGATCCGATGGATCAACTCCACACACCGGGACCTTTCCTGCTGGCGCCGCAAGCAGAGCTGGTACTCGACACCGTCTACGTAGAATGGCCGTTCCAACGCTTCGTCATCACACAGGCCGCTCATCTCCCGGTCGTCGCAGTCACCGCACGTGGGGCGGCCTGCAGCGACGAGGGGCTGAAGCAGCTCGCGCTGGTAAAGACACTCAAAAGTCTTGCCCTGCACCTGCCGGTTCCCGGTGATCCCGAGACGTCACCGCCATCCGAATTGACGGCCGCGGGCATGAAGACGATTGCAGAAATGACCGGGTTGACCGATCTGGCAATCGTGAATCCCGCCGGTCCCGAATTGCCCGCCGAGTTCTGGCCGCCGCTCGCCCCCGTAAAGACGATTCGCTCACTGTCGCTGGCGCTGCCGGAAGCCGCAAAGTTGCCGGATGCGTTCCTCGGCTGGACGTGGCTCGAAAAGCTGTCTCTCTGGAAAGGCGACCTGGATGGTGTCGGCAAACTTGCGGGGCTGACGAGCCTGACGTTGGTGGATGTGCCGGTCTCGTCCGCAGTCGCGAAACAGATCGTCGGATTGCCAAACCTGACCGAGTTCAGGCTGCTGCGCGGCAAGTTCCCGGCAAGCACGCTATCGAAGCTTTCGAAATTGACGGACCTCTACATCAATGCGGATGCCATGGATGCGACATGGCTGATTGACTCCGCGGCCAAGCTCAAATCCCTGAAGTCTTTGGAGATCTGGTCGCAGGGCCTGGTCGGGGACGACCTGATGGCGCTGAAGTCCAGCAGCGTAGAAAACCTGACGATCGGCATGGGGCTTGAACGCTCGGAGGACGTTGCGTCGCTAAGCAAACTGGCAAACGTTCGCTCGCTGAGACTGGCGTACGTGGCCGGCGTAGACGCACAAAGCATCGCGGCACTGGCGGAGATGAAGGGACTGAGTTCGCTGACCCTGACGATAGCCATGCTGCCGAGAACGCGCGAGGAGAACGCCGACCTGGCAGCCTTGTCGAAACTGAGCTTCCTGGAAGAGCTGCACGTTTCGGGCGCGAACATGGCGAAGCTGGGTTCGCTGAAACTGGATGCGTTCGAGAACCTGAAGTCGCTCAGCCTGGAAGAGTTGAACCTGACTGAAGCCGTCACGGCCGAGTTGGGCAAGTGCAAGTCGCTGGAGAGCCTGTCGCTGCGTGGCTCGCTGCTGCCCAAGGACGGCGCGGCGGCGCTGGAGAAACTGAAGTCGCTGAAACATCTCGACCTGCGGCAGAACTACTCCGTCACCGACGAGGAACTCAAAGCCATCAAGGCCGCCCTGCCCGGCTGCGAGATTCTGGCCCCGTAGCGCGGTTTCGACTGCAACTCTTCGGCGCGCAACGGGAATAACCGTTCCAAACAGGGTAGTGCCTTTGTAGCCGACGCGCCCCCGCAAGCCCCCATACAATGGGCTTCATGGACCCGGCCGTGTGACATGTATCGACGGTTTGTTAGACTGCGACCACGCCGGAAAGTGATCCCACTGAACATGGGAGCCGACTCATGACGGACTCGAACGACAACACCAAGGGCTTCTCGCCCGCGCCGTGGGAAGCGGGGAAACCGCAGCCCCCGGCGCCGTACCCGCCGCAGCCGGGCCAGGCGCAGCCGCCGGCCTACGGCGCGCCTCCACCCCAGCCGCAGCCGCCACAGCAACCCCAGCCGCGCCCGAACACCGGCTATCTCGGTGCGCCGGGCGGCGGCGTGCCGCTGGGCGGGCAGCAGCAGCCCAACGCGAACGCCTTCGGCGGCGGCGACATGGGGCGCGCACGCACCCGCCAGATCCCGAACCAGAACGCGCCACAGGCCCCCGCACCGCAGGCGCCGGCAGGCTACGGGCCGCCGCCACAGGCCCCCGCAAACTACGGGCAGCAGCCCCCGGCCGGGTACGGGCCGCCGCCACAGCAGGGCATGCCGCCCCAAGGCATGCCGCCGCAGGGTCCGTACGGGCAGGCGCCCATGCCGATGGGCAAGCCGACCAGCGTCATGGGGATTATCTCGCTGGTAATGATCGGCGTCGGCGCGCTGACCGGGCTGGCCAGCGCCGGCTTCTTCAGCTTTCCGTTTTTCATTGCCGGTGCGATCCTCGGCTACCTCGCAATGCGCGAAACCGCGCCGTGGGGCAAGAAATCCGGGCGCAAGATGGCCGTCGGCGGGACCATCGCGAACACCTGCTGCCTGGTGCTGAACGTCGTCGGCGTGATCGCCCTGGTGATGCTGTTCCAGACCGGCGTCGACCTGGCCAAGGCGCAGAACCAGTCCATGGCGGACGGCAAGATCATCGAGCAACGGATCTATGACTACGCCGCGGCCAAGGGCGACATCCAGCCCGGCGGCCCGCAGATGAAACAGGGCTTCCAGAACCCAACCGCCGTCACCGGCCCGCAACTGGCCGTCGCCGACCTGGTCACGGAAAGCGAACTGCAGAACCCCATCGAGCAATACAGCCTGGTGATCGTCGGCGAGACAGTCTCGGTCATGTGGACGAACTCGAATGGAATGAAAAGACAGGTCGGGCACTATGACCCCAACAGGCCCAAGACGCCCGAGTTCAATTTCAGCGACTGGGACGACAGCGGGTTCCAGCACTAAGGAGCAGCAACGTGGAATACGACACACCGGAACCCAACCGCTCACCCGACTCCGGCGCGACCGGCCCGGCGCCCAGCAACTCGTCCTGGCCGACCCAACCCGCAAACCAGTACCCCGGCAACCAGGGGCCGCGCCCGGCGCAGGGCTACCCGGGCAACCAGCGGGCCTACCCGGGCTCGCCGCCTCCCCCGCCACCCGCACCCGCATACGGCAACGCCGGCTATCCGCCGCCGGGCTACGGGCCTTACCCGTACCGCCCGATGAAACCGTTCAGCGGCAAGGCGATCGCCTCGGCCGTTATCGGCGGCGCGATGCTGCTGTTCTTCCCGCTGGGGATCATCGGCAACATCGTCGGCGGCATCCTCGGCTTCTCGGCGCTCAAGGACACGCGTGAAGACGGCGGCACGCACCGCGGGCGCGGGCTCGCGATCGGCGGCATCATCGGCAATGCCGTCGTGTGGCTGCTGTCGGCGGGCATCGTCGCGCTGATCGTGTTCGCGATTTCGATGGGCGTTAAAGAGCAAAAGCGCTACCAAGAGCAACGCCGCACCGATTACGCCGCCGACCAGAAGGCCGATGTCGACGCCGACCTGACAACCATCGCCGAGCGCCTGGGGCTGTACTACATCTCGAACGACCACTCGCTGAAGCCGGGCGGGCCGATCGTCAACGATGGCGGCACCGGCGGGCTGTACACAGAGGATTCCCCGAAAGTCGAGGGCGCGCTGAAGATCAACCACCTCGTGCGCGACATCGACCTGAACCAAACCACCTACAGCTACAAGCTGACTATCACGGGTGATACGAGCGCCGAGATTGAGTATCTTTCGAAGCACCGCATCCTGGTCGTGGACGACGTCGCAACCCAAAGCTGGCATTTCAAGGGCCCGTAGACATGGCAGGACAACCCCCGAGCGCGCCGCCGCCACCGCCGCCGATGATGCCGCCGCCACCCCCGCCGCCGATGCCGCCCGGGGGATGGGCGCCCGCCAAGCCAACCAGCGGCAAGGCGATTGCATCGCTCGTCCTGGGGCTGATCGGTATCGTCGGTGTGTTTTGCTACTTGCCGGCCGTCGGGGCATTCATTGGCGCCATATTGGGCATTCTCGGGATACTGGAATCCGGAAAGTCCGGGACACGGGCCGGTCGCGGCATGGCTATCGCGGGCACCATTTTGAGCGTGCTTGCCGTAGTGGGAACGGCGGCGTGGTTGAGTTTCTATGTGTTCATGGTCAACAAATCGAAGAACGAATTCGACGCCGCGTTGCAGGAACACCTCGCCCAGGACCAGCAACTTCTCGCCGAGCGCGTGCAGCAGTACTGCGTCGCCAACAACAACAACCTCGGCCCGGGCGGCCCGGTGCTCGCCGGCGGAAGCTCAGGGCTGCCCGCAGGCACGGCCCCGGCGAACCAGGGCGGCGCGAACAACCTGGTCGTCACCGGCGCGCTGGATATCTCCCATCTCGTCAGCGACGACGAACTCGAGTACGGCGGCGGTCGCGGCAGGCGCGGCGGCGGCGTCAAGTGGGAGCTGCGCGTCACCGGCCCGACGTCGGCCACGCTGCGCGCCCGCAACTGGAACGGTGAGGTCGTCCGCGAGGCCGAAATCCCGGACGCCGTCACCGGGCGCGTGGTACAGACCATCCCCTAGGTCATTTTCAGTATCCACTCGCCGAGACAATAGACGCGTGGCACAGACAATCCTGTCTGTGGTCGCGGCGGTTTCGCCGCGACGGATTGGGCCTCGCTTCGCTCAGCCCCACAGGCAAGATTGCCTGTGCCACACGGCTTGACCGTACGAAAACACTCAAACTACCCTGGCGTGCTAACAATCGACTGACAGCGTTGAGCGCGCGCACCGTGACCGCTACGGTGCGCGCGAACCTTTGGGGGATATGCATGAAGTTCTTCATCGACACCGCGGACGTAGGCGAAATCAAAGAGGCGGCGGCGCTCGGCATTCTCGACGGCGTCACCACCAACCCTTCACTGATCAAGAAATCCGGGCGCCCCTTCGACGAAGTGGCGAAGGAAATCTGCGAGCTGGTGCCGGGGCCGGTAAGCCTGGAGGTCACCAGCATCGAGGCCGACGGCATGCTGAAGGAAGCCGACAAGCTGGTGAAGTTCGGCGACAACGTGGTGATCAAGCTGCCGCTGATCCCCGAGGGCCTGAAGGCCTGCAAGCGCCTCAGCGAGCAGGGGGTGAAAACCAACGTCACCCTGTGCTTCCAGCCGGTGCAGGCGCTATTGGCGGCAAAGGCGGGCGCGACCTACATCAGCCCGTTCGTCGGGCGGCTTGATGACCTCGGCCAGGAAGGCATGGACATCATCCCGCAGATCCGCCAGATCTACGATAACTACGGCTATGAGACCGAGATCCTGGTGGCCAGCATCCGCAACCCGATCCACGTGTTGGATGCGGCCATCATCGGCGCCGACGTGGCAACCATCCCGTTCAGCGTGTTCAAGCAGCTCGTGCACCACCCGCTGACCGACAAGGGGCTCGCCAAGTTCCTCGAAGACTGGAAAGCGGTAAAGAGCTAGGGGACTGTCCCCGTAGTCGAGTCTTCACCAGAGTTCGAACTGCTCAAGGCCACGCAACGGCGCTACGACGCAAAGAACTGCAACTGCCTGGAAGCCACGAAGGACCACCAAGCACCACGAAGGTTTCTTAAGGATCAGAAGATAGTCGCTACCATCTGCGTCATCCGAAAAAGCAGATGCGAAAGGGAGCAGGCTACTCTCGGACCCCTTTGCAGAGCGCCTCAAACCATTTGCCTCTTCGTGGTCCTTGGTGGCCCTTCGTGGTTGAAAGCGGTTGCAGTTCCTTGCGCCTTCGCGTGGTCAATGCATCTCATACCTCGGTGAAGACTCGAAGACGGGGACAGTCCCCAACTGCGGGGACAGTCCCCTTGTCTGTTTTTGTTTTTCCGTGCGCCCGGTGCGTTTATTTGTGTCGCATCCTGCGGGTTGCGCTATTATTGTCACTTCAACAGCATCGCAGAACGAAGTAGGACGAACGCGGCGAGCACGCCGCCAAGGCCGAAGATGAGCGACGATTCCAAACACACAACCGTAGTGCCCGCACCCGTTGACGACGACACCTCTACCCGCGTCGTGCCGGTGCTGTACGACAAACCCGAGCTGCTGGCGCCGGCCGGCTCGCTCGAAAGCTTCTACGCCGCCATGGATTACGGCGCCGACGCGGTCTACCTGGGGCTCAAGAAGTTCAGCGCCCGCGACAACGCCGTCAACTTCTCGCCCGAAGACCTCGACATCGCCGTCGGCCACGCCCACGCCAACGAGCGCAAGGTCTACGTCGCGATCAACACCGTCGTGCAGCAGAACGAGTGGCCCGAGCTGATCGAAAGCCTCGCCTTCTGCGAAGACATCGGCGTGGACGCGATCATCCTGCAGGACATGGGCGTAATGCGCGCCGTGCGCGAACTGTTCCCGCGCCTCAACTGGCACGCCAGCACGCAGATGCTGATCCACAACCCGCAGGGCGCGAAGTGGGCCGAGCGCAACGGCTTCGAACGCGCCATCCTCGCCCGCGAACTCACCCTCGACGAAATCCGCGCGATCAAGCGCCAGAGCGGCGACCTGGAGCTCGAGGTCTTCGTCCACGGCAGCCTGTGCTACAGCTATTCGGGCCTGTGCCTGTTCGCGAGCCAGGAGGAAGGGCGCAGCGGCAACCGCGGCAAGTGCACCTACATCTGCCGCGAGCAGTTCGACAGCCCCGACGGCAAGGGCAAGGCCTTCAGCATGCGCGACCTGATGGCCGCCGATGAAGTGCGCGACCTCGCGCAGCTCGGTGTCGCCAGCCTGAAGATCGAAGGCCGCCGCAAGAGCCCGCTGTACGTCGCGGCCGTCACCGACCTGTACCGCAAAGTGATCGACGGCGCCGAGTTCGACCCGCGCGAGATGGAAGAGAATTTGAAACTCATCTACTCGCGCGAGACCACGCAGCTCTTCTTCCAGGGCAGCCACGGCGATGCCAAGGCCCAGGCCGACATCGGCGAAAGCGAGCCGCAGGGCAGCTACCTCGGGACAGTCGAGAAAATCGCCGGCGACCGCGCGCACTTCCGGGCCGCCAGCGACTTCGAGCGCCACGACGGCGTGCTCGCCAAGCGGCGCGAAATGCGCGGCGACATGCCGACCGTCAAGTTCGGGACGGACCGGATTAACCTCGGCGGCAAGCGCGTGTTCACGGTCAAGGCCGGCGAGGAAATCAGCATCCCCGTGCCGGAAGGCGTCAAGGAAGGCGACGAGCTGCGCCTGATTTCGAGCAACGCGATCAAGCGCCGCTACCCGACCGGCGTGCCCAAGAAGGTCCAGCACGCGCGCATGCCGGTACACCTCGACGTCGCGCTGAAGGTCAACCCCAGCGGCGGGCGCCTGTCCGAGCTCGGCATGCCGGGCATCATCGAGATCGTCGGGCGCGTGTTCACCATGGAAGTGCGCCGCGAGTACCCGTGCAAGCTGCTGTTCGCCGACAGCCAGCCCATGGACGAAGAACGCCTGCAGCGCTTCTTCGAGCGCCTGGGCAGCACGCGCTTCGAGCTGAAAACCTTCAGCGGGATGATCCCGGCCGGGGTGTTCGTGCCCGCCGCCGAGGTCAATGAAGCGCGCCGGCAGTTCTTCGAAGAACTGGACGAAGCACTCAAGCAAGCGCACGACAAGCGCGTCGAGGAAGCAATCGAGATCGTCGCCGGCGAGCCGGAACGCCCGGTCAACATCGACGCCCTGCCGCCGACGCGCTTCAGCGCGCTGGTGGACAGGCCGGAGTACATCGAAGCGCTGCCGCTGGAGCACCTGGACGAAGTCGTGCTCGACATCGCCGAGGGGACGAAAGACAGCGTGCTCGACGCCTACGAAGACTACGGCGATAAACTGCGCATCGCGGTGCCGATCATCCTGCGCTCCTGGACCGCGCCGATGGTGGCCGCGAAGCTGAAGGGGCTGTACGAGAAGGGTGCGCGGCGCTTCCAGGTCGCGAACCTGGGCGGGTTCGAGTTCGTCGCCGATGCCGCGGGCATCAGCAAGCGCCGGCGCGTCAACACGCGCACGATCATGAAGCGCTCGCGGAGTCTGAGCCCGCGCTCCGGCGTCGCGATCTTCGAGCCCAGCCTGCCCGAGTTCCCGCACCACGGCGTGGACGTCACCACCGACTGGCCTTGCTACACCATGAGCCGCGAAACCGCCCGAAGCTGGCTGGAACAGGGCGTCTCGCGCGTGACCCTGAGCATTGAGGACGGCGAGCAGAACCTGAATGAGATCCTGCGCGAGTACGCCAACAACGCAGACGTCGTCGTCTACCAGGACACGCCGCTGTTTACGTCCGAAACCTGCGTGCACGCCAACATGCTCGGCCACTGCCCCGGCAAGACCAAGTGCGACTTCAAGCAGATGGAGATGACAGGCCCCGACGGCGCGAAGTACCTGGCGGTCGATCGCTGGTGCCGCAGCATCATCCTCAACGAGCAGGCCTTCTGCTGGAGCCAGCAGGTCCGCGATCTGGAGAAGATGGGCGCCCACCGCTTCCGCCTGGACTTCATCAACCGTCCGTACACGAAAGAGCAGATTCAACAGATCTGCGAACAGGTCATGAACGCCCAGCCGGTCCCCAACACCCACCAGGGCAACTGGCAACGCGGCCTGCAGTAGCGCAGGCGTCTCGCCTGCACCGGCCGTGGGCGTCCCCGCCCACGGCAGCGAATCCGGCATAGCCGACGCAACCAGCTTTCATCGCCGCCGTCGCGGGCGAGACGCCCGCGACCGGTGCAGGCAAGATGCCTGCGCTACGTGTCTGCCAGCTTGACAGTGCCGGAATGTCAGGTATTCATTCCCGCATGACCGTGAAGCCTTGCATCCTTTTGATCGACGACGACGCCTCCCACGCCGAGATTGCCGGTGAATCCCTCGAGCGCGCCGACTACGACGTCACCCTCGCCCACTCCGGCGACGAGGGGCTGCGCAAGTTCCGCGAGGGCGAGTTCGACGTGGTCCTCACCGACCTGCGCCTGCCCGACACCGACGGCATGGAAGTCTTAAAACGCATCAAGGCCACCGACGCCGACGCCGAGGTCGTGATCATCACCGGCTACGGCAGCGTCGAAAAGGCCGTCGAGGCCCTGCACGAGGGCGCCTACAG
>JAGQRI010000002.1:0-6115 GCA_020425515.1 Planctomycetota bacterium | reverse complement strand
AAGTTCGGCTACGAGGGCATCATCGGCAACAGCCCGGCCATGCAGCAGGTCTTCAACCGCCTGCGCCAGGTCGCGCCCACCGACGCCCGCGCGCTGATCACCGGCGAAAACGGCACGGGCAAGGAGCTGGTCGCCCGCGCCCTGCACTTCAATTCCAGGCGCCGCGAGGGCCCGCTGGTGGCCGTCAACTGCGGCGCGCTCGCCGGCGGCGTGCTCGACAGCGAGCTGTTCGGCCACACCAAGGGCGCGTTCACCGGCGCCGTGAAAGACCACGTCGGCAAGTTCGAGGCCGCGGACGGCGGCACGCTGTTCCTCGACGAAGTCGGCGAGATGCCGCTGGAGACGCAGGTCAAGCTGCTGCGCGTGATCGAGAACAAGGAGGTCACGCCCGTCGGCAGCAACACCGCGCGCGCCATCGACGTGCGCATCATCAGCGCGACCAACAAGAATCTGGTTGAGCAGGTCGGGAAGGGTGAGTTCCGTGAAGACCTGTTCTTCCGGTTGAAGGTAGTAGAGATCCACCTGCCCGCGCTGCGCGAGCGCCAGGGCGACATCCCGCTGCTGGCACAGAGCTTCATCAACGAATTCGCGCGCCAGTACGACAAGCCGGTCAAGAGCATCGACCACGCGGCGCTGAACGGGCTGATCGCCCACCCCTGGCCGGGCAACGTGCGCGAGTTGCGCAACACGATCGAGGAAATGGTCGTGCTCGCGCAGGGCGATACGCTGACCGCCAATGACCTGCCGCAGCAGTTACAGCGCGAGGGGCTGCCCAGCAAGCCGATCACCATCAGCAGCGGCGAAAGCGGAACCGCGGCACTGGTCGGCATGAGCATGGAACAGATCGAACGCGAAGCGATCCGCCACACGCTGAAAGCCAACGAAGGCAACCGCGAGCGAACCGCCAAAATGCTCGGCATCGGCGAAAGAACGCTGTACCGAAAGCTGAAAGAATACGGGTTGAATTAGGTGGCTGGTGGTTAGTGGCCTCTGGTTGGGCTCAGGACTGAACTTATCGACATGCCAATGGACGAGAAATTGCTGGCCGAAGCTACTGCAGCGTTCCGCGATGCTTTCACACGAATGCTTCCGGAAGCGGGCAATGTCTTTGATTCATTCATGGAAGAATGGAAAGACGAAGAACCAAAACCGTGGACGGTATTGTTGGGAGAGTTCGGCCATGTCTTCGTTGAGGCGTTTCCGCTACTGAACCCGAGCCGTGCACGGACCTTCATGCAAGAGATTGCCGACTTGTGCGATCAAACTGAAGAAGCGCGAGCGATCATCTGCACGGGATTCATTGAAGCTGTTCTGCACACGACTGATGACAAGCCGGGCGAGAGTAAGTGGGTGCATGAAAACACAGTAGGCACCGTCGGCAGGTTTATTCGCGAATACGACGCCTGGAGCCTTGGCGAAGATTGAGCTTGGAGACTGGATTGGGCAACAAGTTTAAAATCGGCATCGCAGGTGCCACCGGCTACATCGGCTCGGAGGCGATGCGCATCCTTTCCACCCACCCGGAAATCGAGCTGGCCTGGGTGACTTCCGAATCGCGCGTCGGGCAGAAGGTCTGGGAAGAGTTCCCCAACCTGCTCGGCTACGTACGCGACGAGTTCCGCCAGTTCGAGCCGGAAATGCTTCGCGACGTCGACGCCGCCATCATGTGCCTGCCCCACGGCGGCGCGATGGAAACCATCAAGCAGGCCGTGGACAAGTTCCCGGAAACGAAGCTGGTGGACGCCAGCGGCGACTTCAGGAGCCCGCGCCTCGACAAGTGGGAGGAGTACTACAAGACCCGCCACACCGCGCGCGAGTATCAATCACGGTTCGTCTACGGCTTCACGGAGTTCAACCGTGAAAAGATCAAAGCCGCCCAGTACGTCGCCAACCCCGGCTGCTTCGCGACTTCGCTGAACATCCTGCTCGCGCCGTTCGCGAAACACGGCGAGTTGGTTGGCGAAGTCAGCGTGAACGCCTACACGGGCAGCAGCGGCTCGGGCAACAAGCCGAAGCAGACCACCCACCACCCCGAGCGCGCCCAGAACGTGCGGGCCTACAAGGTGCTGGAGCATCAGCACCTCGTCGAGGTCGTGCCGTTCCTGGAGGACCTGCACGAGAACAACGAGTTCGATTTGTTCTTCGTGCCCGTCTCCGGCCCGTGGGTGCGCGGCATTTTCGCCACGGCGTTCATCCCGCTGAACCAGCAGCACTCGCTGGCGACGGTCAACGCCATGGTGCGCGAGGCCTATGAGAACGAGAAGTTCATCCACATCGTCGAGGGCAGCCCCGAAATGCGCCTGGTGCAGAACACCAACATGGCGCACGTAAGCTACCGCGCGCAGGGCGACATGCTGGTGGGCATGTGCGCCATCGACAACCTGGTGAAAGGCGGCGCCGGCCAGGCCGTGCAGAACCTGAACCTGATGCTGGGCCTTGACGAGTCAACAGGCCTCATGAGCCCAGCCGGGTATATCTAAGCCCAACCCGCAAGGGCTGGGGGCCGGCGCGTGTTTTACCCCAGCCCTTGCGGGCTGGGCTTGGATCACGCCGCGATGGCATCCATCCCCCGCGCCGTGATCACCCGGCCGCGGGGGGTTTTCTTGAGTAGGCCCTGGCGGATCAGGTGGGGCTCGTAGGTGTCCTCGATCGTGTCTTCTTCTTCGCCTACTGCCACCGCGATGGTCTTCAGACCCAGCGGCCCGGCGCCGTGGTCGGCGATGCAGCGCAAGATTCTCCGGTCCAGCTCGGTCAGCCCGTGGCCGTCGATGCCGAGCATGCCCAGCCCCCGCTCGGCCACGGCGCGGTCGATGTTGCCGTCGCCTTTCACGTCGGCCACGTCACGCAAGCGGCGCAGAATGCGGTTTGCAACGCGCGGCGTGCCGCGTGAGCGCTCGGCCACCAGGGCAGCGCCTTCAGCATCAATACCGACGCCGAGCTTCATCGCGCTGCGCCGCACAATCTCGGCCAGTTCGACTTCCGGGTACGGGTCCAGCCGCTCCAGCACGCCGAAGCGCGCGCGGAACGGTGCGGTCAGCAAACCCTCACGGGTGGTCGCCCCCACCAGCGTGAAGCGCGGCAGGCTCAGGCGCACGGTGCGTGACTGCACGCCGGGCTCCAGCACGACGTCGAGGTAAAAGTCCTCCATCGCGCTGTACAGGAACTCCTCGGCCACGCGCGGCAGGCGGTGGATTTCGTCGATGAACAGCACCGCGCCCGGCTCCAGCCGCGTCAGGATGCCCACCAGGTCGCCCGGCTTCTCCAGCGCCGGGGCTGAGCAGGCGTGCATGGGCACACCCATCTCCTCGGCAACCAGGTGCGCCAGCGTGGTCTTGCCCAGCCCGGGCATGCCGCTGAACAGGATGTGGTCCAGCGGCTCGTTGCGGCTGCGCG
Organism: Planctomycetota bacterium; assembly: GCA_020425515.1. Classification (GTDB taxonomy): domain Bacteria; phylum Planctomycetota; class UBA8742; order UBA2392; family UBA2392; genus JACKID01. Next base: position 2,722 of record JAGQRI010000002.1, on the reverse strand, counting down.
CGGCCTGGATGAAGAGTTGCAGGTTCTCGACGACTTTGCGCTGGCCGACGAACTCGCCCATCAGGCGCGGGCGCAGGACGTTGTCGTTGTCGGCGGGCTGCGGATTGCGGTCAACGAGTTGCTGCTCAAGCGTGGCGATCTCGTCCATGGCGGACCTTTCGGATGACGGAACATCCGTAGATCGGCACGGGCGAGGCAGCACTTGAGAAAATTATCCGGACGTAAGTTCGTGGTTCGTGATCCGTGTTTCGTGGTCCGGCAACACGAGTCACGAACTACGAATCGCGATCCACGAGAATGACGTTGTCAATCAAACGCGTGCCGCCCACGAACGCAGCGACGGCTACCAGCGTGGGGCCTTCTATTTCATTGACCGGCTGCAGGTCTTCAGCGCTCACCACCTCGGCGTAGTCGAGCTTGTCCACGTAGTCGTCGAGCGTCGTGATCAACTGCCCGCGCAGGATGCCGGCGTTGCGCGTTCCGCTCTCGAACAGTTTCCGCACTTCGGTCAACGCCTTGCTCAGCCCCACCGCGCGTTTGCGCTCGTCCTCGCTGAGGTAGCGGTTGCGGCTGGACATCGCCAGCCCGTCCGGTTCGCGCACGATCGGGCAGATCACAATTTCAACGGGCAGGTTCAGGTCGGCCGTCATGCGCTTGAGGATCAAGGCCTGCTGCGCGTCCTTCTGCCCGAAGTAGGCCCTGCTCGGCTGCACGATGTTGAAGAACTTGGTCACGACCGTGGTGACGCCCCGAAAATGCCCCGGGCGCGAGGCCCCGCACAGGCGGTCGGTCAGCCCTTCGACCTCTACCCAGGTGCGGTACGGCTCGGGGTACATCATGGCGTTGTCGGGCGTGAAGACGGCGTCGGCGCCGGCGGTCTTGCACAGTTCGAGGTCGGCCTCGAGCGTGCGCGGGTATTTCGCCAGGTCTTCGTTCGGGCCGAACTGCGTCGGGTTGACGAACACGCTCACCAGCGTGCGCGCATTGGCCCCGGCGCTGGCGCGGACCAGCGACGCATGCCCTTCATGCAGCGCACCCATGGTGGCGACGAAACCAAGCTCGCCAGTCGCCCGCCACTCGCGTACTTCTTCAATCGTTCGCAATGTTTCCATGTCGGCACGCTAAGTATTCTCACGCCAAGGCGCAAAGTCGCCAAGAACTACAAATCCAATATCGCGCAGAGAGCACAGAGACCGCAGAGGTAACTACGGAAAAATGAACCGTTCTCCGCGCTCTCTGCGGGCTCTGCGCGAGACCGTTTTTTGGCAGTTCTTGGCGTCTTGGCGTGAGATTGCAGTTTGTTGCAAGTCGGTTCTGGACACGAAGAACAACAGCAGTCACTTCGTGGCGTCGTGGCTTTGTGTGCGCCCGTTTTTCAACCGCGCGTAGGCCTCGGCGTATGGCTCGCCGGTGCGGGGGTCCTTCAGCTTGCTGGCGATCTGGAGCAGCGGCCACAGCACGAACTCGCGCTCGTGCATCCGCGGGTGCGGAACCTGCAAGTCTTCTTCTTCTATAATGCGGTCGCCGTACAACAGCAGGTCGAGGTCCAGCGTGCGCGGGGCATTCCGCGGCTGGCCGGTGCGGTCACGCCCCATGGCGCGCTCGATTTCCAGCAGCGCCGCCAGCAGCCCGCGCGGCGGCAGCGACGTCTTCAGCCAGGCCGCCCCGTTCAGGAACATCCCCGCCCCCTCCGGCGAATCCACCGGCTCGGTCTCCATGAAGCTGCTTTCGCGCACGAGTTCGGTGCCGGGCAGCTCGCCCAGGCGCCTCAGGGCCTCGCGCAGGTTGGCCTCGCGGTCGCCGAGGTTGCTGCCAAGAGCGATGTAGGCATCGGTTGTTGCGTTATCGGACATTGGCTCGGATCCGTCCGCCGCCTTTGGCGGCGCCCCCGGCCTTTCAGCCGGGGTTTCTGTTCAAGTCTGTTTCGTCAGGGCAGGCGTATTATTCCTTCGCATTGGCGACCCCCATGTCGTTTAATAGGTGGGCCGTGGCTGGGTGTGCGTGTGGCGGCACGCAAGCTCAAAGTATAACCAAGGTTATAATGATGCGAGGACCGGCGCCTTTCCTGGTGCTTGTGATCCTTGGCTTAAGCATAGCGGGCGGCATTTGCCGAGCGCAGGATGAAAACCAACCGGCCCCGACTGGCACAGAACTGCAGACGGAGTCGCCGTTCGCCGAGGAAAACAAGCTGCTTAACGCCGCAGCCGACAAGGCCGCGCGCACGTCCGCATTTGACGCCATCCTCAAGAAGGCGGACGACAAGAAACTCAGCCCCGAGCCGCTGATTTCGATCCTCACCAACAAGAAGCCCGAAGCCGCTTTCAGGGACCTGCTTGAATACCTGCGCGACACACCCGCGGCACGGCGCGACGAATTCATCCAGCCCTTGATCCTCAATGCCAGCGACGCCGGCGACTCGGCCAAGGTCGCGCTCGCCGCGGTGCAGGCCTACGGCCAGAAAGCCGTGCCCGTCCTGTGCGGGATGCTCGAAGGCGACGTCGCCGCGGAAAGGCTGGCAGCCGCCGCCGTGTCGGGCCAGCGCATCGGGGGCGCCGCCGGGGTCGTGGTGGTGATTCCCAAACTGGTGAAGGCCTTCGACCGCAACGAGCCCGACCTGACAGGCGTTGCGGTCAAGAGCCTGAAGCGCATCGCGCTGCTGGACTACGAAAAAGCCGAGCAATGGAAGGAATGGCTCGGCAGGAAATCCGAGAAGGACCTGCTG
>JAGQRI010000204.1:2055-5964 GCA_020425515.1 Planctomycetota bacterium | reverse complement strand
CCTTCATGTGGCCGAACAGCTCGCTTTCGAACAGGCTGGCCTGGAAGCTGGCGCAGTTGAGGGAAACCAGCCGGCCCTGCCGCGCTGAGCGGCGGTGTATGTAGGACGCAATCACGCCCTTACCGGACCCGGTCTCGCCGTAGATCAGTACGGGCGAGTCCTGGCTTGCGGCGAGCCGCGCCTCCTCAAGCGCCTTGCGGAAGGCTGGAGACTGGCCGATCAGTTGTGTCGACTTTTGTGGCATTCACATCCAGCGGTGGTTCCCGACGCCGCCGAACTAACCAGCATATCCGTTGTGAGGCGCCTCCCCAAGCGGGAGGATTGCCCACAACCGCACAAATACGGGCTATGGCGGACTGCGGGCGGGTTTGAACGCAACTTGCCTCAGAACTTCTTTCAAAAAAGTGATTGGCGATTGCGTACCCGGCCGTATTACACTTCATGCAACTCGTAATACGGTGGATTCGTGTCCGATCTTGTTCGACTCAGCATTTCTCTCGAAGGTGAACTCGCCGCCGAGCTTGACCGGCTGGTCGAGCATTCGCGTTACGAGAACCGCTCCGAGTTCATCCGCGACCTGATCCGCGGCCAGCTCGTAGAGGAAGAATGGCAGCAAGGGCGCGAAGTGCTGGGCACGATCACGCTAATCTACGACCACCACACCGGCGGGCTCAGCGACAAGCTGAATTCGCTGCAGCATGAACACCACGCCAGCGTGCTCGCCAGTACCCACGTGCACCTGGACCACCACCTGTGCGCCGAAATGATCATGCTGCGCGGCAAGCCCGCCATCCTGCGCGAACTCACCGATGGCATGCGCAAACTGAAGGGCGTCCTGCACGCCGCCCTCGCGTTCAGCTCAACCGGCAAGTCCCTGGTGCGGAAGGGGCACGGCCATGTATGACCTGTTGATCGCTTTCGCGACAGGGCTGGTGGCCGGGCTGGCGCACGTCTATATGGGCGCGGATCACCTGGCCGCCCTGATGCCGCTCAGCGTCGGGCGCAAGCTAAAGGCTGCCTGGATGGGCGTGCGCTGGGGCGCCGGGCACAGCATCGGCGTCATCATTGTGGCGATCATCTTTCTCGCCGTGCGACGGGCGGTGAACATCGACCCGGTCAGCGCGTGGGGCGAGCGGATCGTCGGCATCATGATGATCGGGCTCGGCATTCTCGGTATCCGCGCGGCCATGAAGCACAAGCTGCACGTTCACCAGCACGCGCACGACGGCAGCGAACACGCCCACCTGCACGTTCATGCCGGTGACGGCCACAAGCCCGACGAAGCCGGCGACGAACACTCCCACCTGCACACGCATGCGGCGCTCGCGGCCGGTACGTTGCACGGCGTGGCGGGCATGGCGCACCTGATGGGCGTACTGCCCAGCCTGGCGTTCCCAACCTTGAAGCAGTCGTTCATGTTCCTGATGGCGTTTGCGATCGGGACGATCTTCGGCATGGCAGCCTTCGCGGCCGCGTTCGGGACAATCACGGCCAAACTCGGTGACAAGTCGCCGAAACTGGTCAAGATTTCGATGTGGTTCGCCGCTGTCATCTGCATCGTCGTCGGCATCGCCTGGATCACCGTGCCACTGCTGGGCTACGAGTTGCCATAGGCGCGCGACGTCGTCTGTTAGCTGACCAGAACGTAGATGTAGTAAAGAGCGAAGACCGTGCAGAAGGCGATCCCGGCCCAGCTGTAGGCGATCATGGCTTTGCCCGGGCGGGAGTCCTCAGGCATCTCCTTCCCAAGCACGGCGCGGTGGTTCAAATAGGCCAACGGCGCCGCCGACAGGAAGCTCAGCGACGTGGCCAAGTCGACCAGCGACTTGAATGCCTTGCCGCCGCCGATGGCGTACCAGATGATTCCCACGGCGCCGACGCCAAGCACGCAGAGCGCGATCCAGTAGACCAGGCGGCTGAATTGCGTCGGATGATCGGGCACCTCCGGCTCTTTGAAGCGGCTGACCAGCGCCGCGATGGCGCGCGGGAAGCCGTCCACCACCGTGAGCGTCGTTGAGAACATCACCGTGAACGCGGCCGTCGCGATGATCGGCTTCGCCCATTCGCCGATGCCTGACGTGTACAGCCCGATTACCTGGTTCGCGAACACGCCGGCGTTGTTCGAGAACTTCTCGCCCGAGTGGTACATGACCCCCGCGCCAAGCGTCACGAAGCACAGGGCAAGCAGCGCCGTCCCGAGATAGCCGACGTTGAAGTCGGTCAGCGCATCTTTGACACTCGGGGCGACGCCGGTTTCGCGCCGGCGTGCCAGCGTCCACAAAGAGTGCCAGATGGAGATGTCGAAGGCGCTTGGCATCCAGCCGACGAATGCCACGAGGAACAGGATCATTGGCGGGTCGGTGAAGAAATCCGACGACATCACGAACGTCGTGCTGCCCCAGTCGATCTTCGGCAGGGCCAGGATCGTCGCCAGCACCGTGGTGACCGTCAGGATGGCCACCACCACTTTCACGATCTTGTCGAGCCACTTGTAGTGACCGATTGCCAGCAGACCGGCACAAACGATCGTCAACACAGCCGAAAGCCAGACGACCGCATTTTTCAGACCGAACAAAGCCGAAAGCAACGCCGCGGTAACCAGTGTGACCACCGCCTGTACGGTGAACATGGTTCCGAGGGTCAGCAGCCCGTAAAGCACCAGAGCCCACTTGCCCTGGCGGCGGTAGCCCTCCAGCAGGCTGGTGCCGGTCGCGGCCGCGTAGCGCGGACCGAAACTGAAAGCCGGATACTTGAAGATGTTTGCGACTACCAGGACGCCCAGCAGCGCGAAGCCGAAACTTGCGCCCGCCCGCGTGCTCTGCACCAGGTGGGAAACGCCGACGGCCGCGCCGGCCCACAGCAGCCCCGGGCCGAGGGCCTTCCAGAAAGACTTCGACTGCGGTTGTTCCGACATGGGCGTGATTGTTCCCACACTGCGGACTTGTTGCAAGTCGTTGGACTTCACGGGTCCTCTTTGTCGTTAAGCCCGCGCCGCATGGGGGCTGGCAGGTGGAATGGGGTTTTTCTACCGTGCGTTTAAATCCTCTGAGGGATGCTATGGCGCTCACCATTGAACAAGAGAAGGAAGCACGCCAGTTCCTGGCCGACCTGCGCGAAGAGATCAAGAACCACGCGGGCGTCGGGCACTCCATCCTCGGGCGGATGAAGACCGACCCGCGCTCGCGCTTCGATTTCAAGGTGCTCGCGGGCCAGCACTTCCCGCTGGTCGGCAATTTCTGCGCCTATATGGAACTGCTGCTGGTCAACGCGCCGGACAGCGAGGCCAAGTGCTGGCTGGCCAAGGTGCTCGTCGACGAATACGGCGAGCGCAGCGACGGCGAAGACCACGCCGAGCACTACAAGAAGTTCATGCACGCGGCCGGCATTCCCGAGGGCGAAGAGGACACCATCCAGCTTCACCCGGAAGTCGTGAACTTCATTCGCGAACACTATCGCGTCGCCACGGAGGAGCCGTTCCTGGTCGGGCTCGGCGCGCTCGGCCCCGGCCACGAGTGGAGCATCCCGGCAATGTTCGAGCTCGCGGTGGCGGGGCTGCGCAAGGCCGGCTTCAGCGAAGAGGAAATCGGCTACTGGACCCTTCACCTCGAACAGGACCAGGACCACGGCGCATGGCTTGAGGAAGCGCTGGTGAAGTATTGCCTCCAGCCCGAGGCGCGCGAGCAGATCCGCCGGGGCGCGTTGCTGAGCCTCGATGCGCGCGAGCGTTTCTGGTGGGGGATCACCGACAAAATCGCCAGCGAAACGACGAAGAAGAATTTGCCGCCCGGCGTAACCGCTACCAGCACGGAGGGGCAACTCACATTGCGTGAGCTCCGCGCGAAGTGGCACGTGCAGGCGCGGCTGGTCGAATAGACGGGGCAGAGCAATGGCAATCGACAACCTGATGGT
>JAGQRI010000204.1:0-1996 GCA_020425515.1 Planctomycetota bacterium | reverse complement strand
CAGGCGTTCTGTTTCGTGAACGGCATCTTCGGCGACAACCCGGCGCGCCGCGAGCGCGTGGACGAAGTCGTCGAGCACTACAAGCACTTCGGCGGCTTCAGCAAATTCAATGAGATCACCCAGGCGCAGGCCGAGGGTGTGCAGGCTGAGCTGAAGAAGCGCGGGCACGACCTGAAACTCACGGTCGGCTACGACCACTGGCTGCCGCACATTGCGGACCAGGTGGTGAAGATGGCCGACGACGCGGACGAGTTCGTCACGCTCGTGATGGCGCCGCACCAGAGTTCGATTTCGTGGGACGCCTACCTGCGCCGCGTCAGCGAGGGGCTGGAAAAGCTGGAAGCCGACAAGCAGCCGAAATGGGCCGGCGTGGTTGACCCGTTCTGGAACAAGCCCGGCTTCATCGAAGCCTTGGCCGAGCGCATCCAGGCGGCTGCGGACAGCATCGGCGCGGACCTGACCAACAGCGCGACAGGGCTCGTGCTCAGCGCTCACGCGGTGCCGCTGCCCGTGGTGAAGACCAGCAAGTACGTCGAGCAGATTCGCGAAACGGCCGAGCTGGTGGCGAACAAGCTGAACGCGGCGAACTGGATGGTCGCCTACCAGAGCGCGCCGGGCGACAGCAAGATCGAGTGGACCACGCCGTACCTCGACCGCGTGATCGATGAGCTGAAAGAAGGCGGCGCGCAGAAGATCGTCGCGGCGCCGGTCGGCTTCCTGTGCGACAACGTCGAAGTGTTGTACGACATGGGTGTCGAGGGCCAGCAGAAGTGCGACGAGCTGGGCGTTCCGTTCGCAGCCGCCGAGGCCGTCAACACCCACCCGGCTTTTATCAAGCAACTAGCCGACAACGTCGAGGCCAAGCTGAAAGAACTGGCTGCGGCATCCGCCTGAAGTTTGCGGGAACCTCAAAGCCCGAGTGCGCGTCGAAACCCCGGAGGATTTCGATGCGCACTTTGCTTTGTATTGCTGCGTTGCTGATGCTGGCCGGTTGCGGCGAGGCCGTGCATTCCGTTGACAACCCGCCCGTACCGGCGCCTCAGCAAGCGCCCAGGCAGCCGGATACGCCTGCCCCTTCACCGGCCAAAGAAACACCCGCGCCGGCTCCCGCACCATCGGATGAAATGCCGGACACCCACCGCGTGCCTCGGCCCGCACCGTCGGAGCCCGGGCATGGATCGATTCATTGGGGCGAGCGCGACGGCCATTCCGTAGCCGAGATCAGTGAGAGCGATCATGTTTCGCAATTGCCGAACGACGTCTGGGGCGTCCAGGTCAACGTGATCCAGTGGGGGTGCTGGGGCCAGTCCTACCGCATCGATGCGAAGTCGTTCGAAGGGCTTACCGCTTACAAGCAATTGAAGATGCTGAGCCTCGCAGGCCGGGTCGGCGACGCGGAGTTCGCCTGCCTCAGCGACATGCCGGCGCTGGAAACGCTTGAGCTGTACGCGTTCTATGAACTCAACGCCGAACGCCTTCGGCAGGTCGCGAAGATCAAGACGCTCAAAAAGCTGGTCCTGCATGTGAGTGACGACAAGGCGACAAAGGCCGCAGTGGCAGGGTTCAGGAAGGCCCGCCCCGACGTCGTCATTGAGCGCTAGCGCAGGAACTTGTAGCCGCTGCCGCGCATGGTGAGGATGTGGGACGGCGCGTTGATGTCCGGCTCGATCTTCTGGCGCAGCTTGTTGATGAAGTTGTCCACCGTGCGGTCGGTGCCGTAGTAGTCGAAGCCCCAGACCTTGGCGAGAATCTCCTGGCGCGACAGCACCTTGCCCTCGTTTTCGAGGAACAGCTTCAGCATCAGGAACTCCTTCTGCGACAGCTCAAGCTGCTCGCCGCCCTTGCGCAGCACCTGGCCTTTCACGTCGAGGGTGAAGTCGTCGAAGGTGTAGTCGGCCTCGCTGGTCTCAAAGCGCTTGCTGCGGCGTACGGCGGCGTTCACGCGCGCGACCACTTCGGCGACGCTGAACGGTTTGGTGACGTAGTCGTCCGCGCC
>JAGQRI010000203.1 GCA_020425515.1 Planctomycetota bacterium | reverse complement strand
AGCCACGCCCAGCCGCTGCCGAACTGCGTCGCGGCTGCGGCGCTGAACTCTTCCTTGAACTTGTCGAAGCTGCCGAAGGCCTCGTTGATGGCGTCGCCCAGGGCGCCCTCGGGCGCGCCGCCGCCGTTCGGCTTCATGCAGTTCCAGTAGAAGGTGTGGTTCCAGACCTGCGCGGCGTTGTTGAACAGCCCGCCCTCGGCGGTCTTGATCAGGTCTTCGAGGCTCTTGTCGGCCTCGGGCTTGCCCTCGGTCAGCTTGTTGAGATTGGTGACGTAGGCGTTGTGGTGCTTGCCGTAGTGGTAGTCGAGGGTTTCGGAGGTGATGTGGGGCTCGAGGGCGTTCTTTTCCCACGGCAGTGCGGGCAGCTCAAAGGGCATGTCAGGCTCCTGGTTATGCGGTCGCGGGCTTGGCCCGTATTCGTTTCGATTGAGCGGACTTTATAAAGGACATTCTTTCCATATCAACCCCCAAGACCGGGCGCCGCGACAAATAGATTAGCCTTCAAGAATTCTGGTAAGGAATCGGAAATGCCTTCCACGTATTAGCGGCACGCATGATATGCTTTTGGCCATACCGAAGTGCGACCGGTGCGATTTTCAGTCTTCTGGAGAATGGAATGACCAAAATTCTGTCCCTTGCAGTGGGCGCGTCGATTGCCGTTGCGGCAGTCCTGTTCGCGCACCCCGCTGCTGCAGCTGGATGCTGAGGTGGTTCATCACCTACGGTCGGCCGTGTTGCCGGCCCAACTCAACCCAGGGTCAAGCCTGTAGCTGACCCGGCCAAACAGCCTTCCTGGTCGAAGGCCGATACCTCGACAATCGAATCAGCAACCACGGACAAGCGTCCGATCGTCCTGTTCTTCCCGGACGAAGCGGATACGCCGTGGGACCTGTACGGCGACGATTTCGCCACGCTCAGCAAGGAAAACGCGGTCTTCATCAAGATCCCGTACACCGCTGACCGCGAAGAATCGCCCTGGGCCGAAGAAAGCGTCGTCCCGACCAGCAAGCTGCTCAGCGACAACCCGTCGCGCGAGTACAACATCCCGGTCGGCGAGCACGTGGTCCTGGTCTGCGACTGGTTCGGCAACGAATACCACCGGACCGATTGCAAGGTGAAGGCCAACAACCTCGAAAAGATGATCGAGAGCGTGGCCGACCGCGTTGAGGATGCCAACGACAAGTTGCAGAAGAACCTCGACCGCGCCAACAAGTACGTTGACAAGGAAGACACCAAGAAGGCCATCAGCTACCTGATCCGCAACTTCGAAGAGGAGCTGGTGGGTCTGGACGCGCAGGAATCGTCGATCCGCCTGTACCACAAGATCCTCGACGACGTCCGCGCCAAGAAGGACGAGCTGGTCAAGAAGGGTGACGTGGACGGGCTGAAAAACCTGGCCAAGGAAGTCAAGAAGACCGACCTCGAGAAGGAGTTCGACGAAGCCATCGAAGAGGCTGCGAAGAACGCCAAGGACGCCGGTCCCACCACCCAGAAGTAAGTACCACGAATCAGCAGGGGACGGCCGTGAGCCGTCCCCTGTTCATTTAACGCAAATGGCTTGAACCAAAGCGGATGCGCGTCGTTTGTACGCGCCGATTAAGCCTGAATTCGTTGTAAGACAGAGCCCGAAAAGTACACTTAGTCCCAGGTGCATCGTATTCATTCCTAGGGAGGAGACTCATGCGCAAGGTTTTCATGGCGCTGCTGTCGGTCGGGGCGTTCGCGCTCGCCGGCGTTGTGGCGCAACCGCTTTCGGCAGGCTGATGTGGCAGTAGCAGCGGCGGCGCCGCTGCTGGTGGCTCAGCCGCCAATCCAAACAAGGGTGGGAAAATCGGTCGCGTGACCAAGCCCACCAACACCGGCGGTACCGTCAAGCGTACCCCGACTGTCGACCCCGAGTCGATCCCGAACTGGCAACGTCCTTCCAGCGATACTCTCGAATCCGCCGCTTCTGAAAAGCGCGCCCTGGTGATCTACTTCCCCGAAGAGAACTCCACGGACGCCGACTTCAGCAGCAAGGAACTCGCCGAGTTGTCCAAGACCGACGCGGTCTTCGTGAAGATCCCGTACACCGCGGATCGCGAAGCGTCGCCCTGGGCTGAAGACGGCGTGGTCCCGACCAGCAAGCTGCTCAGCGACAACCCGTCGCGCGAGTACGACGTGACGGTCGGCAAGAGCACGGTGATCGTCGCCGACAGCTTCGGCAACGAGTACTACCGCCTCAGCAAAGAGCCCAACGCCGACCAGTTGAAGGCGTACATCGAGAAGGTCAAGGAACAGGCCGACAAGGCTTCTGAAAAGCTGCAGAAGAACCTCGACAAGGCCAAGGCCTACCTCGACAAGGAAGACCGCAAGAACGCGGTGAAGTACCTGATCAAGAATTTCGACGAAGACGTGGTCGGACTCGCCCCGCAGGAAGAGTCGATTCGCGTGTACCACGACATTCTTGACGCCGCGCGCTCCGAACTCGCCACCATGGTCGAGAAGAAGGATGCCGACGGCATCAAGACGCTCGCCAAGGAGTTCAAGAAGACCGACCTTGAAGCGGAAATCGACGAAGCACTCGATTCCGTCAAGTAACGGCACCTGAGCAAACGCACAAAGGACGGCGCCTTGGCGCCGTCCTTTCGTTTTCCGCGGAAAACGTGTAATGGCTCACGCCGCCAGCCCACTTACTGGGGAACCCGAAACAGGCAACCCGATGCTGAAGCTGCATACGCTTCCATTCCGCTGACACCGCGCTCCTCAGAGTGGCGGTGCCGCTTCCCCGGGTTTCTGACATTCCCTTCCTCCCGGCTGTAACGGACCGCCGCCCTGAATGAGGTGCGGTGCGCGCCAGTTTCAAACACAGCCTTCGAACGGTGCGGTTCGAATCAAGGGAGACACACATGAAGAGTATTCCATGGACGCTCGTGATGGCGCTGCTGGCCGTCATCGGGCTCTCGACGCCGCTTGCGGCCCAATGCTCGGGCGGGACATGCCCGAACGGCGGGACCTCAACCGGCAGCAGTTGCCCCACGGGCACCTGTCCAAACGCGAAGAAGACAATGAAGCGAGTGGACAAGCCCACCAACACGGGCGGCACGGCGCATCAGCCCGTCGCGGTCGACCCCAAGGGCGTGCCGACCTGGCAGAAGCCTTCCACCGACGCCGTTGAGACGGCCGCGAAGGACGAACGCCCGATCGTGGTCTACTTCCCCAGCGAAGGGGCGGCGGACACCGAGTTCTACGGTGAGGAAGTCGCCGAACTCAGCAAGCTCGACGCCATGTTCATCAAGATGAACTACTACGCCGACCGCGAAGCGTCGCCCTGGGCGGAAAAGTCGGCCGTGCCGACCAGCAAGCTGCTCAGCGACAACCCGGCCCGCGAGTACGACATCCCCGTGGGCAAGGCCGCGGTGCTGGTGTGCGACTGGTACGGCAACGAGTACTACCGCAGCGGCGTCGACGTGGACGCGAAGAAGCTGTCCGCGCTGATCAGCAAGGTAAAGGACGAGGTTCAGGATGCCGGCGACAAGCTGCAGAAGAACCTCGACAAGGCGAAGGAAAGCCTCGACAAGGAAGACCGCAAGAACGCCCTGAAGTATCTGCTCAAGAATTTCAAGGAGGACGTGGTCGGGCTCGGCCCGCAGGAAGATTCCATCCGCATGTACCACGAGATTCTCGACGCCGCGCGCACTGAGCTCGCGACCATGGTCGAGAAGAAGGATGCGGACGGCATCAAGGCGCTGGCCAAGGAGTTCAAGAAGACCGACATCGAGAGCGAAATCGACGACGCCATGGACGGCATCAAGTCCTAGTCGTTCTGCAAGGCAGGCAGGGCGGCGTCTTCGGGCGCCGCCTTTTGCTTTGGCTTGCGGAACACCAGGTGCCAGACCGGATAGCTGAACCCGGCGAACACTACGAAGCTCGTCACCAGCACCAGCAGGTCGCTCTCCCCCACCGACTTCGGCAGCAACCTGCGCCCCAGAAACAGGAGCAGCATGTTCATGCCCAGCGTCGCGATCTCGGCCAGCACGAACCCGCCGATCTGCTTGTGCAGCGCCCCCTGCCGCGCCCGGAACACGAAGTAGCGCGCCCCCACGAACTGCACCCCGGCCCCCACCGCCAGCCCGGCATTGTCGGCCAGCGATTGCGAAAGCGGCGTCCAGTAGAACAGCGGCAGGTAGACGGCGAAGTAGATCGCGGTCGCGATTCCGCCCGTCAGGCAGTTTCGCAGGAAACGCCGGACATGCGCCGTGATGGACTTGCGCTCGACAACCACTTCCGCCATCGGCACAGCATACCCTGTGGCGGCGCGGGCTCATCAAGCTTCCGTAAACGGACCCGGCTGTTAGACTGGCGACATGTCCAAGGCTGCTGCCTCTGAATCCGCGTCGCTGCGCGATCTGCCGAAACTGGATGCCCTGCTGGGCAGCCAGGCGTTCGCACCGTTGATCGAGGCGGCCGGGCGTCACCTCGTCACCGAGGAAACCCGCGCCGCGCTGGACGTGCTGCGCACCGACCTGCGCGAAGGCGGGCACGTCTTCCAAAGCGAACTGACCGAGCCCGCGCTCGCCAGGCTGGTCGAGAAGCGCATCGCAACGCTGCTCGATCCCATCCAGTGCCGCGTGCTGAACGCGACGGGCGTCATCCTGCATACGTCGCTGGGGCGCGCGCCGCTGGCGCCGGAAGCGGTCAAGGCCGCCATGCGCGAAGCCGTCGAGTATTCCTGCCTGGAACTTGACAGGTCAAGTGGCAAGCGCAGCGACCGCGACAAGCTCGTGAACGACCTGCTGGCGCGCGTGACCGGCGCCGAGGCCGCGACCGTCGTCAACAACAACGCCGCCGCGACGATGCTGATCCTGAACACGCTTGCGGAAGGCAAAGAGGTGCCGTGCAGCCGCGCCCACATGGTGGAGATCGGCGGCAGCTACCGCATGCCCGACGTGATGCGCAAGTCCGGCTGCAGGCTGGTTGAGATCGGCGCCACCAACAAGACCAAGGCGGCCGACTACGAGAACGCCATCACCGAAGAAACCGCGATGCTGCTGAAGGTCCACACCAGCAACTACGCGATCGTCGGGTTCACGCATGAGGCCGCACTGGAAGAACTGGTCGAAATCGGCAAGCGCCGCAACGTGCCGGTGGTGTACGACCTCGGCGCCGGCAGCCTGATCGACCTGAAGCAGTACGGCATCACCCGCGAGCCCAGCGTGCCCGACCTGGTGAAGACCGGCGCGGACCTGGTCTGCTTCAGCGGCGACAAGCTGTTCGGCGGCCCGCAGGCGGGGCTGATCGTCGGGCGCAAGGACCTGGTCGCCGCCGTCAAGAAGAACGCCATGTTCCGCATGATGCGCTGCGACAAGGTGACGCTGGCATTGCTCGAGCACACGCTGAAGCTGTACCTTGACGCGGACAGTGTCGTCGAAAACGTGCCCACGCTGCGCGCCATCGCCCGCGACGCGGAGGAGGTCAAGCGCAAGGCCAAGGGCATCGCCGGCAAGCTCAAGAAGCACGGCGTCGAGGCAACCACCGCGGACAGCACCAGCCAGATCGGCGGCGGCAGCACCCCGGGCGAAGAGCTGCCGACAACCGTCGTCGTGATCAGCAAACTCGGCGGCTCGCCGGACGCCGCGGCCAAGCGCCTGCGCATGGGCACCCCCAGCGTCTTCTGCCGCATCGAAAACGACGCCCTCGTGTTCGACCCCCGCACGTTGCTCCCCGGCCAGGATACCGAGCTGGTGGCAGCCATCGCCGCCGCGCGCAAGGCGTAGTTTGGAAGACCTCACCATCGTCCTGCCAACCATCAACGAAGCCGGCAACGTCGGCCCGTTGATTGACGCGCTGACGCAGACTTTCGGCGAGACGCCCGTGATCGTCGTGGACGGCGGCAGCCGCGACGGCACTGCGGATGAAGCCACAAAGGCCGGCGCGCGCGTGATTGAAAACCGCGACGGCTACGCGGCAAGCCTGCTGCAAGGGTTGAACGAGGCCGCGACCACCTGGGTGCTGGTGATGGACGCCGACAACAGCCACCGCGCCGACGACGCGATCAAGTTGTGGGAAGCGCGCGACGACGCCGACCTCGTGGTGGGCAGCCGGCTGGTGAAAGGCGGCGGCAGCAGCGGGAACGCGTTCCGGCGCTTTCTGTCGCGCACGCTGGCCGGGATGTTCGCAACCTTTGCGCGTCTGCCGGCGCGCGACGTCAGCTCCGGCTTTCGTCTGTACCGGCGCGAGCTGTTCACCGACGCGCAGCCGAGCGCGAAGTTCTTCGAGGTGCAGCCGACGCTGCTGGCGCACGCGAAAATGAAGGGCGCGAAGGTGAAAGAAGTCGGCATCTTCTACCACCCAAGGAATGCCGGGCGTTCGAAGAACCGCATCGTACGCTACGGCATCGCGTTCATCGGCGCGCTCTGGAGGTTGCGCAAGTAGGGGCAACCCCAAGTGGCGGCCCGAGAATTCGCCGGGCGGACACTTGGGCCCGCCCCTACGCGCTGGTTTCCGGCGAGCGGTATGGATGTATAAAGGCATTTACGGGAGCAGATAAGCGCCTGGTGGGCTTCTCGGTCTTCAAAACCGATGTGACCTGAACGGGTCAGGTGGGTTCGATTCCCATGTGCTCCCGCCAGAATTTGGAGTGGTCAGTGGTCAGTGTTCAGTGGTCAGCAGCCACTGCAGTTTTCTGACCACTGACCACAACAACCCCGCGCGACATCCCGTTTACTTGCCGACCTTCGAGGGAGAATGCCCGGCAGGTAGGGACTGTCCCCGATTTTGGGGACTGTCCCTGTAGTCGATTCAGAGTGAGGTACCGAAAGCAGGGACAGTCCCCAACTGCGGGGACAGTCCCTATGACGAAACCCGCGACAGCTTCAACCCGCGCGAGATGCGGTCGATCACCACCGTCAGCAGGATCATCACCAGCAGGTAGGTGCCGGCCTTCTCGAAACGGAACCACTCGAAGTTGAACGTGAAGAAGAAGCCGAGCCCGCCGACGCCGACAATGCCCAGCACGATGCCCATACGCACGTTGCTCTCGAACTGGAAGAAGCTGTAGGTCATCCAGTCCTTCCACGACATCGGCCCCGCGGTGTACGCGAAGCAGGTCATGCGCGAACCATGGAAACTCTGCTCGAAGTGCCGGTAGGGAATGTTGTCGACGGTCTCGCTGAACACGCGCACCATCACGCCAAGTGTATGCAGCGCGATGGCAATCGCGCCCGCCAGCAGCCCCGGCCCGAAAAACGCAATGAACAGGAACGCCCACATCACCTCGGGCACGCCGCGCGACACCAGCCCGACGCCCTTCGCGCACACCATCTGCACGATGCGCAGCGCGCGTATCAACGGGTGCGGCGTCTCGCCGGTAAACTGCTGGCTTTCGAACTGGAACGCGACCGAGTGCGGATAGGTCAGCGCCATCGCCGCCATCACGCCCAGCAGGGTGCCGATGATCGCCATCGACAACGGCACCGACGCCGACTTGACCACGCGCCAGACGAACCAGTGGTCGAGCTCCTTTTCCCACGCCACCCACGCCGACGCCCGCCAGAAACTTCCCGGCCCGTAGTCGCGGAACAGTTCGACGTCCTGGCCGCGTTCGGCGATCCGTTCGGCCTTCGCGGGATCACCGTGACCGACGGACTCGAGGTCGAAGTCGGGATCCAGCAGGTCGTCAAAGAACTTCAGCTTCTTGACCTGCTCGGCCGACGCGAGGTTGGCGAGCGGCTCAAGGTAGTTCTTCGTCTTGCCGTCGACGCCCGAACTGTTCCCCCATCCCATGAACCAGACGGACCACATCACGACGCACAGCGCGAAGCCGACGCCGACGTACGCCCGCGACAGGCTGGCGAAAGTGCTGCGCGCCTTCACGGCACGCGGGTGGTTGGGGTCGTTGCGGAGCTGGCGGCGCACGAAGTTGCTGGCGAGGTCGGCGCTCAGGGTCAGCGCCAGCGTGAACAGCATCAGCGTGGTCACCTTGCCCCACTTGCCCATGCCGATCTGGTACATGATTTCCGCGCCCAGCCCGCCGCCGCCGACAGCGCCGATCACTGCCGCGTTGCGGATTGCGCACTCGGCGCGCATCAGCGTAAACGACTGCACGCTGCGCGACGCCAGCGGGCGAATGCCGTACAGGAAAGTCTTCAGGCGCCCCGCGCCGAGCGAGCGGATCTGCTCGTATTCTTTCTCGTCGACGCTGTCCCAGAACTCGCTGTAGACCTTGCCGAGGATGCCGGTCACGTTCAGCCCCAGCGCAACCGCGCCCGTGACGGGGCCCAGCCCGAGCACGGCCACCAGGATGACCGCCCAGGCAAAGTCGGGCACGGCGCGCAGCACGTCGAGCGTCAGGCGGCACATCGAACACAGCGCGGCGCGGGGGCTGCGCAACGGGAAGCTTCGCCACCAGCCGCGGGCGCTCTCTTCGCCGACGCAGACCGCGCGCGATGCGCCCATGGCCAGCAGGTAGGCGAGAATCATCGCCATGAACGTCGCCAGCATGGCGGCGCTGAGCGTCTCCTTCGTGAGCTCCCAGCAGCGCTGCATCCAGTCGCCGGTCAGGTCGGGGTGCGAGAAGGAAACCACCAGGTCGTGCGCGCGCTCGAGGGCGCGATCGCCCTTGTCGGGGTCGGTGAAGGTGCTGAAGTCCCACTCGACGGCCCAGAACGAGCCGAGTACCAGCACGGCGATCACGACGATGGCCGCGAAGTGCCGCCAGGGGCGCTTCGCCGCGTATCGGTCCGCCGTTTGACTGCCGGTCATTGTTCGAGTTCCACGTCGTCGATGTGCATGGCGCGGTACTCGGCGCCATAGAGGTCTTTCAGCAGCTCGCGCGAGATTTCACGCGGCGTGCCCTGCCAGAACAGGCGCCCTTCGCGGATCGCCAGCACGCGCGAAAAATGCCCGTACAGCAACTCAAGCGTGTGCAGATTGACCATCAACGTCGTGTTCATGTGCCGCGCCACGCCCGAGAGCAGCTCGATGATCTCGCGCCCGAGCCGGATATCGAGCTGGCTGACCGGCTCGTCGGCCAGCATCACGCGCGGTTGCTGCACCATCAGCCGCGCGATGGCGACACGCTGCTGCTGCCCGCCCGAAAGCTCGCCGGGCATGGACCACAGCTTGTCCTGCAGTTCCACCTCGGCCAGCGCGTCCTTCGCGGATTGCAGTTGCTGCGGCCAGATCAGGCTCAGCAGCGCGCGGGGCAACATCCAGCTTCCGAGCTTGCCCATCAGGACGTTGTGCACCACGCGCAGGTGCGGGATCAGGTTGTCGTTCTGGTAAAGGATGCCGATTTCACTGCGCAGTTTCCGCAGCGCGCCGCCGCGCAGCCTGCGCGTGTCCTTGCCCAGCGCGACGACCTGCCCCGAAGTCGGCTTGATGACGGCGGCCAGCATGCGGAACAATGTCGTTTTGCCGGCCCCGGACGGGCCGATCACGGCGATGCGCTCGCCTTCGCGAATGGTGAAGTCGAGGTCTTTCAGGGCCTCGACGCGCCCGAAGGTCATGCAGGCGCCCGACGCCTCGAACACCGCCTCGCCGCCGGTTGCTGTTTCTGTCTTTGGCTCGGTTTCCGTCACTGCTTCCATACTGATTGAATGAAA
Organism: Planctomycetota bacterium; assembly: GCA_020425515.1. GTDB lineage: Bacteria > Planctomycetota > UBA8742 > UBA2392 > UBA2392 > JACKID01. The sequence continues at coordinate 609 of JAGQRI010000203.1, read as the reverse complement.
CGGGGGCGGCAATATGCCGCCCCCGTCCTTCCCTTTGGTCTAGCCGCCGATGTCGACGCCGGATTCCATCACGTTGCGGATGCCGTCCCAGTCCTTCATTTCAGCCTCAACGAACTTGCCGGCCTTCATGAAGCCGAGGATTTTCTTGCCCTCGTCGCTGTTCGGGTCGAGCTCGAGCATCGCCTTGCGAATCTTGCCGATCAGCTCTTCGCCGAGGTCCTTGCGGGCCACGAACGAGTAGTCCACGAACGTCGGGGTCGTGTAGATGATCGGGGCCTTGGCCTTGAGGTCGTCGCTGGCTTTGTCGTAGGTCGCGAAGTTGAGCGCGCCCACGGTGAAGGTGCCGTCCGCGACCTGCGCGAGCGTCTTGTCGTGGCTGCCGCTGTACGCGACTTTGCCGAAGACGTCTTCCGGCTTCTTGCCAGACTGCTCGGTGAAGAAGAAGCGAGGCATCAGGTGGCCCGAGGTGCTGCCTTTGCTGCCGAAGGTGAAATCCTTGCCCTTGGCGACTTCGGCAAGCATCTTGAGGTCGTCGACCTTCCGGGCGCCTGCCTCTTTGTTGCCGATGAAGTAGGTCTTGAATTTCTTGTCGATGTCGCGGCAGCAGAC
>JAGQRI010000202.1 GCA_020425515.1 Planctomycetota bacterium | reverse complement strand
CGCTTCGCGCTCAACTTCATGACCTGGCGAAGCCCCATGCGCGTAATCTGTGCGCCGGACAAGTTCAAGCAGTGCTGCACCGCCGCCGAGGCCGCGGACGCGCTGGCGCTTGGCGTGCTCGACGTGGCCGCGGACGCCGACGTCACGCGCCTGCCGGTGGCCGACGGCGGCGACGGAACTCTCGACGTGCTGGGCGCGCAGTTCCCGCAGCGCCGTAACGCCAAGGTGCAGGACGCCCTCGGGCGCGAAATCACTGCCCCGTTCAGCCTCAGTGAAGACGGCAGGACCGCGCTGATCGAGTCCGCTCAAAGCTGCGGGCTCATGCGCCTCAATGAAGCCGACCGCAACCCGGCCGTCACGCACACCTTCGGCGTCGGCCAACTGGTCATCGCCGCGCTCGACGCCGGGGCGACCGAACTGGTTGTCGGGCTCGGCGGCAGCGCCACCAGCGACGGCGGCTCCGGCATGGCGCGCGCGCTGGGCGCGAAGTTCTTCAACGAGCAGGGCGCCGAGATCGAACCCACCGGCGAAAGCCTGACGACTATCCGCAAGGCCGACCTGTCCGGGCTCGACCCGCGCCTGAAAGACGTCAAGTTGCGCGCGCTGTGCGACGTGATGACCCCGATGCTCGGGCCGGAAGGCGCCAGCCGCAAGTTCGTCGTGCAGAAGGGCGGCACCACGCGCACGATGCACAAGCTGGAAGAAGGGCTCGCGATGCTGCACATGGCGGCGGCGCAGGCCGGCGCGCGCGGCAACGGGCTGGAGCCGGGCACGGGCGCCGCGGGCGGTCTGGGCTTCGGCGTGTATTCGTTGCTCGGCGGCGAGCTGGAACCGGGCGCCGACAAGGTGCTGGAACTGATCGGCTTCCGTGAGTTGCTTGAAGGCGTCGACCTGGTGTTGACCGGCGAGGGCAGCTACGACCATCAGACCAAGGACGGCAAACTGATCGCCGTGCTCGGCGAGGACTGCAAGGCCAAGGGCGTGCCGCTGGTGGTGCTGGCGGGCGAAGTCGCGGCCGACATGGACATCGAAGGCGTAACCGCGGCCTTCGGCATCAGCCCCTACGGCGCCCGCCGCCAGGACTGCCTGAACGAAGGCAAGTCCAACCTGCGCAAACACGCCGCCTTTGTGACCCGCCTGATGCTTGCCCGCACCGGCTAGACACGCCACCATTGGTGCATGCACGGACTGGTTTCTGGCGCGATTCTGGGTGTGGCGGCGATCGCCTTCATGGGCGCGTACCGCAGCGTGAGCAACTGGAAGAACAGCGCCAAACGCCCGCCCGCCTGGGTGCTAGCCATCCAGGTCGGCTTGCAGGTCGCGCTGGGATTGACGGCCGCGATCTTCGCCCTGTTCGTGATGTTCGTGGGCGAATGAGAGTGTTCAGTGGCCAGTGGTCAGAAACTGCGCTAGTCCTGACCACTGGCCACTGTCTCTGGCGTAAGCGCGTGCGATCAGTAACGTGTCATTCAGACTTTTGAACACGGGTTTAAATCACCATGACCGATATCGAACGCGACGTGATGGAGCAGGACGTGCTGATCGTCGGTGCAGGACCGGCCGGCTTAAGCTGCGCGCTCAAGCTGAAACAGCTCTGCGACAAGCACAACGAAACCAGCGACAACAAGCTCGAGCCCGAGATCAGCATCATCGAGAAGGCGCCCGAGATCGGCCACCACCAGCTCTCCGGCGCGGTCATGGACCCGAAGGGCATCTCCGAGCTGTTCCCCAACTGGAAAGACGAAGGCTTCCCGATCGAGTCCGAGGTCGTCAACGACGCGATGATCGAACTCAAGGGCAGCAAGCGCCGCAGCGGCCCCAAGTTCGTGCCGCCCGCCATGCGCAACCACGGCAAGTACATCGTCAGCCTGAACAAGGTCGTGAAGTGGCTGGGCGAGAAAGCCGAGGCCGCGGGCATCAACGTCTTCCCCGGCTTCCCCGGCGCGGAAGTGCTGTACGACGGCGATAACGTCAAAGGCGTGCGGGCGCGCGACATGGGCGTCAACAAATGGGGCGAGCCCAAGGACGGCGAGTACATGCCCGGCGGCGACCTGGTCGCGAAAGTCACGGTGCTGGGCGAAGGCACGCGCGGCAGCCTGGCCAAGCACCTGATCCCGAAGCTGCGCCTCGACAAAGGGCGCAACCACCAGATGTACCAGATCGGCGTGAAGGAGGTCTGGAAGCTCGGCGAGAAGGGCAAGGCGGTTCTCAAGAAGGGCGACGTCTACCACACCATGAGCTACCCGCTGCCCCTGGGCGTGTTCGGCGGCGGCTGGATCTACGGCATGGACAACGACATGGCCAGCATCGGGCTGGTCGTCGGCCTGGACTACAAGGACCCCACGCTCGATCCGCACCAGTTGTTCCAGACCTGGAAGCAGCACGAGTTTTTGAAAAGCATCCTCGAAGACGGCGAGGTGCTGCACTACGGCGCCAAGACCATCCCCGACGGCGGCTACTACGCGATGCCGAAACTGAGCGCCGGCGGCGTGATGCTGATCGGCGACACGGCCGGGTTCCTGAACTCGATGCGCCTGAAGGGCATCCACCTGGCGATCAAGTCGGGCATGCTCGCGGCCGAGACGATTTTCGAAAGCCTGAAGGACGGCGACTTCAGCGCCGAGCGCCTGCACAAATACCAGAACGCCTTCGAAACAAGCTGGGCGAAAGAGGAACTCTGGGGCGTGCGCAACTTCCGCCAGGGCTTCCAGGTCAGCGACTTCTTCGGCATGGCCAATACAGCCGTCGGCTTAGTTACAGGTGGCCGAGGCCTGTTTAAACGGCTGCACAGCGCGCCGGACCACATGCTCGGCCAGGTCGAGCGCCCGGGCACCACACCGGCGCAGGACCCGGCCCAGTTCGACGACAAGCTGACCTTCGACAAGTTGAAGGACGTGTACTTCAGCGGTAGCACGCACGAGGAAGACCAACCCTGCCATTTGCAGGTGACGAGCCCCGACGTCTGCATCACCAAGTGCACGGCCGAGTACGGCAACCCGTGCCAGCACTTCTGCCCGGCCAAGGTCTACGAAATGATGCCGGTCGGCGAGGCCAAGGGGATGAGCCCGCAACTCAACCGCGACGGCGAGGGCAAGGCGAACGCGCAAGGTCTGGTGCTGAAGATCAACGCCAGCAACTGCGTGCACTGCAAGACCTGCGACATC
>JAGQRI010000201.1 GCA_020425515.1 Planctomycetota bacterium | reverse complement strand
TTGCTGGCGATCATGTGTTCGGCCTTTGTGCTGCACGGGTACGGCGGGCGATGCAAGCATGGCCCCTACTGCGCCGGTTTGCCGAGGCAGGTGATGTAGACGCATAACTCCTGCTCGGGAATGTTCAGCAGCGCGTTCACTTCGTCGTCGAAAAACCCGCCGATACCGGAAACGCCTAACTCCAGGCGGATTGCGCCTACATTCAACCTCTGCCCGATGTGCCCGGCGTCGAGATGCAGATAGCGGTAGGCCCGGCTGCCGTACTTCTTCGTCGCGGCCGCGAGATCGCCCGTGTGCACGACCACGACCGAGGCGTCGCGCGCGAGTTCCTGCCCCAGCGACAGGTGAAAGATCTCGCGCTTCACGCTGCCGCGCCGGATGTTCAGCAGCTCCATGAAGCTCGGCGCGAAGTAGTAGACGCCTGGCTCCAGCCCGTCCACGTTGTTCACCACCACGAAGGTTTCCAGCAGCGTGGTGTCGAAGTAGCGCGGCTGCTGCTCGGGCGGGAGTTTCAAATCCGCCCGGTAGGCGAAGGCCAGCAGGTCGGACAGTTCCTCGAAAGTCATCGGCTCGCCGCTGAGCACGCGGGTGCTGCGACGGCGCAGGATCGCCAGCTCGATGCGGTCGTTCACGTCCGTTTCGGTCGGCCTCAGCTTCGTGCCCGAAGCGAAGGTGTACTTCGGGTTCAGCAGGAAGTCGTCGCTGCCGACGGGCGCACCCGTCGCGGCGGCGGCCGTCTCGCGGCGGATCGCGCCGGCGTCGTGGATGCTGAGAATTGCGTCGTCCTTGGGCGTCGGCTCGACGTCGCTTGAGGCCCGCGCACTCGGCCCGGGCTGCACGTCCGAGTAGTCGCCGATGGCGTAGATCGGGAACACCGCCAGCACGCCTTCCTTGTCTTCGGGCGTGGCCAGTAGCTCCGCGATCTCGCTGTCAACGAACCCGCCGACCGCAAACGTGCACAGGTCCAGCTTCGGCGCGACGATGTCGAAGTTGCCCAGTACGTGGCCGGTGTCCAGCAGGCAGCGGCGGTATGCGCGCTCGCCGTAGCGCCAGCTTGAGCGCCAGAACACAGCCGTCGCGATCAGCGCCACCTGCGCGCCCGCTACACCCGGGTCTTCCATGCACGCGGCGGCGAGGCGGCGGAACAGCTCGTTGCCCTCGGGCGCCAGCCCTTCCGGGTAGACCTCGATCAGCGCGTGTTCGCGTACGTGGTAGTAGTAGACGCCGTCGGCCAGGTCGGCGTGCCCGCGAATCGCGAGGTAGAGGTCGGTCGGGTAAAGCGCGCCGGCGCTGGGGGCCGCGCGGTAGAACATGCGCTGCCCGCCGCCGACCGCCATGGCCGTCACGCCGTTGGTGGCGAACAGCAGCTTGGAGAGTTGCGGCAGCGAGAACGGCCCGTCCGGGTCCTGCAGGCGCTGCATGGCGCCCCAGTCTTCGGATTCGTTGGTGGGCAGGTACGGGCGCAACTCGATGCGTCGCGCGCCGGGGTATTCCTTGAACTGCTCGGGCGGGTTGTTCCAGTCGATCTGGTGGCCCTGGCCGATGGTGGCGGGGTGGTACTTGGTCTGGCGGTGGTAGATCTCGGCGAAGGGCTGGTTCGACATGGTTTCGTTATACCAACGGGTTGGGCGAATTGTCAGTTTTCGCGTTACGCGGCGCGACGACAGGCGTAATACATAAGGAAACACATTCATCAACGGAGGCCATTCCCATGCAGAAGCTGATTATTGCAGTTACGGCGATCCTGCTGACCGGTGCGTTCGGCATCGCGCAGATGACCGGCACTGACGCCCAGGACGCCCGCCGCCGCGCACAGCCGAGCGCGCCCCAGCCGCCGCGCGCCCCCGAAGCGCCGCAAGCGCCACAGCCCGGACGCATGGTCGAGCAACGCGTGCGCGCTGACGTGCAGTACCTTCGCGCCGGACAGCCCGGCACCTGGCAGCTCGTTTCGCACGACGACGTGATGATCCTGCTGAACACGGCCAGCGGCGAGACCTTCATGCTGGATGACAACGACGACGGGCCGTTGTGGCGCCCGATCCCGCGCCCGGGCATGGAACGCCGCGGCATGCCGGAGATGCCTGACATGCCGCGCATGGGCGGCGACATGCCGAACCGCGATCCCGAGCAGATCGAGCGCCGCCTTGAGCAGATGCGCGAGCGCATGAAGGACGCCCGCGGCGACGCGCGCGAAAAGCTCCAGCGCGCGATCGAAGAGATGGAAGGCATGCTCGAGCGCATGCGCCGCGACGACGCCGACCGCCCGGACCGCGAACCCGCCGAGCGCCCGGACCGCGACCGTAAGCCGGCCGAGCGCCGCACCGTCGAGCTGGAGGAGCAGATCCGCGAATTGAAGGACCGCGTCGAAGAGCTGCGCGACGAGAAGGACGAGACCGACAGCGACCGTACGCGCGATGCCATTGACGAAAAAATCGACGACATCAAGGCGAAGATCAAGGAGCTCAAGAAGACACTCAAAGAGCTGCGCGACTAGCTGTTCGCAGAAGCAACAAGCGCGTGGCACAGGCAATCTTGCCTGTGGGGCTGAGCGAAGCGAAGCCCGGTTCGTCGCGGCAAAACCGCCGCGACCACAGACAGGATTGTCTGTGCCACGCGAACCATGAAACTGCTCCGACCGCGACGCCACGCCCCGCGCGTGGCGTTGCTGTTTAAGCGCTGCTAACATGCTTGTCCCTGTGCCGACCCCGGCGGGCTTCACCATGCGCACGATTTTGATCTGCCTTCCGCTGCTGATCGCGGCCTGCGCTTCCGCGCCCGAACCCAAACCAGAGCAACCGGCGCCGCCGCGCGAGTCAGCGGCCGACGAGCTGACACCCGGCGAGGCCTGGAAAGAGGGCCTGCGCCTGCGCGATGCCAACGAACTGGAGAAAGCGTACGAGTACCTGCTCAGCGCGGCCGACCGCGGCAACCGCGAGGCCCAGTTCGAGATCGGGCTGTGGTTCATGACGGGCGACCGCGGGCTCCCGGAAGATTTCAAGCAGGCCGCGAAGTGGATCGAGAAAGCCGCGCAGCAGGCACAACCGGATGCGCTGACCTACATCTGGCAGTTGTACTTCTATGGCCGCGGCGTGCCGCAGAATGACGCCCGCGCGATGAAATGGCTCGAACGCGGCGCCGGGGCCGGGCTGCCGATGTCGGCCTACTATTTGGGGCTGTTTCACTATGAAGGCATCGCGACGTCGGTGGACCACACCCAGGCCGCGGTTTGGTTCCAGGATGCGGCGGCGCAGGGCGTGCCGGGCGCGTGCTACTACCTTGGCGTGATGAGCCTCGATGGCGACGGCGTTGAGCAAAGCAACGAGGATGCTGCCTACTGGTTCGAGCGCGGCGCGGCGCGGGAACACCCGGCCAGCATGCTCGCATTGGGCGACCTCTACCGCGACGGGCTCGGCGTGGAGCAGGACACGGCCAAGGCCAAAGCCTGGTACCGCAAAGCGGTTGGCCAGAGCGAAGACACCGAGGTCCAGGCCGCCGCCTCCGCCCGATTGAAGGAACTGGAGTAGAGACACGCGGCCGGGGATGTGGCTTGGACGCCCTCGTCCAAGCCTGCCGGTCGGCCCCGTCGGACACGGGCGGGGGCGCCCGTGCCACTTCCGTATGTGCCGTCGCAACGCCTGCGCGTTAGACTTTCATGATGGCCGAGAACCCCAACCTGATCCTGCCGCAGGGCACCCGCGTGGTCTCCCGCCGCGACGTCGAGCGGAACGGGGAGCTGGTTTGCGCGACAGGCGCGGTGGGCGTGGTCGTCGAGTCCCCGGCCGACGCAACACATGCCTACCGGGTTCGCCTGGCCGACGGGACGATCGTGGCGCTTCAGCGCGGCGAGTTCCGCATCCTGCGCGCGCATAAAGAGGAGGCAACCGGCGCCGCCGAAAACGTGCTGGCCGACTACGATCTGTTCGAGCACGTGATCTACCGTTGCGTCGTCGGCTCGCGCGCGTACGGGCTGTCAAGCGACGACTCGGACACTGACCTGCGCGGAGTGTACCTCGCGCCGGCCGAGCTGCAGTGGTCGCTGTTCGGCGTGCCGGAGCAGCTGGAGGACAAGGAAAACGAGGAGTGCTACTGGGAGCTGCAGAAGTTCATCCAGCTTGCGCTCAAGGCCAACCCGAACATCCTGGAATGCCTGTACACGCCGCTGGTCGAGCACGCCACGCCGCTTGCGCGCGAACTGCTAGCCATGCGCGAAAAGTTTCTGAGCAAGCTGGCCTATCAGACCTACAACGGCTACGTGCTGTCGCAGTTCAGGAAGCTCGAGCAGGACCTGCGCACGCGCGGCGAAATCAAATGGAAGCATGCCATGCACTTGGTGCGCATGCTGTTGTCCGGTGTGCACCTGCTGAAACACCGCGCCGTTCTGGTGGATGTCGGCGAGCACCGCGACGCGCTGCTTGCCGTCAAGCGCGGCGAGCGGGCGTGGGAAGACGTCAACGCATGGCGGCTTGAGCTGCGCAAGCAGTTCGACGCGGCATTTCAGCAGACGGAATTGCCCGAGCGCCCGGATTACCACGCGGCCAACGACTTTCTGGTGCGGGCTCGGCGCTTTGCAGCAGGGGAACAGTCATGACTGAGATAGTGGAAACCGACCTCGCACGCCTGCGCCGCATCGCGGATTCCCACCCGCACCCGCTGCTGTTCGCCACGGTCAGCGGCGCGCACCTGTACGGGTTTCCGTCGCCGGATTCGGACTGGGACCTGCGCGGTGCGCACATCCTGCCGCTGGAGGCGGTGATCGGGCTGGACGATCCCGAGGAGACGATCGAACGCATGGAGGTGACCGACGGCATCGAACTCGACCTGGTCACCCACGATGTTCGCAAGTTCTTCCGCCTGCTGCTGCGCCCTAACGGCTACGTGCTGGAGCAGTTGCTGTCACCGCTGGTCGTGCACACGACGCCGGAACACGCGGTGCTGTGCGCGCTCGCGCCGCGCTGCATCACCAGCCGGCACGCCCACCACTACCTCGGGTTCGCGGCGGGCCAGATGAAGCTCTGGCGCAAGGAGGAGCCGCGCCGGGTTAAGCCGTTGCTGTACATCTACCGCGTGTTGCTGACCGGCATCCACCTGATGCGTAGCGGCCATCTGAACGCGAATCTCGTTGAGCTGAACGAGGTGTTTGGGCTGCCCTATCTACCCGAGCTGATTCAGAGAAAGCTTGAAGGGGCCGAAAAGGGCAAGCTGGAAGGCGCGGACTTACAGTTTCACGAGTCAGAATACGACCGGCTGGTAATCGAGCTGGAGAAAGCCCGCGACGCTACTTCGCTGCCGGAATATCCGTCCGCGCATGACGAGATAAACGATCTGCTGGTGCGACTCAGAGTCAGCAACAGGTAGCCAGGCGCGGAGCGCCGTCACAGGATTAGCCCCCAGCGGCTTTGCCGCTGGGGGTACCGGTTGATGAATTTTCCAAGGCGCGGAAGCGCCGACACATGGCGCTCGTTTGTGTCGGCGCCTCCGCGCCTTGCGGTGTCCTTCATCGAATACCCCCGGCAGCAAAGCTGCCGGGGGCTAAGCTTGTTTCGGCGCTCCGCGCCGCACCGCGTTAGCGACCCAATAGGTCGAGGATGATGGCAATGCCGGGCAGGTTGACGCCTTGCTGGTTGTGCAGGCGCTGGATTTCGGCCAGGCGGTCCAGCATGCCGGCCTCGATGGCGGGTTCTTCCTCAAATAACTCGCCCACGCCCAGCAGCCCGTAGTCGTACACCTCGCGCACCCACGCCACTTCCACCTCGTAGCACTCGGCGGCCTGGGTGAGGGTTACGTACTGCCCGCCTTTGATGGTGATGATCTTCATGCCATCTCCGGGCGCGGGCGGCCACGCGGGGCCGCCCCTACCGGCGGGCCCCGCCTTTTACTTCATTGGGACCGGCTTCCTTCATTTCCTTGATCAACTTGCGCTGCTTGTCGCTGGCGTCTTCCGGCATGGCCAGGCGGATCACCGCGTACAGGTCGCCGCGCCCGCCTTGCTCGTGGCTGAGCCCGAGATTCTTGAGCCTCAGGTGCTGGCCGGACTTCGTGCCAGCCGGGACGTTCAGCGTAACCGTGCCGTCCAGTGTGCGCAGGTCTACCTTTGCTCCTTCCAAAGCTTCCCAAGGCGCAACCGGCACGTCGGCGAATACGTCCGCGCCCTCGCGGCGGTAGTTCGCGTCGCCCTGCAGGCGAATCGTTAAATACAGGTCGCCGGTCTGCCCGCCGCCTTCGCCCGCTTCGCCCAGCCCGCGCAGGCGCAGCACCATGCCGTCGCGGACGTCCTTCGGAATCTTCAGCTCGACCGTCTTGTGCCCGCGCACGCGCCCCATCCCCGCGCAGGTCGGGCAGACGTGGTTGCCCATTTCGCCGGTGCCGCCGCAGGTCGGGCAGGGCTGCACGGTGCCGAGCCCGAACTCGCGCTTGCCGCCGTCGACGGCGTCGCTGATGGTCAGCCGCAACTCCGCGTTGACGTCGGCCCCACGCGCCTGGTAGCGGCGGTGGGTGCGCGCGCCGCGGAACTGGCTGCGCATGTCGTCGCCGAACATGCTGGCGAAGAAGTCCGAAAAGCCGCCCCCGCCGCCGAACATGCTGGCGAATTCGTCCGGGTTCATGGTCTGCCAGCCGCCACCTTCGGGCGGGCGGAAGTCCTGGCCGTGCTCCCAGTGTTCGCCGAACTTGTCGTACTTGGCGCGCTTTTCGGGGTCGGTCAATACCTCTTTGGCTTCGTTGATGCGCTTGAACTTTTCCTCGG
>JAGQRI010000200.1 GCA_020425515.1 Planctomycetota bacterium | reverse complement strand
AGGTAGTCGGTAAACCTTGAGCGGTGCAGGTCGATGAAGTGGACCGCCTTCTGCTCGGCGTCGTACAGGATGTTGTCGATGTTGAAGTCGCCGTGGATGAACACCGAGAACGGCGGGCGCAGGTACTTTTCCTCGAGCGCGAAGGCCTGCTCGACCAGGTCCTCGAGCGCGTTGAAGCGCAGCCCGTCGACGTGCCAGGCTTCCTGGCGGAACGACGGGTGCAACTGGTAGACGTCGCCGAGGCGCGCGCGCATCTGCTTCATGAAGCCGGCCGGGACGGGCTTGTCGTCGCGGGTGCGCGTCCAGACTTCCTGCAGCACGGCGCAGATATCGCTGAGGGCCGACTCGATGCGCGGGACTTCCTGGCGCATGATGATTTCTTCGAAGGTGCGCCCGGGCAGGTACTCGAACAGGATCGAGCCGTTTTCGCCCTGGTGGTGGAACGAGTGAATGCGCGGCGCGAGCCCGGGCACCAGCTCGTGCCATTGCTCGATGCTGCGTTTTTCATCCAGCAGCTTGCCGAGCTTGCCTTCCTTGAAAATCACCGCGCGCCCGCCGGTCTTTTCGTTCTGGACGCTGCTGATGCGGCAGCCTGACTTCGTCTCGCCCATCGGGCGCAGGGCCACGTTGCGCAGGTTTTCCTTCATCTCATCGAGGTTGGCGTTGTCGAGCGAATCCTCGAGCGCCCAGAAACGGTCGATCTTGATGCGCTCGCCCATCGCCGCGGAGATCACGGCCTCGCCCATGTTCAGCAGGCTGTCGCCCATGCGCTCGAGATAGCGGTAGATGAACAGCACCGTCACCAGCGACTGCGGCTCGCCGCCCGCTTTCATGTCGTCGAGCACGCGGTGGAAGACCTGCGCGTACAGGCGGTCCAGTTCGTCCTCGGCGCGGCAGACCGACAGCGCGACCTGCACGTCCTGCTGGAAGACGGCGTCGGCGACGGCGTCGAGCGCGCGGATCACCACCTCGAGCATGGGGTCGAAGTCGTAGACATCGAGCACGTCGTGGTCGATCACGTAGCCGGCCTGGCCGATGATGTTTTCCGAAAAGTCGGCGACGCGCTCGAGGTTCACGGCGACGATCTCGATCGCCTTCAGCAGGTCGATCTCGGCCTGCTGAAGCTTGGTGTCCCGCACGGCGTGCTTGAAGCACTTGCGCTGGATGATGCTTTTCAGGTTGTCGATGTAGTCGTCCTTGGCGCGGACGCTGTCGAGCAGCTTGCGGCTTGGACGCGCCAGGAACTTGCGGGTTTTCTCGACCTGTTTGCGGACCTCGAGAATCAGGAACCGAAGGTTTTCTTCAATGCCTTCGTGAACGATCATGACTTGTCGCGGACCTCAATGTGCAGCGTGCCGTTACGCCCCTCCGGGGCTTCGTCCCGTTCCTTCCAGTGAAAGCTTACGTCGAGTCGCACGCGGTCGCCGTCGCGCACGGACTGGACCTCGAAATTGACCAGCCCGTGCGGACGCAGGACCATCTCGCCCTGCTTGTCGCTGAAACGCAGGGTTTCGTGCTCAAAGCCGTCGGCCAGGGCACGCAGGTACGCGGACACCGCGGCCGTGTCGATCAGCGCTTCATGGTTGAACTCACCATTGGAATCCATGGACTTCTTCCTGCCGGGGACTACGAATGATTGTTGCCGCGCTTACTCGGACGAGATCAGCAGCTCGCTCGCGTTGGGCGTGCGCCACACGATCTCGAAGGACAGCTTTTCCTTGTCCTTCTTGCGCGATGCCTTGACCTTCACCTCAAGCTGCGCGGGCGGGGTCAGCGTCAGTTCCTCGTCGTTCTGGCGCAGGTGGATCGAGCCCTTCTTCAGCCCGGCCACGAGCGTCTCGAAGTAGCTGACCGCTTCTTCGCGCTGGATCGGCGCTTCGAACGCGACCGACGCCTTGGTCTTCACGGCCTTTTCCGCGGCCTGGACCTCGACGTGCTCGACCTCGTTATCCACATCGTGCTTGCCGTTGCCGGATACCTTGCCGGTCGCCTTCTTGGACTTTTCCTTCTTCGGCTTGTCGCCGGATTTCTTCTTCGACTTGGAAGACATGCTGAATCTCCTGGGTAGCTTTGAAGCCCATAGATGGCGGTATCTAACCCGTCCGGCATGGGCATTCAGTAAGTAAACCATTAAGACGGGATTAATCTAAGGCGGCTCGTTCCGGATTCAACGGGATGACGTGCGTTGCGCCCGAAGCAGGCGGGTTTTCCACATACCGGCGAGGGAGTTACAGAAACGAAACCATCGGGAAGCTGGCACCCGCGTCGAACACCTTGGCGTACGGGTAGTCGGCGCTGATGGCAACCAGCGCGCCTTCCGGCTCGAAGATCGTGGCCGCGCCGCCGAAGCCGGTCAGCCCTTCATTTTCGCGCGTGTTGCAGTCGACGCTGCAGTCGCATTCGAAGTTCATCATGCCCTCGCGGAACACCATGCGCTGCCCGCGCATGATGTTGCGGTGGCCGTGCACGATGGCGTAGATGCCCGCGCCGTGCAGATCGTGCAGCCCGGCTTCTGTAAAGGGCAGGTCAATGTCGCGGTACTTGGTACGGAAGGTGTTGCCGATCGAGCCGTGATACAGCTCGAACAGGTCCTGCTCGAACAGGATGCGGAACTCGCGGTTGATGCCGCCGATGCCCTCGCGCCGGATGATGCCGGCCACGCGGTCGTCCACCCCGGCGTGCACGAACAGGAAGCTGCCCTCGCGGTGGGCGAGTTTCATGTCGCGGAAGTACCAGTGGAACTCGCCGCTTTCCTGCACGAACAGCTCGTTCAGTTTCAGGCAGCAGTCGTAGATGTCGTTCAGCGACAGCCCCATCTGCGCCGCCGTCTCGATCATTTCGCCCTGCTTCTCGCGGATGCGGCGAAGCTCTTTCTTCACCTTGGGCTCGGACATGATCCCGCGGGCGATGGGCGGGAATTCGTCCCACCAGGACGCGTCGGGGAACAGGATTTCGTGCAGGCGCTTTTCGCTGTACTGCCGGCGTGAGCCCGCGCGTTTGCCCTTGATGTAGCCGTCGTAGACTTCCCGGAACAGCGGCACGGCCTTCTTGCCCATGCGCACGAACAGGTGCGCCAGGTGCGGCTCTTTGCGCCCGATGTACGCCAGGCCCACCAGCGCGCGGACGTCATGGTTGCCGGCCAGGAACACCACGTTGGCGCCGCGCTGCTTCAGCATTGCCATCGCGCGCAGCAGGCGCAGGTTGCTGGGGCCCTTGTCGAACGTATCGCCGCCGAACAGAAACAGCGTGTTGCGCCCCAGCTCGGTCAGTTCGAAGGCTGAGTCCTCGGGGCCTGTCTTGCGTACGCCGCCGCTTGCGACCAGCGAGGTGAACAGGGCGTCGGCGTCGGCGTGGATGTCGGTCAGGAAACAGATGCGGCGCGAGGGCCAGACCCACGGCTTGCCCTTGGCGTAGTCGCGGATGTCTTCGCGCGAAGGGTCGTAGTCGTCGCCGGAGACGTCGAGCAGCCCGCTGCTGTCGAACTTCGGCCACTGCTCGCCTTCCAGCGGCAGCTTGCCCTTGACCCATTCCAGGCCCTGATATTCCGGCAGCCGCACGTCGACCGTGAGTTGCATGGGTTTGCGCCTTTCCTTGCCGTTTACAACGGGGCTCAATCCATGGCCTTCGAGGTTTTCTTCCGGACCTTCCATTCGCCGCCTGCCTGGCTCCAGCCGCCCCTCGAGTTACGCTCGAGGAAGACCGGCTTGCAGTGGAACATCGACAGCCCGGGCGCCTGTGAATCCGTCAGCACACCCAGCTTTACTGCCGCGTAGCGAAAGGCCGCTCCATGACCCACGAATACTTTCATGGAGTCGCCCGTCACTTCGTGAACAAGATTGTTCATTCTTTGTTCGAGATGCGCAGCCACCCGCACGCCTGCTTCGCGTAAAGATTCCGCCCCCTGTAACGGCAGCCTGAAGTCGGGCGTCGCCTTCCAGCCTTCCTGCAACGGCGGAAAGCGCGGGTCGCGTTCGATGATTTCCGCGATGCGCTCGACCGTCAGGTTCGCGCCCGCGCCTACGCTGCGCTCGGCCAGGGCCTCGAACTCCTCGACGCGATACTCGTCGCCGAGCCTGTTGCAGATGATGATGCCGGTTTCCCATGCGCGCAGCATACGGGAGGTGTCGACAATCTCGTGGATCGCCAGCCCGTTTGCCTTGGCGAACTCGCGCAACTCGCCCACGCAGTCCTTGGCCTGCCCGCGTCCCTTGTCAGTGAGGGGGTGTGGCAGAAACGCGCTGGGTACGTGCTCCGGCTGTTCGTAGTCTCCGTGGCGGAGGATGGCAGCGATAGTCCTGGGCATGGAGTCCGTCCCGCTGGGGAAAGCTTTTCAACATAACGTCCTGCTGCGTGCGCTATTGTAAAGACAGGATCAAACGCTGGCTAAAGGTATGTCAGTGAGAGTTGTCAGGCGGGACGAAAATGATCGTCGCCGCAGTCACCTGAAACCTAAAACCAACAACCTGTCTCCGATGCATAGGCAGGGCATACATTTTCATTAGTATCCGGGCTTCGCACCGGGGAGGGTCATGTCAGTTCAGGTACCGGTCAGGTTGGGCACCGTCCAGGAAACGTTGCTGGTCCCGCTCTGGGCCCGCGCGCGTGAATGCGACGAGCCCGCGCCGGTGCTGACCGACCCCACTTCCCGCGAGATCCTCAACCGCCTCGATTACGACTTCGGTCCATTGGACGGCGCGCGCGCCAGCCAGCTCGGCTGCTGCGTCCGCGGCGCGCAGGTCGACCGCTGGGCCAGCCAGTTCCTGGAGCGGCACCCCGAAGGCACCGTGATCGAACTCGGCGTCGGGCTCAACAGCCGCTTCGAGCGCGTCGACAACGGGCGCGCCCGCTGGTTCGAGCTGGACCTGCCGGACGCCATGGAGCTGCGCCGCGAGTTCTTTGAGGACACCCCGCAGCGCACCATGCTAAGTGGCTCGGCGCTGGATGACGACTGGATCGAACGGGTCCGCAGCGAGACCCAGGGGCCGTACTTCATCGCCAGCGAGGGCATGCTGGTTTACCTCGACCCTGACGAAGTGCGCCGCCTGTTCACGCGGGTGGCCGACGCCTTTCCCGGCGCGATGTTCGCCTACGATTCGATGTCGCCCCTGGTGTTGCGCCACCAGCGCAAGCACGACGCCATGCGCTACTTCACGGCCGAGTTCACCTGGTCGGTGGGGGATGCGCGCGAGGTCGAGCAGTGGGACGAGCGCTACCGGCTGAAGGATATCCGCAGTTTCTACCACATGCTCTACGCACACCCGAAACGCCTGCCCGCGTACTATCGCTACCTGGGCCCGTTGCTGGGCGCGGTCTACCCGCCGGTCAAACGCGCCTATCACGTGAATCTGTTGCAGTTGGGGTAGCGGGGTGCGGCAGGGGACTGTCCCCGCAGTTGGGGACTGTCCCCGTAGTCGGCACACCACAGACGCTCGAAGTGCATTTGAAACCGCTAATTGCCGCGAAGAACTGAAAGGCAGGTTTCGCGCAGAGGCCGCGGAGAGCGCAGAGAAATCACCTCTGTGGTCTCCGCGCTCTCTGCGCGAGTGTGCAGTTGTTTTTCTTTGCGCCTTCGCGTGGCTCAAGTCGAACGTAGGAGATGTTTCGACGACGGGGACAGTCCCCAACTTCAGGGACAGTCCCCTTCTAATTCCACTTCAGCCACAACTTTCCGTCCGAGTACGTCTTGCCGGTTGCTTTCAACTGGGTGTCGCCGTTCTGGATGTTCGGGTGAACGTTGCTCGGCGGCGAGATGATCGTGTCGCGCCCGAGGTCGAACCGCTGGCTCTTCACCAGCGCCATGTAGGCCTTGTCCAGCAACAGCGCGCGGTCGTGCGAGGGCGCGATCAGGAACAGGATATAGTTGCCGCCGCCGGGCGCGGCCGTTCGCACTTTGGCTTCGTCGAGCGTCCCGCCCGGGAAGAACTTCGCCAGAATCTCGTCGTTGGCGCGGAACTCGTCGCCGCCGGTTACGCGCTTGAAGTAGGTCAGGATCTCCGGGTCGGCATGCCCGCTCTGGGGCACGTCCGGGATGCCGTTCAAGTCCTGGTAGCGCCAGCCCGCGGCGCCCGGCACCTTGCGCGGCAGCGTGAAGGTGCTGTCGGCCGTCACGCCGAGCGAGCTGTGGCAGCCCATGCAGAACACGTGCTCTTCATGCGTCTGCAGGCGCAGGCGACCTTGCTCGTCCTCGATGAAGCCCTGCAGTTGCCAGCCGAACGGGTTGCGCAGCCCGGTGTCCGGGCCGCCGGTGTAGATCGGCACCATGCCTTCCTGTTTCTCGTTGGCTTCGCGCGAGTAGATCTTGCTGCGCTCCGACTGGCTGGGGTCGATCAGCTTGCGCGAGTAGCGCAGTTCTTTCATGCGCCGCGCGATCATCGACGGCGCATCCGGGTCCACGTAGCGCACGCTGTGCAGGAACTCGATGCCGGTCGGGTAAAGATAGCGGCGCACCGGTATGCCCGCCGCCGCGCCGGCGTAGTACGCGGGCAGGTTCTTGATGCGCGTAATGATGCCGCCGATCCCGCCGCTGCCGTCAAGGTCCGTGCCGCTCAGCCCTTCGTCCACCGGCTCGACTTCGCGGTCGATGCTCATACCCGGCTCGGAGCACACGGCCGCTTCGAGGATGGCGTAGTTCAGTTTGTGGATGGCGAGCGAGTCGTTGCCGACGGCGTCCTTGCGGAAGGCTTCCGGCAGGCGGATCAGCACGTCGTCGGTGTTGCCGTTGGTCGCCCAGAAGGTGCCGAGGAACGGCTTGTAGCGGATGCCCCGCCAGTTGCTGCCGTCTTTCGCGAAGCCGTCGGCGTCAAAGCCCGCGTCAAAGTCCAGGTCGGGCACGTAGCCGGGGTAGTCGTCGCGCCCCTGCAGCGCCTGCACCAGCGGCGTGTAGTTGTCCTGTCTGATGTACTCGAGCGCCGTGTCGTCACCGATGGCCGCGATCTCCTGCGTGCGGTCCGTGAACAGGTTGCTCCAGTGGTTGGTCAGGGCGACGTCGCTGAAGGCGTATTCCTCCTGCAGCTCGTAGTCGATCAACTCGTTGGGGTAGACCGGCGTGGTGTGGCAGGTCCAGCACGGGTTCGCGACGCCCGCCGTTTTCGTGTAGCACATCGAGGGCACGCCGGCCTCGAGGTTCTCGTAATGCCCGGCCGATGCGTAGGCCTTCGCCAGCGGGTCGTAGGCGGCGCTGTCGCCCTGCTCGTCGCCGCTGCAGTTGACCAGCAGCGCTGCCGCGGCGCACAGCCCCAGCATGGCCAGCAGCCAAACGGCGATCTTGGCGTTCCTGCGTGCGTGTTCCGAATCGAGCCTGCTCATGACTTCTCCCGGGAAGACGGGTGAGGGGGCGTGGGGTCCCCCTCACCCTTCCGGTACTTCCTATTCACGCTCTGTGGGCCAACTGCTTGGGATGCCTTCGCCCGGGTGCTGGATGCTGGCGAACAATGAGCACATGTCGCTCGAGAAGCAGGGGCCGGTGCACTCGGCGTTGCTGGGGACGGCCACCACGCGGAAGGCGCGCCCGACGCCGCTGCTGGACAGGTCCAGGTAGTAGAAGGCGTCGGCGGTTCCGTTGGTGCCGTAGTTCCCGTCAGTCCCGAACCAGACGCCGCCGTCGCGGTCGATTACCAGGTTGTCCGGGTCCGCGGCTTCGAGGGCGGTTGTGCCCGCGCTGCCGCGCCAGGGACGCCAGAAGGTGAAATTGCCGGTGTTGGCGGGGTTACGCCCGGTTTCGATCAGCCCGAAGATCGAGCCGACCGAGTCGCCGCGGGAGGCGGTGGCGGACTGTGTCGCCGGGTCGCGCAGCACGCCGTTGTCGTCGAGGGCCGTGCGGCGGGTGTGGTTGGTGAAGGCGATGTAGAGGATGCCGTTGTGCGGCTCCCACTCGATGTCCTCGGGGCGGTTGAGTTCCTTGATGCCGACCTTGCAGCAGGCCGTGAACAGCGACGACAGCACGAGGTTGTCGTTGTTGAAGGCGCCGATGCCGTTGTAGTTGTTGTCCTGCAGTGCCGCGCCGACCGTGGTGCTGGTGCTGCCGACGTCGGTGACGTAGGTGTTGCCGGCGAGGCTCGCGCCGCCGTTCGGGGCGAGGTCGGTGCTGGTCGTGCTGATCTCGACCCAGTGGCCGGTGCCGGTGCCCGTGCCGCTGGCGAGGCTGCCGGACAGCGTGGGGGCGCTGCCGCCGTTGATGGTGTAGCCGGTGTCGTTGTCGAGGTTTTCGAAGTGCGCGACGTACAGCGTGCCGGAAGCCAGAAGGCGGCGCACAGAGGCGCGGTCCATGCCGTTGCCGTAGTTGCCGCTGCTGACGAACTTGTAGATGCGCCCGCCGCGGCGGTCACTGGCGGCGTAGACCACGACCGGCTGGCCCGGCGTGAGCTGCCAGCTTGTGTTGACGCCGAAGGTGGCGTTTTCCCAGCGCGCGCGCCCCATCACGCCGAGCTTGCGGTGCCCGCGCCCGTCGGCGGATTCGTACCACAGGCTGGAGTACTCGCCCGGGTCCATTTCGACGGGGAAGCCGTAGACGTCTTTCGGGTGGTGGGTGCGGCTGTCGGTGTGGCTGCCGAAGGTGGTCGAGGTGTCGGTGTCGTAGTCGGGCGAGATGGTCTTGTTCGCCGCGTAGTCGTCGCCGGAGTTGGTGTGCGTGAACTGCTGGTTGCTGGTCCAGCAGTTCTCCAGTTCGCCGTACCAGTCCTGCGCGTTTTCCTCACAGGTGATGACGGTGCCCCAGGGCGACTGCCCGCCGGAGCAGTCACTGTGAATGCCGACCGCGATGTTCTGCGGCAGCATTGTGCCGAAGTCGTCATGGTCGGCGTTGTTCGGGCTGTAGCCCTCGATGCGTGCCAGCGTGCCGCTGGTGGCGTCGTAGCGCATGTTCGGCGCGCTGCGGTCGACGCTCCACTTCAGCGTGTACGGGTCCTTCACGATGCGAACCCAGCTTCCGCCGAGCTGGCGGCGCGCGGCGTAGTTCAGGCGGTCGACGTCCACGGCCGACCAGGAGTTGCTGCTGACGTCGTTGGTCAGGATGCCTTCATTCTTCATGAACTGCGCCAGCGTCAGCCACTGGTCGTCGGGCGCGCTGGTGGTGGTGGCGATGTTGCCGGAGATGTACTCGTGGTTGACCCACATCCAGGCTGCGTCGCCGCTGCCGTTCCACTGCGGCGCGCTGCCGATGCCGCTGCTGGTTGACCAGTCGTTGTTCCAGCCTTCGCCGAAGTAGGCGATGTAGTCGCAGTTGGCGCCGAAGCGCGGCGCGTTCGGCCCGTAGCCCAGCGGGTCAAGCCAGCGGGCGACGATGCTGTTGGTCAGCCCGGGGATGCTGCGGAAGTTTTCGTCCGTGGTGTTGGCGAGCGGAAAGTTGAAGCCTGAGGGGAGCGTGCTGCCGTCGTAGGCGGCGACCAGCGCCTTCACGTAGTCGGCGATGTTGTTGGCGTTGTCGACCGCGCTGATGCCGGTGTTGCGCGGGTTGTCGAACGAGGCCGCGACGACCGATGAAAGCGGCGCGTCGCTCGGTACGGGGTTCACCGTGGTGGAGGTGGTGCTGCCGCCGCTGCTGTCGTCGTCATCGTCGTTCGAGCAGCCGCTTACGGAAACTGCCAGACTGCAGGCCGCGAGTACCGCCGCGACCGTGAAGCACTTCTTGAACAGCCTGAATGGTTTCATGCTTTCCTCTCCGTGATTGGTTTTCGCACAGCGGAGAGGAAGTTAGGCGCAACCTGTCGGGGACGGGTCAAAAGCAAGTCAATCCAGCATCAATTTTACCGGGAGAAACTGACATCGCGTGGCACAGATTGGCGGCAATGCGGTGCATTGCCTAGCCAACATCTGCTTTGCAGATTCCTGCCTGTGGGCCTGAGCGCAGCGAAGGCCACTCGTCGCGACGCAAGCGCCGCGACCACAGGCAAGATTGCCTGTGCCACGCCACTTGTTGCAGCCTTGGTTAGGCGAAGGTGATGCGCCCTTCTTCCAACTTCAGGTGCAGTGCGACGTCCTTCACACCCGGGTGGGAGGCGATGTACCTGGCCAGCGGCGTCACCACCAGCTCCTCCAGCGCGCGCTGCAGCGGGCGGGCGCCGTACCTTCGATCGAAGCCGGCCTTGGCGACCAGCGCTACCACGTCGTCGTCCCAGCTCAGGGCCAGGTTGGCCTTGGCGAAGCCTTCGCGCTTCGCCAACTCGCGCAGTTCTTTCTCGGCGATCTGCTTGATCGTTTCTTCCTGCAGCGGCTGGAAGGCGACCACGCCGTCGAGGCGGTTGTAGAACTCCGGGCGGAAGAAGCGCATCACCTCGGCGTCGTAGTCGGGGCCGCGCTCATTGCCGAAGCCCAGCCCGCCGTCGCGCCCGGCGCCCAGGTTGCTGGTCAGGATGATCACGCTGCTCTGGAAGTTCGTGACGCGCCCGAAGCGGTCGGTCAGCCGCCCTTCGTCGAACAGCGCCAGCAGCATGTCGAACACGTCCGGCGAGGCCTTCTCGATTTCGTCCAGCAGGACGACACAAAAGGGCTGGCTGCGCACGCGCTTGATGAACTCGCTGGCCTGCCCCTTCACGTCCGACACCAGCCGCTCGCTCGCGCCGAGCCCGGAGTACTCGCTCATGTCCAGGCGGATCAGCCGGTCGCGCATTTCGCCGTGGCCGAACAGGTAGTCCGAAACGCTGCGCGCGAGTTCGGTCTTGCCGACGCCGGTCGGACCGCTGAACAGCAGCACGCCAAGCGGGCGCCCGGGGTCGTTCAGCCCGGCCTTGAAAGTCGTGATCACGCCGGCGGCGGCGCGGCACGCCTCATTCTGCCCGATCACGCGCGATGACAGGTAGCTGACGACTTCTTCTTCTTTAAGGGGCTGGTCGTCGCGCATCAGCAGCTCGGGCAGCCCGGTCTCGTCGACAAAGCGCTTGATGATCGTTTCTTCCTCGAGGCTGCTTTGCTTCGCGCCGGCCGCGCGCTGTATCAGCTCGGTCGTGAAGCCGGCCGCCTTGCCGGGGAATGCGTCGTAGGGGCGAAAGCGGCGGAACAGGCGGAAGATCGAATCGACGACGTCGTTGCCGACTTCGACGCGCAGGTTGCGCCCGCCGTTTTGCGCGATGCGGCTCAGCACGCTCAGCGCACTTGACGCGTCAAAGGCGTCCACGGGGACTACTTGAAAGGCGTCGGCCAGCCCGGGCAGCAGCCGGCGGCAGGCGTTGAGTTCCTCGACCGTCGCCTCGGCGATCACCTGCAACTCGAGGTGATTCATGTACGGCACCAGGAAGGCGCCGACGCTGTCGCTGGCGTCATGCCCGCCGAGTTGCACCAGCTCCAGCAGGTTCTCGACGCACAGCACACCGTTGAAGCCGGACAGCTCGGTGATGACTTCTTCAAGACGTTCTTCCCACTGGCCGAGGTACGGCGTGCCCGCGATCAGCCGCGAGCCGTTCGTCAGCCAGAAGCGGCGGCGCTCCAGCCCGGCCTCGATGTCGCGCTCGATTTCGCGCACGGCGCTCGCCATCACCGAGGTCTTGCCGACGCC
>JAGQRI010000199.1 GCA_020425515.1 Planctomycetota bacterium | reverse complement strand
ATCACGGCCGTGATGCACCCGGAACAGATGGAAAACATGCCCAGCGTGAAGGCCTGGCTCGAACACGCCAAGGAAGCCCGCACGCGCGCGGAAACGAAGTTCCCCGAGGTGGACGAAACCCGCATCCTGCGCAAGGCCATCGCGGAGAACGTGCTGTTGCAGGTGGAGAATTTAAAGGGCTTCCCGTGCGTGCAGGAGAAGCTGGAGGCAGGCACGCTGAAGATCTTCCCGTGGGTCCTCGAGTTCGAAACCGGCAACGTCTACGAGTACAACTACGAAGCCCAACTCTGGATCGTTCTGGAGTAGAGGCGACGACAGCGATCCAACCACAAAAACGCGAAGGCACAAAAGACTGCCCGCCAAGACGGACCTTTAGTGGTTTTGTGTTTTCGTGGCCAATCCGTTGATCTAGCGAAAACTGCACAACGCAACGAGCGCCACGAATCAAACGTAGCTGCGCTGCCTATCCCTCACTGGTATCGGAAAGCGGTATACATTTGCCGTCACTCAGAACAGCGCGATATGTGTGCCGGTAGCCGCCGTGGGTTACGTAGTCGACCCAGACCAGTGTGCCGGAGCCGTCCTCCTGGATAGACGAACCAGCATCGACGGGACGGCAGGCCTGATCCGTCCAAATACCAGGTAGTGAGACGCATCCGAATTCGCCGTGTCCAGTTTCGTCAATCAGGTGTGCGCAGCCTTGGTTGCCGCCGGGGTAGCGCGTCAGGACAATCCGCCAAGTTGGATGGCCTGCGACCGGCAGGATTTTCGTGACTTCCTCGTCCGGTTCGTGGCTGTCATCGCGCCACTTCGGATAGTTGAGAAACTGCGCGATTCTGGTCTTGTCCGATTCCCAGCCGATGGATGCAACCAACTTGTCCCCTTCGCGCCGGAAGGTGATCAGATCTCCGTACTCGTAATTCTCGTGAATCTCGAAGAACTTGTCCGTGAGGTGTACGCGGACGTGGTTGCCGAAACACTTGCCCGGCGTTCCGCCCCAGTCCGGGTTTTTCCACGCCGGGTTCATGTCCTCGTCGCAAATCAGCCAACCCGAAGCGCCTCGTTGATTGTACGAAGAGAGCCACAGGTACATGTTCAGGTGCAGAACGAAATACCGTTTGCCCTCGACTTCGATCTGCCCGCGGAAGTCAATCGATTCCAGAACCACATAGTCGCGCATGGGGAACAGTCCCGCGCGGACTACGGCGGGCAGAAACGGCGAAGCCGCCGGGAAATTAGGCGATGGAGGACGCGGCTCATCGGGCTCTTCGCTGGAGCGTGCGGGGGTGGGCTTCGCAATCGGGAGGGCTGCAACTGGGACTGGCCGGTTGTCTTTCGCGACGCAGCCCGCCGTCAACAGCAGAACCGTCAAACACATTAATCGCACCTCAAACTCCTGTATCTATCTGACATTTGTTCGCGTCGCTTTATGAGGACCAGTCAAGGGACGCCTGCAGCCGGCCACCGTCCCGGTGAAATGTGAGCAGGTCGCCTCCGTGATTCACTCCCGGAATCGCGAACCAGCCATCATCGGCGTCGAGATCGACCAGCACTTGGTTGCCAGAGCACTTGCCAGGCCTGCCGCCCAAGTCAGGCGTCTCCCATACGGGGTTCAGGTTCGTATCGCAGACCATCCAGTATGAGTGACCGCGCTGGTTGGATGAGGTCAGAAGCCGATAGGCGGCGATGTAGAGGACGTGATATTGCCGCTCGTCCACTGTGATGATTCCGCAGTAGTCGACGGATCTGATCACGAGAGGGTAGGTGACTGGATACCAGCCGGCACGCGCCAGAGCCGGCAGAAATGGCGAGTAGAGAACTTTCGGCGGAACTTCGCCGGTCCAACGCTCACCGTCGAACCAGGCCGGGATGGCGGCGTTGTTTTTGGGCTCAACCGCTGGCTTCGGTGAGTCCGGCTTTCGGACGCAGCCCCACAACAGTAACGGAACAATTAGCAGCAGATATCGCACTCGGCACCCTGCCTTGAATCGGCTGAGGCACCGTCCAACTGCACACTTTCCTACGTCCTGTATTCCTTTGCGTCTTGGCGGCTCGGAAAGAAAAGCCCCGGGCTTGGCCGCAAGTGTCAAGCGTCGGTTGAAAGCCCATCCACGAAAAGACCAAGCAGAACAATGCCCGTGCCGGACAGTAAGAGCGTGATGGGGTGGCGAATACTGCCGCGGACGTCTGCACAAAACTCCCAGAAGAACGCGACGATGAAAAGGACAACAGCTACCGCCAATTTCCACACACGCCACCTCAGTCAAAGACCGCGGTCCAGTCTAGCAGCGCCGTCCCGAAGGCAGGATGTCTCAACGCGGTAAAACAGCGATTCAGCCACGGAAGCACGAAAGCACAAAAAGCCGGCTATCAAGACGGACCCTTGGTGCCTTTGTGTTTTCGTGGCCAATCTGTTCATTCAAACGACAACCGAGAGCCAGGCGACTCGGATCCTCGGGCATAATGCCCGTTGCGTCCGTCGCGCTCGTAGCGTCGTCGCGCTGTTGCAGTTCTTCGCGTCCTGTCCCAAAGAAAAGCCCCGGGCTCTGCTTCCCCGGGGCTCTCTTCAGGATCGAGTGTCTACCCGTCGCTTGCGCTCCGGGCTCCTGCTTCGTGCTTAGATGTCGAAGTACAGCTCGAACTCGTGCGGGTGGGGGCGCAGGCGCATGGCCTGGACCTCGTTGGTCATCTTGTAGCTGATCCACTCCTCGATGATGTCCTTGCTGAACACGTCGCCCTTGAGCAGGAACTCGTGGTCGTTCTCCAGTGCGCGCAGGCTCTCCTCGAGGCTGCCCGGGGTCTGCGGGATCTCTTTCAACTGCTCCGGCGGCAGGTCGTAGAGGTCCTTGTCCATCGGCTGGCCGGGGTCGATCTTGTTCTGGATGCCGTCCAGCGCCGCCATGGTGATCGCGCTGAAGGCCAGGTACGGGTTGCAGCTCGGGTCCGGGCAGCGGAATTCGAAGCGCTTGGCGTTCACGTCGTCGCGCGTGATCGGGATGCGCACGCAGGCGCTGCGGTTGCGGCTGCTATAGGCGAGGTTCACCGGCGCCTCGTAGCCCGGCACCAGGCGGTGATAGCTGTTGGTGGTCGGGTTGGTGATCGCCAGGATCGCGGCCGCGTGTTTCAGGATGCCGCCGATGGCGTAGATGGCGGTCTTGCTCAGCCCGGCGTAGCCGTCGCCCGCGTACTGGTTCTTGCCTTCCTTCCAGATGCTCGAGTGGCAGTGCATGCCGCTGCCGTTGTCGCCGAACAGGGGCTTGGGCATGAACGTGGCGGTCTTGCCGTGCTCGCGCGCGACGTTTTTGACCACGTACTTGTACATCATCAGCTGGTCGGCCATGCGCGTCAGCGTGTTGAAGCGAATGCTGAGCTCGCACTGGCCGCCGCTCGCGACTTCGTGGTGGTGCAACTCCGGCTCGCAGCCGAGCTGCGCCAGCGTCAGCAGCATCTCGGTGCGCAGGTCGTGCAGGCTGTCCATCGGCGGGACGGGGAAGTAGCCCTGCTTGGTGCGCGGCTTGTAGCCGAGGTTGCCGCCGTCTTCGAAGCGGTCGGTGTTCCATGAGCCCTCGACGCTGTCGACCTCATAGAAGCCCATGTTGGTGGTCTGGCGGAAGCGCACGTCGTCGAAGATGAAGAACTCGGCTTCCGGGCCGAAGTTGATGGTGTCGCCGATGCCGGTGCTTTTCAGGTAGGCCTCGGCGCGGGCGGCGACGCTGCGGGGGCAGCGCCCGTAGGGGGTGCGCTCGATCGGGTCGACGATGTTGCCGATCAGGACCAGCGTCGGCTCGGCCATGAAAGGGTCGATGAACGCGGTCTGCGCGTCGGGCACGACCAGCATGTCGGACTCGTTGATCGTCTTCCAGCCGCGTAACGAACTGCCGTCAAAGGGCAGCCCTTCCTCGAACAGGTCGGCGTCGAGCTTCTTGATCGGGAAGGTGTAGTGCTGCCAGAGCCCCGGCAGGTCCATGAAGCGGATGTCGAGCATGGTGCATCCGCGGTCTTTGGCGAAGGCAATCACGTCGTCCACGCCGGCGCCATCCGGGTGAAGGGTTTCCTCGCTGGCCATGAATATTCTCCGTACCGCAGCAGCGGGACTTGCCCGCAACCAAAAAAGTTTCGGCCCGCCTCATGGCGGGTCGTCGTTTTTGTCATGTATCGGGTGGGTGTGGTGTATCCCCGGTACGGGGACGTTACGTTAACACGCTGAAAAACCGGATCAAGCCCAAACCCGCTTAAAATACGTATTCACAGCCTGTCCACAGTTTCCCGACGTGTTGGAAAGCGGCGCAAGAATTGATCCGGGCAATGGTTAGGAATTGAAGTGTGCGGTCGTGGCGCCGCCAAAAAACTTCCTGGCGCGCATAACAATCAGCCACGAAAACACGAAAGGTCTATTTTGGTTCGTGCCTCGCTGTTTTTGTGGCCAATCCGTCGTACGAGCCCTCTTCGCCCGCGTCCCGATCGAGTATGAAAAGCGCCATGCCCGACGAAACACCGCCAGCCATTGCCATGTGGAACCTCGCCCTGCGCTTCCTGCTGGAGGTCGCGGGCGTGGTTGCCGCCGGCGCGTGGGGCTGGCAGCTCGTCGACTCGTGGGCGCGGTGGCTGCTCGCGTTCGGTTTGCCGGCCGTGTTGATGACCGTCTGGGCGACCTTCAACGTGCGCAACGACCCCAGCCGCTCAGGCAAGGCGCCGGTGCCCGTTCCCGGTGCGGTGCGCCTGCTGCTCGAGCTGGCGATCCTCGGCTTCGGCGCATACGCGGCGGCAACGGCCTGGAGCATCTGGGCCGGGGGCGTGTACGGCGCGCTGGTAGCCTTCCAGTACGCAACTTCATGGAAGCGTGTCGCCTGGCTGGTTCGCCGATAGCGAAGACGCTGGTTCGAGGGCTTTCACAGGGCCGGCTCAGATTTGCAATGGGTTGATTTGCTTTGACCCGATCCCGGCACTAACCTGCGCCCACTTCAAAGGGGGCTGACCATGACGATTGGCGAAAACCTGACCGAGTTCGGCGGGCTGCCTGTTCGCGACTTCGACTCAACCAAAGGCATTGAGGACCCGGCGGGCATCAGCTACCGCGTGCGGCTGGACTGGGACGACTACGACAAGGGCGTGAAGTTCGCCGAGGTACTGGCGAAGTTCCTGGGCGACCCGAAGCTCGGCGAGGTGAAGTCGTTCGTTATCGGGGCCTGGGCGCCCGAGTCCGACTCGAATTCCGAAAGCATCATCCGCGCCATCGTTGAGGCGCAGGACAAGTTGCAGGGGTTGGAGCACCTGTTCTTCGGGGACATCACATTCGAAGAACAGGAGATTTCCTGGATTCTGCAGTCCGACATCAGCCCGCTGTTCGGCGCCCTGCCCAACCTGCGCACGCTGCGTGTACGCGGCGCCGACGGCCTTAAGCTCACGCCACTGCCCCATGCGCACCTGCGTGAGTTCGCGCTGGAATCCGGCGGGCTGCCCAGCGATGTGATTAGGGCGGCGCTGGCCTGTGAGTTCCCGGAACTGGAACACCTTGAGCTGTGGCTCGGCGATGACGGCTACGGCTGGGACGGCAACGTAAAGCTGTTCGATGACCTGCTTGCCGGCAAGCTGTTTCCCAAGCTGAAGTACCTGGGCCTGCGCGATTCCATGATCGCTGACGACATTGCCGAAGCGATCGCCGCGGCCCCGATCCTGGAGCGCATCGAGGTTCTAGACCTGTCCATGGGGACGCTGGGCGACAAAGGCGTGGAAGCGCTGACGCAGTCACCGCAGATCGGGAAGCTCAAGAAACTCGACATCCATCACCACTACGCATCTACCGAGAAGACGCAGGCGCTGGCTGCCGCAGTCAACGAACTGGACGCCGGCGACCCGGAGGAACCGGATGTCGACGACGGCGAAGAATACCGCTACGTCGCCGTGGCCGAGTAGCCGGGCGGCGGCGTGGTACGTGATCGGGGACCCGGCGGACAACCGCGTCGGTTTCTTCCGTGACGCGTGCGCCGGCGCCGGCATCGAGCCGCGGGTGATCGACTACCGCGAGCTGCTGGTGAACCCCGCGCGCCTGGATGACATTCCCGAGGGAAGCATCGTCCGTATCGAGTCGCCCGGGCGCGCGCCGGACCTGCACGCGGCATTTCGCGCGCACGGCGGCGCGGCGCGCAGCGAACTCCGCCGGGGAGAGATTGCGTTGCCCACCGCCTGGTTCAACGGCTTCCGCGACGTGCTGGGGTTGCTGCGGCAGCGTATGGACGGCCGGGTGCGCTGGACTTCGCACCCCGACGACGTCGTCTGCATGTTCGACAAGGCGGCCTGCCACGAGCGTCTGGAGCGGTTCGGCGTACCGGTGCCGCGTGCTCTCGGACGCGTCGAATCATATGAACGGCTCATCGACCGGATGGCGGCGCTTGGCATTTCACGCGTGTTCCTGAAGCTTCGTTACGGGTCGTCGGCCTCGGGCATCGTGGCCTATCGAAAAAGCGGAGAACGCGAACAGGCGGTCACCACGGTCGAGGCCGCTTCGGACGGGCTGTTCAACACGCGGCGCATCCGCCGTCTGCGTGCGCGTGCAGAGATTGCCGGGCTGATCGACCGCCTGTGCCGCTGCGACGTTCATGTGGAGGAGTGGGTCCCCAAGGCCGGCATGCACGGGCGCACGTTCGATCTGCGCGTCGTCGTGATCGGCGGGCGTATGCGCCACACATTGATGCGTCTGTCGCGGGGCCCGATGACGAACCTGCACCTGCTGAACGAGCGCCGCGACACGGATGCCCTGCGCGAGCAGATGGGTGAGACCTGGCAGGCGCTTGCCGAAACCGCGGGCAAAGTCGCCGGCTGTTTCCCGTGCACTCTGCATTTCGGGCTGGATGTCGCCGTTGCGCCGGGCCTGCGCTCGCACCGCGTGCTGGAGGTCAACGCTTTCGGCGACCTGCTGAAGGGCGCCTTGCACGAGGGCCGCAACACCTACGAGAGCCAGTTGCAGGCCGTCGGGGAAGGCTGGTTCGATGCCTGATCGAATCGTTTTCGACCTCGACGGCACTCTGATTGACCGCGATGCGGCGCTGCTCCAGGGCGCCGAGGAACTGCTGGCACGGCTTGGTTTTGAAGCGCCGGCCAATCTTGGCGCACGTGTAAGCGAAGCCGCCACCGTTGCCGCGTTGGCGCGGGACATTGTACCCGGCCGATCGGGGGAATTGACCGATTGCATGCTGGCCGCGATCAAGCCGCGAGCGGACGTGATCGCGATGTTGCGCGGCCTGCGGGCGGCGAATCGGCTGGTGCTCCTGACCAACGGGCGCGCCGAATTACAGAGGCGCAAACTTCGGGCCGCCGGGCTGCACGGGTTGTTCGATGAAGTCCTGATTTCCGGCGAGCTGGGTTTCGGCAAACCCGACCCGCGCTGTTTCGAACTCGCTTTTGCGGGCGGAGACGCGCAGCACGCGCTGGTGGTGGGGGATGATCTCGAGCGCGACATCCTGCCCGCGGTGCAGGCCGGGGCCCGCACCTGCTGGATATCACGGGGACGCGCATTGCCGGACGGCGCGCCGCAACCGACCATGACCTGCGAGTTTCCCGAGCTGCCACGGATATTGACATGTCAATACGCGACATGAACGGCATCATCGGCGCCCGCGACATACTGTGGGTGACGCTGGATACGCTGCGTTTCGATGTGGCTGACCGCGCCATGGCGGAAGGGCGTACGCCCAACTTCGCAAAGCTGCTGCCGAACGGCTGGGAGCGCCGCCACACGCCGGGAAGCTTCACGCTGTCGGCCCACGCGGCTTTTTTTGCGGGCTTCCTGCCGACCCCCGCCGGCCCCGGCCCGCACCCGCGCCTGTTCGCTTCACGGTTTGAAGGCAGCGAAACGACCGCGCCGCAAACCTGGGTGCATGACGCGGCGCATGTTCCCGGCGGGCTGGCCGACGCGGGTTACCACACGGCCTGCATCGGCGGCGTCGGCTTCTTCAACAAGCGCACGGAGCTCGGGCGCGTGTTCCCCGGCATGTTTCACGAATCGCACTGGGAGCCACGCTTCGGCGTGACGGATCCGGACTCGACCCGCCACCAGGTCGGGAAGGCCTGCGAAATCATCGGCGCGTTGGACGGCACTCAGCGCCTCTTCCTGTTCCTGAACGTCTCCGCGCTGCATCAGCCCAACTGCATCTTCGCCGATGGCGCCCACGAGGACAGCCCGGCGACCATGGAGACAGCGCTATCATACGTGGACGCGCAACTGCCGCCGCTGCTGGACGCCTTGCGCGAACGCGGCCCGGCCTTTTGTATTTTCATGTCCGACCACGGCACCTGCTACGGCGAGGACGGCTACACCGGCCACCGCCTGGCGCATCCGGCGGTCTGGGAGGTTCCCTATGGCGAAGCCGTCCTCGATTGAGGCGCAGCCGGCCCGGCGGGCGAGTGCGACCACGCTCGATGAGCTGCGGGCCGGCTCGCCGTACGTCAGCTACAGCTACAGCTATCCGCACAAGACTAGCTACCGCCCGCTTGAGCCGCGAGCACTGAAAGACGTCTGGGCCACCGAAGAACGCGACGCCGTCTTCCTGTACCTGCACATCCCGTTCTGCGCCGTGCGCTGCGGCTTCTGCAACCTGCTGGCCACCAAGGGCGCGGACGGTGACTTGACCCGTCAATACATCGACACGCTGGCCCGCCACGCGCGGGCGGCACGCGAAGCAATCGGCGACCGGCAGGTCGTGCGCGTGGCCCTGGGTGGGGGAACGCCGACTTTCCTTGACCCCGCCGAGCTGGACCGTGTATTCGGGGTCGTCCGTGACGTCATGGGCGCCGATACCAGTACCGTCCCGGTCGGCATCGAGGTTTCCCCGGAAACCGTGACACCCGAGCGGTTGCAGGTCCTGCGCGAGCATGGGGTGGACCGCGTCAGCATCGGCGTGCAGTCGTTCGACCAGTCCGAAGCCGGGCGCATGGGCAGGCCGCAACGGGACGGCGACGTGCACCGCGCGCTCAGGTTGATCCGCGAATTCGGCTTCCCGACGCTGAACATCGACCTGATCTACGGCGGCGACGGGCAGGACGAGGCTAGCTGGCGGCGCTCGCTGGAGGCCGCACTGGAGTACCGCCCCGAGGAACTCTACCTGTATCCGCTGTACGTGCGCCCGCTTACCGGGCTGGGGCGGCACGGGATTTCGTGGGACGAACACCGGCTCGCGCTGTATCGCGCCGGGCGCGACCAGCTGCTTGGGCGCGGCTACCGCCAGGTGTCAATGCGCATGTTCCGCGCGCCGCACGCGAAAGCCCAGGACGGCCCGGTCTATTGCTGCCAGCAGGATGGCATGGTGGGGCTCGGCGCCGGCGCGCGCTCGTACACTTCGGCGCTGCATTACTCGACCGAGTACGCCGTCGGGCGCGACAGCGTGCGCGGGATCATCCAGGCCTACATCGACCAGGACGACGCCGCGCTGCGCCTGCTGCGACACGGGATCGAACTGGACGACGACGAGCGCAAACGCCGCTACCTGATCCAGAGCCTGCTGCAGGCCGACGGTCTGGCGCGGGGCGACTACTCGCGCTTGTTCGGCGGCGACGCGCTGGAGCATTTCCCGCAGTTGCAGTCACTGGTCGCGCACGGCCTGGCTGTCGAAGCACCAGAGCAGTTGGTGCTGACACCGGGCGGCCTGGAACTGTCGGACGCGATCGGCCCGTGGCTGTACTCCGAGCGCGTCGGGCGCCGCATGCAGGAGTACGCATGGGCATGAGCTTCGACCTCGCGATCCTGTACCGCGGTTCGCTTGAGAGCTGCAACTACGACTGCTGGTACTGCCCGTTCGCCAAGGCGCAGGACGACGCGGAATCCCTGCGCGTCGACGAGCAAGGCCTGCGACGATTCGTGGATTGGGTCAGGGCCAACAGTGGGCGCAAGCTGGGTATTCTGTTCACGCCGTGGGGCGAGGCGCTGGTGCGCGACTACTACCGCGCGGCCTTCATCGAACTCAGCCGGCTGCCGCACGTCGGGCGAGTGGTTGCCCAGACGAATCTATCGTACCCGCTGGACTGGCTGGGCGAAGCGGACCGCGAATCAGCCGCGTTGTGGTGCAGCTACCATCCATCCGAGACCGCGCGCGGCCGGTTCGTGGCGCAAAGCAAGGGTTTGGCGGACCTAGGTATCCGGCACTCGGTCGGCGTTGTCGGCCTGAAGGAGAATTTCGACGAAATACGGGCGTTGCATGCCGAGTTGCCGCCCGGTGCCACTCTGTGGATCAACGCCTACAAGCGCGAAGCGAGCTACTACACGAATGATGACATCGCGATGCTCACACGCGTGGACGCGACCTTCCCGCTCAACAACCGCTACCACGCCAGCCGCGGCAAGCCGTGCCATGCGGGTGAAAACGCGATCACGGTGGACGGCGAGGGCACCGTGCGCCGCTGCCACTTCATCGATTCGCCGCTGGGCAGTCTTTACGAAGATGACCTCGACGACATGCTGCGCCCGCGCACGTGCAGCAACGAAACCTGCCATTGCTACATCGGATACTCTCACCTGAAGGAACTCGGGTTGCGCGAAACCTACGGCCCCAACGTGCTCGAACGCATACTGCCGGGACCGGCGCAACGCCCGGGAACTGCCTGACTCGTAGGCCGGCTGGCCCGCCAGACTTCGCACGCCCCGAGTCATGAGACCCGGGGCGTGCGAAGTCTGGTGCGCAGGGCGGGACTTGAACCTCAAGCACCACGGGTGTTTGACAGCGGAGCAGTCCGCCGCAGGCGGACGTAAGCGAAGCGGCGCGGCCGTCAGGCCGCCTCGGGTTCAAGAGGGTTCGGTAAATCAAAACGCCCGCCAGGCCGGAGCCAGCGGGCGTTGATAATACTGGTGCGCAGGGCGGGACTTGAACCCGCACACCCCGAAGGGAACCAGATCCTTAGTCTGGCGCGTCTGCCAATTCCGCCACCTGCGCAGTGGATCGCGGAAGGTATCAACCACCCTACAACTGTCAACGGGGGGCGGTTTCGGCCGCTATTTCAAGATGGCAAACCGCGGCGACCCTTCCTGCAAGTACCCAAGCCTGCCACCTTGCATGGTTTCAACAGCGCGGACGCGCCCGTCTACGTGCAGTTTCCGCCAGCCGTCATCATAGCGAAGCACTTCGCCGTCGCCGGATACCGCGACGAGCTGTCCGCCGCTCATGCAGGCGATGCTCTTCGCGCCGCCGGGCGGCTCACCCAGTTCCGCGACCCAGTCCGGGTTGTCCCATTTGCAGGCGCGCACGCCGCCGTCGTTCATGACCGCGTACACCTTGCGCGAGAGCGAGTCTACCGCCAGGCCCGGCCTGTAGTCCTTGCATGCCACCCGGTGTACGCTGATCGCCGCGTCCTTGCCGACCTCAAACACGAGGATCATTTCCGGGCACGCCAGCGCGAGTGCCGAATTATCCAGCGACTCCGACCACGCGATTTCGGCGCTGTCCAGCTTGATCTGCTTGTCCTTGAACTCGGTGTAGTCGGCATCCGCGTCGCGGAAGCGCAGGCGAAACAGATGCAGGTTGCGCACGCGGCGCACGACGACCAGTACCGAGTCATCGTCGAGCTTCGGCCCGAGCCAGAACTGGTTGCCCGGCACCGGCGCCGCGTAGGTGAACCCGGGATCGTCATCGAGGTTGCGAATGCGGTAGATCTCGCCCCGATGATTCGCGACGACGGCCGTGGTCGCGTTCATGAAGTACCCGTGGCTGACGCCGCTGTAGACATCGATTCGCTTGTGCTTTCCATTGACGAAGTAGTCGCAGTCTCCGTGAACGGACATGAACGAGCCGTCTTCATTGAACGCCGTCCATGGATTGCCGTACGGCCAGTACGCGTCTTCGGGGACGTCCGTCCTGTCAAGAGATTCCCCGGGCTTTACCCGCAGAATCAGACCGTTGCCGAAGGCGAGGCGAATGCTGTCCGCAGGCGCCGGGTCAGGCAAGATCGCGACGGGATTTCCGGTTTCGAACCTGTAGCTCGCCAGCTTCTTGCCGTCGAAAGACCACTTCGTCACCTCGTTGCCGCTTCGCAGATAGAGCGCGTCATCCCATGCAATGCGGGCCTCCGGGCCTAGATTCGGCCCGGCACAGCTCGGCTGGGGTGGAGGCATCTCGCCTTGGGGAATGGTTGCCGTCACACCGGCTTCGCTGCTCCATACCGTTGTGTCTTCCCTGGAAACGGCGACAACCCGGCCGTCATTCAGCGTGCGCAATTCGACGGTCGGATGCCTGGTTCGGAACAGGACCTCGTCGGAAGCGCCGGCCTTTCGGCGAACAGCGTCTGTTGTTGCGTAGACGACAGCCTCCGGCTCAACCCGGCCGCCGGACAGGACTCGTGCGCCGGTCAGTTCGTCTTCAGTCTCTTCGCCATCTGCGGATATAGTGGTCAGTTTCTCCCCATCCGCCTCGTTGGCCGGCGTAACACAACGCAACCACTGCGTGCTACCGTCGTCCGCTACCTGCACGTCCAGGCTGAACAGCGAACTGCTCGATACCACCTGCGTCATCTTCCATTCTTGGACGTCAATCAGGAAACCGAAGTAGACCCAATGGCTCTGCTGTCCTTCGCGGACGATATCCGACGATGCGAACGCGAAGTAGCGGCCATTGGCAGACCTGGCCATGAGGAATGGCTGGCCGCGAAATTCCTGAACGCGGTCGATGCGCCCGTTTCGGAGCCGCGCCACGGATGCGCGCCTGAGCAGGATGAGGTCGTCGCCGTAGGGGAAAGCGCCGTCAATGAACTCGGTGACGCCGCGAAACTCGTCGCCGTTGGGTGAGTAGTAGCTGATCGACGGCCGGCCGATCGCTTGCGCGCCGGAATGCGCCATGGCCAGGAGCATGGCAGCGAAGCCGAAAGCCAACCATTTCGCGCGGCGCAGCATGGAAACAGTCTAGCACAATCACTATCGAGACACCCGTGGGTTGCGGTCCCCAGCCAGACTATCTCTGTGCGAAGGATTGCAAGCCCGCGGGCTTCCGGTTCGCGTTGCTTGACGCGTATTACCTTTGTTAACTAGAGTCCCGCTTTCCCTATGTAGTGTGCAGCATCTGGAGGCAGTTGGTGAGCGAACCGCAAGAGCATAAACCGGAGGTTGCTCCGGAACTGGCCGGCGTTGACGGCGTCCATGGCCTGGTCATCCACGACTCGGTCAAGGACGAGATCGTTGCCCACCCTTTGCTGGATATCCAGGGGCTCAAAACCTACTTCCACACCGACAACGGCGTCGTGAAGGCCGTTGACGACATCAGCATCCGCATCGGCGAGGGCGAAACCCTCGGCGTCGTGGGCGAATCCGGCAGCGGCAAGTCGATGACCGCCTACAGCATGCTGAAGCTGCTGCCCAGCCAGACCGGGCGCATCGAGGGCGGCAAGATCATGTGGCGCGGCGAAGACGGCGTCGACAGCGACCTCACCGGGCTGAGCGAAACCCAGCTTCGCAAGATCCGCGGCGGCGACATCGCGATGATCTTCCAGGAGCCGATGACCAGCCTGAACCCCGTGTTCACCTGCGGCTCCCAGGTGGTCGAGGCTTTGACGCTGCACCTGGGCATGTCCAAGCAGGAGGCCTGGAACCGCACCATCGAGCTGTTCGATGAAGTCGGCATTCCCGAGCCCGCCACGCGCGTCAAGCAGTACCCGTTCGAGCTTTCGGGCGGCATGAAGCAGCGCGTGATGATTGCCATGGCGCTCGCGTGCAACCCGCGCATGCTGATCGCCGACGAGCCCACCACGGCGCTCGACGTGACCATCCAGAAGCAGATTCTCGACCTGATCCGCGGCCTGCAGGACAAGCGCAACATGGCCGTGCTGTTCATTACGCACGACCTGGGCGTGGTCGCGGAAGTCACCGACAAAGTGGCCGTGATGTTCCGCGGCAAGATCGTCGAGTACGGGCGCGTGCTGGACATCTTCGCCAACCCGCAGCACCCGTACACCAAAGGCTTGCTGGCCTGCCGCCCGCGCCTGACCACGAAGGCCGAGCGCCTGCCGACGGTCGAGGATTTCATTGAGGCCGACAAGAAGGGCATCGAGCTCGACCCGACGGACCCGAACCTCGAAATCCCGAACAAGAAACGCCCCGACCAGCGCCGCGAGAACATGGCGGATTTCGACTCGCCGCTGCTGAAGATCGAGGGGATGAAGACTTACTTCCCGATCAAGAAGGGCGTGTTCCGGCGCACGGTGGGCTACGTGAAGGCCGTCGACGACGTGACCCTGACCGTGAAGAAGGGCCGCACCATCGGGCTGGTCGGTGAATCCGGCTGCGGCAAGACGACGCTCGGTCGTAGCGTGCTGCGCCTGATCGACCCGACGGAAGGGCGCGTGCACTACGGTGAAAAGGAAATCACCGGCATGCCCAGCGCCGAGCTGCGTGCCATGCGCCGCAAGATGCAGATCATTTTCCAGGACCCGTTCAGCAGCCTCAACCCGCGCATGACGATCGGCGCCGCCATCATGGAGCCGATGAAGGTGCACGGGCTGCAGGGCAACCGCAAGGAGCGCGAAGACCGCGCCGCCTGGCTGCTCGAAAAGGTCGGGCTGCCCGCGGACCACCTGAAGCGCTACCCGCACGAATTCAGCGGCGGCCAGCGCCAGCGCATCGGTAT
>JAGQRI010000198.1 GCA_020425515.1 Planctomycetota bacterium | reverse complement strand
CGCCGGCCTCGCGGTAGGCTTCGTACTGCGCGCGCGAGGCGTCCTTGTCGGCGCCCCAGCCCCAGGCGTCGCCGAAGGTCATGGTCCCGAGGCAGAGTTCCGAAACGCGCAGCCCGCTGCGCCCGAGAAGTCGATATCGCATGGCTTTCCTTTAATAGTGTATGCGGGTGTTAACCGCGCACGCGGCGATCCTGTTCCCAATTATCCGGGCGCGCCGGTTTCAAGCTTTGCGTCCCCGTGCTGCGATTTAGACTGCACCCCATGCCGGACATCCACTGCCCCAGTTGCCAGGCCGCGATTCCCTTCCCCGAGGGTTCGCGCCAGATTACCTGCCCGGTCTGCCGGCACAGTTTCGACCCGCTGTACCCGTTCGGGCGCCCGATGTCGCAGGGCGCGCAAGCACCGGAGCCGCCAAGGCAAGGCTTTGGCGAGTTGCGCTACCCGGGCCCCGTCGGTCCGCAGCCGCAATACCCGCGCACGCCGGCCCCTCCACGCCAGTACGCCCCGTCGCAGTATCCCGGCCCGCCGAACCTGCCGCTCGAACAACGGAAGCGGGGCATGCCCACGTGGGCGACGGTGCTGCTGATCGTAGTGCCGGTTGTAGGGCTGCTCGTGGCCGCCGTGTGGTACACCGACTACAAGGACAGCCAGCCGCCCGAACTGGCCGACAAGGAGTCCTGGTACCACTATTACTCCGACGACGGCGACTTCACCCTGCTGTTCCCGGACAAGCCGATCGAGTCCACGGGCATCAGCCATTCCGCGGTCGGCGACATCACCACGTACCGCGCCGAGAGCGCCAACCTGTCGAGCGATTATTTCGTGGGCTGGTGGGACCTGCCGCCCGGCTCGACTTTCGACCTGATGAACGGCGTGAGGGGCACCGTCGACGGGCCCGGGCGCAGCCTGCTGTCCTCGCACTACACCACGCACCAGGGCGTGCGCGCGCTCGTGGCCGACGTGCACCGCGACGGTCTCGACGGACGCGAAATGCTGATGCGCGTCGGGAACCGCATGTACATGCTCGGGCTGTTCGGCGACATGGCCGGCTGGGACTTCTTCGTCGAGAACTTCGCCATCGGCGACGAGACGCTTGCCGAGGCGACCGACGACTACGACCAGGCGGCGGACGTCGACGAGTACTCGGCGCTGACCATCGGGAAACTGCCCGATTGCGAGGTATTCGTCGGCCAGCACGTCGAGCTCGAGTTCTGGGCGCACAGCCCCGCCGAGCAGTTCACGTGGGCCGCCGACGGGCTTGGCGACGGCTGGGTGCTCACCCCGCGTGACGGCGGAAGGAATTCCGGCCGGGCGGCGTCGTCCAAGTATACGGCGAGCGGCACTTTCCATGAAGCCGGGCGCCACGTTGTGGTCGTCACGGTGACGGACTCCGACGGCAACAGCGAAAGTGATACCGTCGTGGTGACGGCGAATGAGCTGACGCCTCGCATCGGGCGGCTGAAGCTGTCTTCGGGCTATCGCACCGACCGCCGCCCGTGGATCGTCGGCGAGACCCTTGAGGCCTACCCCAACAGCAAGTTCAAGCTGTTCATGTATCCGCAGACTTCCGGCAGCAACCTGCGGCTGGATTCGACCGTCTACACCTGGGACGACAGCGGGCTGCCCGACGGCATCGAGATCGGCGACCGCAACGGCACGCTGAACATCACCGGCATGGTGGACCACACCGGCGAGTGGAAGCTGCACATCGATGCCGACGTGTTGCTTGAGGATTTCGACGGCCCGTTCCGCCGCGCCTACGACCTCACGATCAAGGTGATGGAAATTCCCGAGCACGAATGGCCCCGCGACGCGGGCAACATCGCCGGCGGCTTCCGCGTGCTGACGGCCGGGACGCCGTGCAAGGCGAGCCTCAACCTGCTGCCGGTCGACTATCCCTACGGCGCGGGCAACTGGCCCTCGGAGGTCGCGTGGGAATGGGACGACGCCGAGCTGCCGCCCGGGCTTACGGCAAAGGCCGACGGATCCAACTGGACCTTCGAAGGCACGCCTGCCAAGCCCGGACGCTACCAGTTGAAACTGAAGGCCAAGGTCAGCCTGCGCTGGGTGGCGCGGGTCTATGAGATCGAACGAACCGTTACCTTTGACGTGGGATAGGGGCGGGCATGGAGTACTCCACCACGCCGTACACGCGCAGCATGCAGACGCCCTGGGTGCCGCAGCGCAAGCGGCGCTTCCCGTGGTTGCTGGTCGTGTTGCTGGTGCTGGTGGCCGGCGGTGCGGCGGGCGGTGCGTACCTGTGGCAGTCCGGTGCGCTGGCAGGAGGCGACGAGCACGAAGGCTGGTACCAGTACCGCTCCGAGGACGGCGGCTTCACCGCGATGTTTCCCAGCCAGCCCATCGTAACCGAGCACACCGACGACACGCAGATCGGCAAACTCACGCTGCACATGATCGAGTGCCGGGGCGCGGACTACTCGTACATCGTCACCTGGTGGGACTATCCGCCCAACACGCCGTTCAGCCTGCAGCGGGCGGTGGACGGGGTGACCGCGCTGTGGGGCGGGCGGGTGGACGCGACGCATTTCGCCGTGCACCAGGGGCGCGAGGCGCTGCTGGCGGACTGCAGCGGCGAGGGCGTGAAGCTGCGCGAGCTGCTGACGAACGTCAACAACCGCATGTACGTCATCGGCATCATCAACCGCCTCGACGACTGGAAGTACTTCGAGGAAAACTTCCGCATCGACGACGCGATTCTCGCCCTGGGCACGAAGGGGACGTCCGTGCACAAGGGCGAGCCTGACGCCGAGCCGAAGCCGGACCCGCTGGTCTTCCGCGACCCCACCAACGTCACCGCCTGGGTCGGGCGCAACGAGACGCTCAAGTACGAGGCCAGCGGCGGATTGCCGCCCTACAGTTGGCGCATAGAAGGGCTGCCCGAGGGCTGGCAGACCTTCCCGCAGGAATCGCGCGAGTGGAACCGGACGACCATGGCCGTCAAGGGAAAGAGCGCCAAGGCGGGCACCTACCAGGTCAGCATCCACGTCGAGGATTACTCCGGCCAGAGCCGCGGCGAAAGCATGGAAGTGCAGGTGCGTCCGTTGCCGGACCCGCTGCTGGGCATGTCCATGACCGGCCCGACGACCGACAAACAGGCCGCCTGTCCGCGCCTGGTTGACGGCGCGTTGCAGGTGTACCCGGGCCAGAACTTCGGGGTGAGCATCAAGCCGAATGAACTTTCGGGCGCGCTGGGGGCGCCGATCTGCAGCTTCAACTACACCGACCTGCCCGCCAGCGTCAACGTGCGCATGGAGAGGAACGAACTGAGCGCCGCCGGGCAATTCGACGAGCCGGGTGAATGGACGCTGCATGTCGATGCCGAGGTGCGCCTGTGGGGTTTCGACAAGGCTTTCAAGATCAGCGGCGACTACAAGCTGGAGTGCATCCCGATCGACAAAGGGCACTGGCCGCTCAAGGGCGCCGGCAAGATCGACGAGTACGGCGGGCTGATGGACACGAAGTACGAAGGGCTGGCAAAGCTGACCATGCAGCCGATTTCGTTCGCCTATGGGCCGGGGGACTGGCCCAGCGAGATCAACTGGGAATGGGACGAGGACACCCTGCCGCCCGGCACGGCCGCGAGCGCCGACGGCAACGTCTGGAAACTCGAAGGCAAGCCGACGCAGCCCGGCACGTACAACGTGAAGGTGCACGGCACGGTGCGCCTGAAGTGGGTCGACAAGGACTACGCGTTCGAGCACACCCTGCGCGTTCGCGTCGAATGACCACCCGCCGTCGTGGCGCGATTTTGTTCACAATCGTTGACGCTGCAACTTTGCCGCCTATCTTGTCCGCGTTGTCGAGCATGGACGAAGCAGATGAGTGACGAGCCGCGCGGGCATTACGACGCGATCCGCATGTACCACGACCACGCGAGGGAAACCCTGCGCCAGTTCGCGCATGCCAACGGACTCAGGGTGGACGGCTGGCACTACACACTCGACCGCAACGCCATGCGCGCCGGCGAGATGGAATTCCTGGCGGTCAGCGGCACCGTGATCGCGCGCGCCAACTTCATGTACTTCTGCCTGCGCTTCAGCCTTTCGTTACAGCCCGGGCGCACGGCCCCTTTGCCGGTGAACTTCCCGACCTTCAAGGTCCGCCGCATCGACGCCGCCAAGGCCGCGCACCTCAACTTCACCCCCGAGCAGGGGCGCATGGAAATCACCCCGGTCTGCTAACGTGATGCGGGCGCCCCGCCCGCAGTCGCATTCGCAACGTGGCATGGACGCCCCCGTCCATGTCTGACCCCGGCTTGAGCGTGATGCGGGCGCCCCCGCCCGCAGTCGCAAGGTGGCATGGGCGCCCCCGTCCATGTCTGAACCCGGCGGGCACGGCCCACCGCACACGGGCGAGGGCGCCCGTGCCACAGCAAAGGCATCCATGAAACCCGGATACGCCAGGATCTTCGTACGCGACCTGGATGCGATGGTGGAGTTCTACGCCGGCACGCTGGGGCTGCCCAAAAGCCGGCACCCATCGACCGGGCTCACGGCAGGTGACGCCGACAACGCCCAAGCCGGTTTCGAAACCGGCGACTGCACCCTGATCCCGGAAGGCCCTGCGCGCCGACCTGTCCGCCGTAGCCTCAGCAAACGCGGAAGCTTCAGCGAAGGCGTGAGCCCCCCAACAAAAATTCCCTGGGGCGACACCCTAGCCTACTTCAAAGACCACGAAGGCAACGTACTCGGCCTTGTGGACAGGCCAGCCAACTAGCTTGTAGGACGTCACATTCCTTTCTCGTGGATGTGGTGAAAATCAAGTGCTACTGCCGAGTCTTTTTGCATAGCTCCAATTGAAACAACTATGGCTAAACTATCCCAGACCCGTAGACAGAGGTAGAGGAGCGTCTTCAATGACCCTGGTTGTCGCGCGACTGCTTGAAAAGACTTTGTTTTTGGTATCTGACACGCGGGTCAGCCTTGAGTACGACGTTAGCGAACGATATTCGCTCCTTACAGGGATGACCAAGCTGTACCTCTTCACAAGATACTGCTGCGTTGGAATCGCTGGCAACGTGAAGCTAGCGGATGGCATCCTGGGATACTACCGCCGTAGTGTATTACCCGAGATTATTGCAAAACCAAGTCCGCTTACGCGGATGTCCAAACCTAAGCCGGAGTTCAAGAAAAGAACACTTGAGTACTTTCGGGATTGCCAACGTACACAAAACAGTGCTGAAGACTCGGTTGAATTTGTTCTGGCCTTCGCCGGCGATAATCCGTCTCTCTATGAGTTACGTTCCACCAGCAGTCAAGCCGAACCGGTCAAGTCTGTATGGTTGGGTGACCACATAGCGTTCTCAATGTACCAGAAAAATCGATTTACTATTCAGACGAAGGTAGCAAACGGCAGTTCCTCTGGTGTCGGCGCTGCCAGTGTCTTTAGAGAGGGAGAGCCACACGCAGTCGATGCGCATCTGTCACGACCGGACAAGATGGGGACGCTCGTCACTTCAATGGGGAAGGTGTTAGAACAGGCTACAAATACAACCGCTGGGGGTCATGTAGTAGCAGTGTATCTATACGACGGAGAGTTCTATTATCATAGCTACGCATCCCTGTCTCGATCGGGGAGAGACATAGGCGGTGCGTGGGGCTATGCCGTGCTCTCGGTGCTGAACGATGAGTCGAAACTGGCGCTGTTCTTAGCAACGAGAGAAACGTCCTCAACCCGAACAATATTACTATATGGACCCTACAGCGGTACCGCGTTGGGACCCCAAGCCATTTCTACGGGCGGGGTAATGACACAGGGGTTTAAGGTTAGCACTGATGACGAATCAATGGACTTTGCAGAAGCACTTTATCATCGAGTCGGAATAGAAGTCGAATTGCCATTCGTATCCGTTCGTGACAATACGAATGCAATAGGCTATGGCATGCACTCAAAGGGGATGCAGCTAATCCAACAAGGTCAACACTACCGACGTACAGCTCTAAATAGCATGTCCGGTCACTCAAGCATAGATTCAACGCAGAGGAAGGCTAGCAGAGTATCGATCAAAGTCATGCGACGAGCCGTACGCATTAGCGGTCGTGCACGGCTGATGATCAAGTGGATCGGTGAGATGTACTTGGAAAGAGCTTTGCGATCAACTCAGAGGGATGAGTATAGAAATGCGGTAGTAGGCAGAGAGTATCTGCGCCAGTGGTGTGAACTAGAGCCTCGAGATTTGGCTGGCAAATTGAGTTACGGTATGGCGACTCTAAAGGCAGGGCGAACGCATTGCATCGAGTCACAGCAACAGGCATATTGCGATGAAGCTGTGGACGTACTAGCTACTTGCTGTGCTAATGGAGTGATGACCCGCGCCAGCGCTACAATGTGGGCAGATGTCTTGCAGTTAGCATCACCGGAATTGTATGGTCGCGAGCGAATGCTGCGACACTTGAATCTCGCTATCAGGACGTTCGCCAATCCAACTAGAGGTATTCAGGTAGATCGTCTGATGTCGGCTTGGCTAGAGGCCGGATTGTCTATTAGGCGGAGTGACATCTCTGGTGTACCCATTGTTGCAAGGAAGCTGAAGAAGTACTGCGTTGCGATATCACGCTTTCTCTTGCAGGCCCCAGACAACATATTGGCTAACTATTTGCTGGGTCGTTGTCTACTCTCTCTTGCTGCAATATGCAATGGCCGCGTTAGACAGCGTGTTCTTATAGAATCGGCGCTCCCATACCTGCGTGTTGCCGGGAAGGCGAGCCCACGAGAAGCCGCTGTTCTCGTCTATTTGGCCAATGCGTTGGTGACGCTGGAGCAAATAGAAGGGACGACCACTGGCAGTCAATATGAAAGGGAGGCTCAGAGCGTCCTTCAGGCGCTCTCCCAACTCGCACCGAACTCATCGCATGTCAAAATGCTACTTCAAGTACACTCTGACTTGCTGCGACGTCGTGCTATGCACCAGCATGAACAAGATTAGGGAGTCTTAATACGCCGTCGCAAGGCCTCTGCTGTGGCGGTCTCAGTTGCTTCTGTTGCTTGCTACTCCACCGCGGCCGCTAGTTCTTCCCACTTGTTGTAGGCTTCTGTGATCTGTTGCCTTATGGCTTCGAAGGCTGTGTT
>JAGQRI010000197.1 GCA_020425515.1 Planctomycetota bacterium | reverse complement strand
GCCTTATGGCTTCGAAGGCTGTGTTCAGCTTCTGGGCTTCTTCGGCTGAGGCTTGGCCTTCGTGGCTGAAGGCTAGCGCTAGCTGCTCTTCGAGTTCTTTCTGCTTGGCCTCCAGCTTCTCGATCCGCCCCTCCAGCTGCTTCAGCTCGGTCCTTAGCTTGTGCTGCTCGCGCTGTTTGGCCTTTTGCTCTTCGCGTTGCTGCTTGGCTTCGCTTCTTCTTTCGGCGGCGCTTTTCTGGGAGTGGAGTTGCAGGGGGACGTGGCTTCGACGGCCCGGCCGCTCGCTTACGCTTCGCGCTCCACCTGCTTGCGCGTGACGCTCGTTCCACCACTTGGCGAAGGTGCCTTCGAACGGCTCCAGCTTGTGGTCTTTCAGCTCGACCACCTTGTTCACCAGCCTGTCCAGGAAATAGCGGTCGTGGCTGATGATCAGCAGCGTGCCCTCGAACTCCTCCAGCATTTCCTCGAGCTGCTCGCAGGCCTGGATGTCCAAATGGTTCGTCGGCTCGTCGAGCA
This sequence comes from Planctomycetota bacterium, assembly GCA_020425515.1. Lineage (GTDB taxonomy): Bacteria > Planctomycetota > UBA8742 > UBA2392 > UBA2392 > JACKID01. The sequence continues at coordinate 18,862 of JAGQRI010000197.1, read as the reverse complement.
TCAGGAAGTTCACCTTCTCGTGCACCAGGCGCGCGAGTTGCAGGCGCGACTTCTCGCCGCCGCTTAGCGTGGCGATGGTGCGCTCGAGGTCCGAGCGGCTGAACAGGAACTTGTGCAGCATCAGCGTGGCCGGCTGGAACTCGAGCCCGCTGACGTTCATGAACCACTGGATCAGGGTCAGCGATTCATCCAGCGCGTGCTGGTGGATCTGCGAGTAGTCGCCGATCTTCGCGCTCTTGCCCGTGCGCAGGCGACCGGCGATGTGGAACGGGCCTTCGGTTAAATCGAGGTCCGGGTGTTCCCAGTCGGCGTGGTCGAGGATCGCCTTGAACAGGGTGGTCTTGCCGGAGCCGTTGGGGCCGACGAGCGCGACGCGCTGGCCGAAGGTGATCTCGAGCGCGGCGCGCTCGAGAAGGGCTCGAGTTTCGCGTGGCACAGGCAATCCTGCCTGTGGTCGCGACGATTTTGTCGCGACGTTTTCGGCTTCGCTAAGCTCAGCCGCACAGGCAAGATTGCCTGTGCCACTACCTGCCCCTTCGCTCACGCTTCGGGCTCCAACTTCGATTGTCAGCCCTTCAATCTCCAGCGCCAGGTGCCCGTGGCGTTTGCCGCCGGTGAGCTTCGCGTGGAAGCGGTTTTCGGAGCGGTCGGGCGCGTCCACCTTGTCCATCTGGTCGATGCGCTTCAGCATCGCCTTGGCGCGCTTGGCCTGGCCGGGGTCGTCGTAGGCGTTGGCCATGTCCATCAGCCTGCGCGCCTGGAACTGGATGCGTTTGATCAACCGCTGCTGCGACTTGTACTGCCGCTCCTGCAACGCCAGCGCCTCGGCCTTCTGGCGCGCGAAGTCGGAGTAATTGCCGGCCCAGCGCGTCAGCTTGCGCCCGTGCAGGTCCCAGATTTCGTTGACGGTCGCGTCCAGCATGTGGCGGTTGTGGCTGACCATCAGCACGGCCGCGCGCGTGTGCCGGATGAATTGGATGAACCACTCGATGCCGTCCATATCGAGGTGGTTGCTGGGTTCATCGAGCAGCATCAGGTCCGGTTCCTGCAGCAGGATGCGCGCGAGCCCGATGATGTTGCGCTCGCCGCCGCTGAAGGTTTCGATCGGCTGCTGCCAGGATGATTCCGGCAAGCCGAGCCCGGTCAGCACCTGCTCGATCTTGCGCTCGACCTCGTAGCCGCCGGCGCCTTCGTGCTCGTGCTGGATGCGTTCGTACTCGGCCAGCACGTCCTCGCCGTCGGCCATGCGTTCTTCGAGCGCGTGCAGGCGCTGCTGGCGGCGGACGTCGTCGGCGAACAGTTTGCGCATTTCATCGAGGACCGTCGCGCCGGGGTCGTAGGTGAGTTCCTGGGCCTGGTAGGCGACGTTGAGGTTGCGCTGGCGGTGGACTTCGCCGGCGACCGGTTCGAGTTGCCCGGTGATGATCTTCAGCAGGGTGGATTTGCCGGTGCCGTTCTGCCCGATCAGCCCGATCTTGTTGCCGGGCTCGATATCGAAGCTGACGCCCTTCAGCAGGTCAGGCCCGCCGAAGTGCATGGAGAGGTTCGAAGCTGTCACCAGCGGCATTGTAAGCCCATTTATTCAAACAACTTATGCCAGGCGTGCCGATCCGGTTCGGGGGTGGTCCGGTGTATCAACGACTGCCGGTTGCAACGCGCGTTAATATAGGAAAAGAAATGCCGTAAGTGACCGGGTTGATCGTCTACGTATACTACGCAGTGGTTATATCAAACTGCATTCAGTGCAATTTGGAGAGCATCATGGTTTCAATGCGTAAGGGGTTGCTGGTTGCGCTGCTCGCCTTGGCGGCCGCGCCGGTGATGTTCGCGCAGACGGACATCACGGGCAAGGACGCGCCGGATTTCAAGGCGACGGAGTGCATCAACCAGCCGGAAGCAACGACGCTGAACGACTGCGCCGGTGAGGTTGTGCTGATCAAGTACTGGGGCACGAACTGACCGACCTGCGTGAAGGCGTTGCCTTCCGTCGAAGCTCTTTGGAAAAACAATAAGGATCGGGGTCTTCACGTCTTCCTCGTCGAGTGCCAGGGGCACGGCGAAGAAGAACTCAGGAAGTACGCCGCCTCGAAGGGCCTGACCTTCCCGATTCCCATTCGCAACAAGTGCGACTTTGGGGGTTACCAGGGGGGCAGCGGCCTGCCGTACGCATGGGTGATCGGCCCGGACGGCAAGGTCGTGTGGCAGGGTCGCAAGGGCTACGACGCCGTGTGCGTGCAGCAGCTCGAGCGCATCAAGTACCCGGGCCTGGGCAAGCTGGAAGTCGCGCCTGAATGCGAAAAGGCCGCTACCGAGTTCGCCGGGGGCAAGTACGCCGCCGCCCGCGAGGAAGCCGTCAAGGTCAAGGAAAAGGACGCGGACAACGAAGCCGCCGTGGCCGACGCGCAGTTCATCATCGACCGCGTGGACGCCAAGGTTGCCGAGTTGCGTGCGAAGATCGATGACGCCAAGGCCAAGCGTCGCTACCTGGATGCCGTCAACCTGCTGGAAGAACTTTCCGGCAAGGCGTTCAAGGGCATGGAAGTCGCGGACAAGGCGAAGGACGAGGCCAAGGAACTCAAGAAGGAACAGAAGGACGAGATCAAGGCCTGGGAGCAGTTGGAAAAGACCATCGCCGTCAACGAAAAGATCGACGACGCTGAGAAGAAGAAGAAGAACCTCGAGAAGTTTTGCGACAAGTACGAAGGCACCGCCGCCGCCGAAGAGGCAAAGAAGATGGCGGAAGGCGCTTCGGACTGACCGGGACGAGCGGGATTACAACCATGCAGCGGCCCGGCGTCTCATGCCGGGCCGTTTCCGTTAACGGCGCCGGTCCATTGAAAACCAACAAGACCAACTTCAGGTGCTAGGGAAACGGAGCAAAGAATGAAAACCAAACTGATGATGATTCTCGCGCTGGCGCTGTTCACGCCCGCGCTGTTCGCCGGCGCCACGCTGACCGGCCAGGAAGCGCCGAACTTCAGCGCCACCAAGTTCATCAACCCGCCGGCCGACGGCTGCACCAGCTTCGAGCAGTGCAAGGGCGAAGTGATCCTGGTGAAGCTGTGGGGCGTGAACTGCGGCCCGTGCCTGCGCAGCATGCCGGAAGTCCAGGCGCTGTGGAACAAGTACGAGGGCAAGGGGCTGCACGTGTTCATGTGCGAGCGCCAGAACCACAGCCAGGAAGAGATCCAGAAGATCTACACCAGCAAGGGGCTGACCTTCCCGCAGGTCATTGAGGGCAACATGGGCGGCTTCCCCGGCGTGGGTCGCATCCCGTACGCCTACGTGATCGGCGTTGACGGCAAGGTGCAGTTCGAGGGCAGCAGCGGTTACGCCGCCGTCATCGAGAAGGAGATCGAAAAGATCAACTACCTCGGGCTCGGCAAGAACGACGTTGCCCCGGGGCTCGAAAAGGCCGCCACCGCGTTCAGCCAGAAGGACTACGGCAAGGCGCGCGAGGAAGCGCTCAAGGAAAAGGAAAAGAACGCCGACAACGAAGCCCTGGTCGCCGACGCCGACTACATCATCGGCAAGGTGGACGGGCTGGTTGAGGCGCTGTTCAAGCAGGTTGAAGACGCCAAGGCCATCCGCCGCTACCACGACGCCGTGGCGATCCTCGAGCGCCTGTCCGGCAAGGAGTTCAAGGGGCTCGAAGCCGCCGACAAAGCCAAGGACGACCTGAAGGAACTCAAGAAGGACAAGCAGGTCAAGGAAGAGCTCAAGGCCTGGGATGCGTTCGACAAGACCGTCGAGGCGAACGAGCGCACCGACAACGTCGACTCCAAGCGCGCGAACCTCGAGAAGTTCATCAAGAAGTACGAGGACACCGCCGCGGCCGCCGACGCCGCCAAGCTGCTTTCCGGGCTTGAAGGGTAAACGCAGTACCCCACCGCAGCGGGGACGGTTTCCATCAGGGGCCGTCCCCGTTCGCGTTAATCCGCGTGCATCGGCGTGACGTGCGTCCTAACCTGCCAGCAAGGGAGGGAGCCATGCACGTGAAGATCGCCATGCTGCTGCTGGTCGCGGGCTGCGCCGCCGTGCTGCACGCCGACGCGCTGGAAGTCGGGCAGGACGCCCCGAAGTTCAAGGCGGCCGGCACGCTGGTCAACCCGCCCGAGTTCGCCCGCGAGCTTTCCGACTGCGAAGGCGACGTCATCCTGATTTACGAATGGCACATGCGCGACGGCACCGCGGGCGGGCTGGCCGACATCCAGAAGTACTGGGAGAAATACTCGGGGCGCGGGCTGAAGGTGTTCACGATCCACCGCCTGAACTTCGAGAAGTGGCCGCAGGTCGAGGCGTACTGCCGCGGGAACAAGTACACCTTCCCGGTGGCGATGGGCGCGTTCTACGACGACAAGAACGACTTCTTCGCCTACAAGGACGGCAAGAATTTCCGCGCCACCGTGGTCGGCAGCGACGGCAAGGTCGCGTACTACGGCAAGGACGACGGCTGGAAAGCCGCCATGGACGCCGAGCTGGCGAAGATTATCTACCCGAACCTGGGCAAGAACGAGGTCGCCAAGGACGTCGAGAAAGCGGCCGAGTTCTTCGCCAAGCGCGACTTCGGCAAGGCGATCAACGAGGCCTCGAAGCGCATCGAGGGCGAACAGCCCGAAGGCGTGAAGGCCGACGCCGAGCTGGTGATCGAGCGCGCCAGGGCGATCGCGAAGCGGCGCAACGACCGCATCAAGGAATGGCTTGAGGACAAGCGCTACGACCTGGCGATGGAGTACCTTGAGCTGATCAAGGCCGAGTTCAAGTCGAACGAAATCGGCGACGAGGCCGCTGACAAGATCAAGGAACTCAAGAAGGACAAGGAAGCCAAGAAGGAACTGAAGGCCTTCGAGGCGCTGCAGAAGGTGATCGACCAGGACGGCGCCGGCGGCCCGCTGGATTTCGCCAAGGCCCTGCACGAGTTCGCGACGCAGCAGGAAGGCTTCCGTGCCGCCGAGGTGGCCGAGAAGAAGGCGAAGCAGATCGAGAACGAACTCGACGACTAGCATGCCCGATTTCGACAAGTTGTGCGAACGGATGGTGAACCGGCAGATCGTCGCGCGCGGCGTGCACGACCCGCGCGTGCTGCAGGCCATGCGCGACGTCCGCCGCCACGAGTTCGTCGATGCCGCCCGGCAACCGTTCGCCTACGAGGACCGCCCGCTGCCGATCGGGCTCGGCCAGACCATCAGCCAGCCCTACATCGTCGCCTGGATGAGCGAGCTTTTGCGCATCAAGGTGGGCGACAGCGTACTCGAAATTGGCACCGGCTGCGGCTACCAGACGGCCGTGCTGGCGAAGCTCGCGTCCCACGTCTACAGCATCGAGCTGATCGACGCGCTTTCGCAGCAGGCCGCGCTGAACCTGACGCGCGCCGGCGCGACGAACGTGAGCCTGAGGGTGGGGGACGGCTTCGACGGCTGGCCCGAGCACGCGCCGTACCAGTGCATCATGACCGCGGCGGCGCCGGCGGAGGTTCCCGGGAACTTGACGCGTCAACTGGATGTGGGCGGGCGGCTGGTGCTGCCGGTGGGCGAGCGCGGCTACCAGCAGATGACGCGCGTGACGAAACGCGAAGACGGCAGCCTGCAGACCGAGCAGCTGGGGCTGGTGGCGTTCGTACCGATGCTGCGCGGGGGCTGAGCAGTTTCAGTCTTCAACAGCAAAGACGATAAACGCGTGGCACAGGCAATCCTGCCTGTGGGGCTGAGCGAAGCGAGGCCCAATCCGTCGCGGCAAAAGCGCCGCGACCACAGGCAAGAATCTGCAAAGCAGATGTTGGCTGGGCAATGCACTGCATTGCCGCCAATCTGTGCCACACAGATAAACCTTGAAGCTATTCTAGAGGGTCTCGACCTTCAGCCCGTCCTTGTCGATCTGCGGGGTCAGGGCCTGGGCCTGCATGCCGTGGCGCTCGTAGGCTTCCTTCATCGCGTCCGCGACGGGCTGCATGTCGCCCTTGCCGATCGCGATCATCGCGCCACCCGCGCCGCTGATGGTGACGCCGTAGGCGCCCGCCTCAATGGCGCTTTCCACGATGTCGTCGAAGCCGGCGATCATCGCCTTGCGGTGCGGCACGTGCAGGCGGTCGTCGAAGCCGGCCGCGATCGCCTCCGGCTTGCCGGTCTTCAGCCCGTACATCAGGGTCAGCAGCGCGCGCTGGTTGCTGACGGCCTCGGTGCGTTTGAGTTGTTCCGGCAGCCAGGAACGCGTGGCGCCGGTGCTTTCCTTCAGCGTCTGGTCCGGCACGGCCAGCGCGACGCGCAGATCCTCATGCATTTTCAGCGGCGTCGGCTGCGCTTCACCCGCCATTTCCAGCACCGCCTGCAAACCGCCGAAGGTGGCCGCGGCGGCGTTGTCCGGGTGGCCCTCGATTTCGTTGGCGTCGGTGAACACGTCGCCCTTGTCGGCCTTGCCCTTGCGCCACATCTCGGCGATGGCGGCGCCCGCGACCGTGGCCGCCGCGCTGCTGCCGAGCCCCTGGGCGATCGGGATGTCGCTGGTGATCTTCGCCTTGAGTTCCTTGGGCAGGTGGTATTCCGGCCCGCCGCGCAGGACGGCCTTCACGAACGCCGTCGCCAGCAGGTTGGGCTCGGCGGGGTGCTCGATGCTGAACGCGAGAAGCGTGCCGCCGTAGTTGCAGTTGGGCTCGACGGCGCCGTGCCACCAGTCAAGCGGGTCGTCAAAGTCGTGCAGTTTGACCTTCTCGGCCGACCACTCGACGGTGGCCTCGAGCCGGACGTCGAGCGCGAGCGCCAGCACGTCGAAGCCGGGGCCGAGGTTAGCGCTCGAGGCTGGTACCGAAATACGTACTTTGTTCACGCTCGACGATGTCACGGTAGTTGTCCTTATCGAGGCGCAGGAACACCGGCGTCTGACCGACGCCCGCCGTTTTCCCGAGCTCAGTGAGCGCGGACATCATACGGCTTTCCTCAATGACGTCCGTAATCACTCCAAGATAATTCGCGCCGCCGTGCTCGACCTGGGCGTGCGACAGCACCTCCAGCCCGAGATTGCCCAGCGCCGTCAGTACGTCGTTCACCTTCGGCGGGTCGGCCTGCAGGCGCAGGAAGTAGCACAGCTTGAGGGCGCTGGTGTCGGCGAGCTCGGCCCGGCTTTCGGCGCGCCTGAAGCCGGGCAGCGTGCTGGTGTCCGGCTGGCGGACCATCTTGACGATGTCGTTCAGCACCGCGCTCGCGGTCGGCAGCTCGCCGGCGCCCTTGCCCAGGAAGGTCATCTCCTTGAAGCCCGGGCCCTCAAGGATGATCGCGTTGAACTCGGAGTCCACGTCGGCAAGCAACTCGCCACGATGGACCAGTGCCGGGTGCACCCGCAGGCTGAGCTCGCCCCGGTCGCGGCGCGCGGCCGCCACCAGCTTGATGCGATGGTTCAGCTCAAGCGCGAGGCGGATGTCGACCTGGCTGATGCGCGTGACGCCCTCGGTGTGGACCTGTGCGGGCGGCACGTAGGCGCCGAACGCCTTGAACGCCAGCAGCGTCAGCTTCTCGGCGGCGTCGATGCCCTCGACGTCGAGGGTCGGGTCGGCCTCGGTGAAGCCCTTGGCGGCCGCGTCCTTGAGCGCTTCTTCGTACTCGCAGCCGGCGCGTTCCATGAACGTGAGGATGTAGTTGGTGCTGCCGTTGATCACGCCCTTGATCAGCGTCAGTTCCTCGCACGCGAGCGAGCGGTCAAGCACCTCGATGATCGGGATGTGCGCCGCCGCCGCCGACTCGAAGCAGATGCCCGCGCCGCCCTGCTTCGCGGCCTCGACGTAGCGCCCCATGCTGCGCGCCAACGCCGACTTGTTGGCGCTGACCAGCGGGATGCCGCGTGCGAGCGCGGTACAGCCGGCCTCGACGGCGACGTCGTTGCCGCCCATCACCTCGACCAGCATGTCGATGGCGGGGTCGTTCGCGACGGCCATCGGGTCGGTGGTGACTTCCATTTGGTTGAGGTCAATGCCGCGGTCCTTGTCCGGGTTGCGGACGGCGACGTGGCTGAGTTGCAGGTCGAAGCCGTTGGCAAGGAAGTCGGGCCGATGCTTTTCGATCAGCTTGACCAACCCGCCGCCCACGACGCCGCAACCCAGCAGCCCGAGCTTGATGGTGCGGATGTCGTCAGATTCAGGCACGCGAATCCCCCTCAGCGCGAAAAAAGTGGTCAGGCACCTTTTTCGCGCGGATCGCTGAAGCTGACTATGCCCGGCTCAGGAGCGAAAAAGTAGCCAGACCCCGTCCGCCGGCGATGGCGGGGACGATGGAAAGCGAGTCGCCATCCTTGAGCGGCGTGTTGAGGTTGTCGAGGAAGCGGATGTCCTCGTCGTTCACGAACACGTTGACGAAGCGGCGCACGTTGCCCTCCTCGTCGCAGATGCGGGCCTTGATGCCGTTGTGCTGTTCTTCCAGCGCGTTCAGCGCCTCGCCTACGTTGGTCGCGTCGACGGTCACTTCCGGCGCGTTGCCGGTCAGGTTCCGCAACGGCGTGGGGATACGAATCAGGTTCGCCATGGCTGTGTCCTCAAAATGCAGTGGGCCCGTGCGCGCGGGAGAATAGCCGTTTAAGCGCAATGTTCAATTATCAATGTTCAATGACCAATGCGGCTCGGGCATTGGTCATTGAACATTCGATACCGAATATCGCAGTTAGTTCAAACCGGCGCGGGCGTACATGCGGTACAGCGTCGCGCGGCTTACGTTCAGCTTCTCGGCCATTTCTTCCTTCGAGAAACCCTGCTCCTCGAAGAAGATCAGCACGTCCTTGTTGAACAGCGTTTCCATCGTCGAGTGCAGCCCGCGCTTGATGCCTTGCGACAGCGCGCGGCGCATGTACTCGTCCACCACCGCCTTGCGCGCCGGCGCGGAGTCCGCCTTTGCGCCCGTGTCGCCGCTGTTGCGGTCGGTCAGCAGGAACTGCACGATGGCATCCTCGCGCGTTTCCGCCTCGCCGGTCGCCGTGTAGATCAGCAGGTCGCTGCCGTCCTTGCGCAGCAGGGTGATGCCGCGCACGTCGTCAGGCTCGCCGCTGCTGGCGGCGTGGGCGGCCTGGCCTTCGTCGACTTCCTGGTAGACGTTCATGCCGTCGGTGACGCCGTCGGTTTCCTCGCCGTACATCTCGGTGTTGGCGCCGCGGCGGCGGACCCACTGCACTACGTGGAAACGGGTCTCGAGGATCTCGAACAACTGCTTCGCCTCGGCCGACTGCGGCGTCGGGATATCCGCGGCGGCCGGCAGCCTCGAGCGCGCGCCGCGCCCCCGTGCGGGCGGCGTCAGGCGCGGCAGGCGGCGCGGGCGGTCTTTCTCGAGCGCGCGCAGGAAGTCCGCGGCCTGCTTGACGGTTTCCAGCGCCGCCGAGCGCAGCCCGTAGTGCATGGCGCTGGAGGCGTAACGGTGGGCGGCCTCGTGGTCCTTGAAGTGTTCGCGGCAGCGGGCCATCAGCAGCATGCCGCGCCCGAGCCTTTCCTCGGTGGTCGGCAGCGCGCCCAGGCGGCGCAGGCGCTTGAAGGCGCCCTTGTAGTCGCCCTTCGCGAACAGCCGCGTCGCGATTTCATCCAGGTAGGCGGCAAGCGTCTTCTGGCTGACCTTGTCGAGAATCTTCTGGCTGACGTGGCTGAGCAGCCAGTCGGCCCGTTCCTCAAGGTTGAACGCCTTGCTGCGCAGCAACTCGACGCGCAGCAGGCGCAGGCGCACCCACTGGTCGGTGTTCTTGCCGGCGTGGCGGATGGCGCGGCGCATCAGGCTGTCGGCCATGCGCGGTTCATAGACCGTGTCGATGGCGAGGCGGCGGGCGGCGAGCGCCACCCACTCAACGAACGCCGCTGTACCGAACAGTTCGCGGCGGTGACCGAGCTCGTCAATCAGTTCGCGCGCTTCCTTGTGCTGGCCGGTGGCGGCGCACATGGCGGCGAGGCGGGCGCGGTCCACCTGCTCGGCGTTCTTGCCGGTTTCGAGCGTGATGCCGAGCTGCATCGCGACGCGCTGGATGCGCAGGGCTTCCTCATAGTGCTCGTCGTCGACGTGTTCGTCGAACAGCTTGCGGGCGAGCTTGACCGCGCGGCGCGAATCGCCGGCGTACAGCAGCGCCTCGACGCGGGCGTCCGGCAGGTCGTCGAGTTCCTTTTCGATCAGTCCCAGCAGGTTCTGCGCGCCGGTCTGCAGTTCAGCGGCGCTGAAGGCGTCGCGCAGGACGCCGATTACGCTCGCGCTCAGCGGCATGACCTGGTCGCCCACGACGCGGAACAGGGTGCCGCCGGTCAGCGCCGCCACGGCGCCCGCGCCCGAGCGGGTGTCTTTCGCCAGTTGCTCGATGGCGCTCACGCTCAGCGGGCAGGGCATCAGCGCCAGAGCGGCCAGCAACTGGCCGTACTTGTCGCGCAGGCCGCCGACTTCGGATTCGATCGCGGACAGCGCCGGGTCGGCCGGTCGCCCGGAGACGCGCTCTTCGCGACTGCCGAGCGAGTTCAGGCGGGTCAGGAATTCTTCAACGCGGGGGTCGCTGGCGCTGCCGGTGGGTACCAGCACAACCAGTTGGGGCATCGGCGGCGTGGCCGCGATGTCGGAGGCGGCATCCACACAGGCCAGCAGGTCGCCGAGCCAGTGCAGGCTGGCCGGGTCGGCGGAGGCCGGGTCGGCGATGATCAGCGTGTCCGCGGCGCCGCTGAGAAGGGTCGGCGCGTCGGCGGGTGCGGATTCGCCCAGCGTGCGGCGGGCGTGCGAGAGCAGCCAGTTGCGCAGGCTGACGGCGCCGCGCAGTGCGTGGCAGGGGGCATAGATCAGGCGGCGCCCGGATGCGGCTTCCTCCTGCGCAACCTCGGCGGACCATCCGAGCAGCGTGTCGAGGCTTCGGTTCGTGGCAATCCGGTGTTGGGTCCTGGTTGAGATCGGATCAGAGATTGCAGAGTTCATGTCGGGGCGGCCTCCGTGGGTAACACGTTGTCGTACATGGATGTAAAGCAGAAAGGGGTGGGCAGCGGTATTGTTCGGTTTTGAACTAGTTGCAGTAGCGGTGCAAGTGTTGCAAAAATCATACTAGGAATCTTGATTCTGAGCGACAACTGCTTTCCCTAACCGGATAGTTAGCCAAAAACTGTCGCATCGGGACAGGATAAAGCAGTCATTTTGGGCGATCATTTGCCAAATCTTCGTGTGATCATAGCCGTGTACCACGTCGTAGTGCGGAATCATGCAGATTTCGCGGACAAAATGAACGAAAATCGAAATTTTCCGAAGACCCTGCCACCGCCCCGGCGCTCTTTCATTGATGAACGTGACCACCAGACACAAAACGCCGACCATCGAGCAGATTATCCAGGCGCACCAGCGCGACGTCTGGCGCTTCCTGATGGCGCTCGGGTGTGAAGCCGCCGAAGCCGAGGACCTGGTGCAGGAAGTTTTCGTCGAGGTCCTGCGCGGCAAATTCGAGTACCGCGGCGAGCCCGAGACGGCCGCCTGGCTTCGGCGCGCCGCCAAGCACCGCTTCATTTCCACCGTGCGCCGCCGCCGCCGCGCGCCTGTCGTCCGCAACCTGGACGACGTGGACGTCGAGTGGGCGGAGTTCGCCGGCAGCCTCGACGGCGACCTGCGGGTCGAGTTCCTGCGGGCGTGCATTGCGACGTTGCCGGATCGCTCGCGCCGCGCCCTCGAGCTGCGCTACCGCCTTGAGACCAGCCGCGAAGACATGGCCGCCGCGCTGGGCATGAAGGAAGCCGGCGTGAAGACACTGCTTGAGCGCGTGCGCGCCGTGTTGCGCGAATGCGTGCAGCGAAGGATGGGCGACCATGATCAATGAAGACCGATTCTGGGACGCCGCCGTATCCGAGGCCGTGCGCGACGACAACCCGCCGGACGTAACGGCGCGCGTGCTGGCACAACTGGCCGACCAGCCGGAGCCGGAAGTGGACCGGGCGAGCCGTCCGCGCTGCAGGGGGGCGCTGCTGGTATTGCGCTTCGCCGGCGAGTTTGCCGCCGTCGCGGCGGCGCTGGTCGCCATCGGCTGGCTGACCGGGCTGCTGCACTGGCCGGAAGACCCGGCGCCGATCCCGGGCGAGCCGCACGACGTGGCGATGGCCCCGGGCAGCGAATATGAAATGAAGGAGGGGGTACTCGATCTCGAGCACGGCTGGCTGCTGGTGACGACCGGCGCGCCGGAAGTGCGTTGCGCGGATTCGAGTCTTACACAGGTTGACGGCCAAGTCCTGGTTCACGCGGGGAGTGCACCCACGGGTGAACAGGTTGAGGCCGTCGCAGGTTGGCTGCAAGCCAACAAATTGGAGACAGACATGATCATGCAGGTGAAACGCTGGGTCCAGGGGGCCGGCATGGCGGCGCTGGTTTTGACCGGCAGTGCGATGCTGGACGGGCAGCGCATCCAGTCCCAGGAGGAAGTGAAGATCGAGCAGCCGCGCTGGTACACGGTGCGGACAGTGATGGACATCGACAAGCTGCCGGAAGACGCAAAGTGGGTCCGCGGCGAAAACGTCAGCGGCGCGCACCTTGAGTTCCTGGCCAAGCGCCAGAGTGTCGAGGCGGTGGACTTCAGCCGCTGCGAAGACCTTCGGGCCGACCACATCAGGACGCTGTCGGCGATGAAAAACCTGAAGTTCCTCGAGCTTCGGGGGGCCGAGTGGGGCGAGTCGCCGGACTACAGTGCGCTGACCTCATTGAAGGCGCTGAAGGAACTGGCGGTCGACTACGTGCCGCGCTGGTCGGCGTGGGACCTCAGTACCGCGAACAAGAACTGGGATGCCGGCTTCAACGTCACGGATTCGCTCCGGGACCTGTCGGCGCGCGGCGTCCTGGTCACGCTTGGCAACCTGGACGAGATCAGCGGGAAGACGCTCGCGACGATCGCCGAGAACGTCACCACGCTGCGCGAGCTGAACCTGGAGGGAAACTCGCAGATCAACGATGCCGACCTGAAGGTGCTGGCGAGCCACCCGGCGCTGGAGCGCCTGAACCTGGAGGAATGCTACGAGATTACCGAACTGGGCCTCGCCTACCTGGCCGAGAGAAACCGCCTGCGTTCGTTGCGCGTTTCCATGGAGATCAGCGAGCCGATCGTCTACCAGCTCGGGCGCATGACCAACCTTGAGCGCCTGGAAGTCCCCTGGGGGCTGAACCTCAACGGGGGGTACGGCGACGAGGAAAACTACGGCGAGCTGCTTCGCAAGGCGCTCACGCAACTCAGCGGGCTGAAAAACCTGAAGTACCTGTGCTGGTACGTCGAGCAGGACGTGCGCCCGGAGGACTTTTCGCCGCTGGCAAAACTTCCCGCCCTGCGGACGCTTTCCTTGCGCGGCATCGACAAGCAGGAGGACCTGTACGCCTGGCTCGATATCGCAGCGCAGGTGCCGGTGACGCGGCTGGAGATCGGCTACTCGCTCGGGCTTTTTGAGGACGACAAGGACATCCTCGATGGCTCGCTCGCCAAGGAGCTGGCGAAGCACAAGGACGTCACCAGCGTGAAGGAAATCCTGCTGGATACAGGCAACTACGGCATCTTTGCCGACAGGCCCTCTGAGGCCGGCGCGCTGCCGCTGGTGCTGAAGAAGTTTCCCTCGCTCAAGCACGTGACGCTGCTGGCGATGGATAAGGAAGAAAGCAATTTCTACAAGGCGTACGCGGCGAAGTTCCTGGGCGACTACGAGGTCATCGTCGAGACGAAACCGGACTTGAACTGATGCTTTGCGGGCCCGGGCGCTGCGCCCGGGCCCGTTTCATTTCCAGAACATCAGCCGGTGCAGCCAGCGTTTCGGCCAGGGCATGGCGGCGATCAGCGCCCTGCGGCGCAGCCTTGCCTGGAACATCTCGTGCGACCGGCGGGCGTCTTCCATCATCTTCTTCCAGATCGGATCGCCCGTTTCATTGTAGAGCTTGCGGTATTCCTCCATGTTGCGCTCGGCCGCCGCGGCGCTGCCCTTGCGCCAGTCATCAAACTGTTTGTCGATTTCTTTCTGTCGGCGCTTGTGCTCGGCCTCTTCGGATTTGGCCCTTGCGCGGCTTTCGGCGTACTCGCGCTCCCGGCCCGATTCCCTGAGCTTGCGTTTGCGCTCGTACTCTTCGTTGTCTTCGCGCTTGATGCGGTCGCGCATGCTGCTGAAGAGTTTGAAGTCCGCCTCGTGCTGCTTGTCCTGCAGCTTGTGCTGCTCGCGGAACTTGTCATCCCATTCCTCGATCAGCGCACGCAGGGGCGTCGGGCGGGGCTCGTCGGGCTCGTACAGGTTGATCGGGTGGAAGTGCTCGATCAGTTCGGTGTCAGGTCGCTGCTGCAGGTAGCGGTAGCGGATGTGTTCCGGCAGGCTTTCGCCGTGGCGCCTGATGAACTCGTGCAACGGCGGCAGGTCCTGGTACTTGAGCTGGCCGATGATCCGCACGATCTGCGTGCGCACGGTCTTGTGGAACAGCGGGTCGTCCAGCAGCGGGGCGAGCCGGCGCAGGATGTTGTCGAGGTCGTCCATGCCGGGGTCGGGCTTGGCGTAGTCCGGGTAGAACAGGTATTTCAGCAGCGCGAACTCGCGGGCCTGCGGCGAAAGCAGCTCGTCAACACGGTCGAGCAGCGCGCGGTATTCGCGGAACGTCTTCGGCGGGATCGGCGCGCCCAGCCGGTCGATGAGAATCGGGATCAGCTCCGGGCGCTCGAAGGCGCAGTCATCGGCCAGTTGCACCACGCGCCAGTAATCATCCACCTGCCAACTGTGGATCGAGCCGGAGATCACCCAGGCCAGGATCGGCGGGTCGAGATACAGAAGGCGGTACAGCATCAGGTCGCCGAGTTCATGGCGCATGCCGTAGTCGCGCATGGCCATCGCCGCGCCGTGAAGGGCGTGCATGGCGTCTTCGAGGCGGTCGTGCCGAAGCTGGTACTCGGCCAGCTCCAGCATCAGTTTCAGGGTCGCGCCGTCCCACGACAGCCCGAGCTGGTGCATGAGCTGGCGGCTCAGCCCTTCGCGGAACAGGCTTCGACCGGCCGCGCGGAACACCGCCTGGCGTGACTCCGTCGTCGCGCTGTTGCCGAACAGCAGGTGGTGAATCGGGTGGTTGGCGATGCAGTGCGCGAGCTCGGGCGGCGAGTCGCAGCAGAGTTCCATCACGCGCGACAGCATGCGCTCGCGCCACGGATTCATTTGACGCCAGCCCTGGAAGTACTGTGCCGCGCGGAAACGGCGGTCGGGGTCGGTGCAGGTCAGCAATGTGCGAATGCGGTCGTCGTCGACTTCGTCCCAGAACTTGTTCCTGGCCTCTTCTTCCCAGCGGCTGTAGCCGTCCGGGTATTCGGGGTCGAGATCGACCGGGTCACGCGCGGCGAATGCTTCCAGCTCCGCATCGTCGCCGTAGGCGCTCCAGTCTTCTTCCGGCCCGGCGACCAAGCGCCGCTCGACCTTCGCGCTGCTGCCGCAGTGGGGGCAGGTGGCGGCGTCCTGCGAGCCGCTGATCTCGACCGTGCCGCCGCAGCCGGGGCAGGTGGTTTCCGCCTTGTCGCTCGCGCCGATCGAGTGGGCTGGGATGAAGCGGGTCTTGTGCTCGATCTGGCCGGGCTCAAGCCCTTCGCGCAACTCGGCCTCGACGGTGCGCAGGCGGCGCTCGACGTAGCTGGTCGTGCTGCAGAACCCGCACTCGATTTCCGCCTGCCCGCTGTCGAGTTGCAACGCCGCGCCGCAACCCGGGCAAAGCGCCCGGCGCGTCAGGAACAGCGAAACCGGCACGGCGTCCGTCATGCGCGTATTAAAGTAGAAGGGCCGGTGTTCGCCGCTGAAAACACCCGGTGCGGGCGCCGATTTATACGCCCGAAGCCGCGGCCGGGGATTTTTCTATTTTGGTGTGAAGACTTTCGTGACACCTCCCCGCTATACGGGCGATGCTCTTGACCACCGAACCAACCACGCCGACGGCAGAGGAAATCATCCGCACGCACCACGACAGTGTGTGGCGGTTCCTGGTCAGTATCGGCTGCGAGCCCACGCTGGCGGACGACCTCACGCAGGAAGCCTTCCTTTCCGTACTGGGCGACGGCTTCGAGTATCGCGGCTCGCACCTCACGGCGGCCTGGCTGTTGCGGGTCGCCAAGCACCTGTTCATCGACCACGTCCGCAAGCGCAAGGCCGTGCTTGGCGTTGACCTGGAACACGCGGAAACCCGCTGGCAGGAATTCGAAGCAGACTGCCCGCACGAAAAGCGCGTGGCGTGGCTGCGCGAATGCATGGGCGAGTTGACCGACCGCGCCCGCGAAGCCCTGCAGCAACGCTATGAGCTGAACCTGCCGCGCGAAGAAATGGCCCGGCGGCTCGGCATGGCCCCGGCGGGGGTGAAGACGATGCTCGAGCGCATCCGCCGGCGTCTGCGCGAATGCGTACAAGGCAAGGTGAACCATGACGACGCTTGAAGACGGCTTCTGGGAACAGGCGATCGGCGAGGCCGCGGGCGGTCGCAAGCCGCCGGCGCAGACCGACGTCATCCTGACGCGTCTGCAGATCCCCGACCTGGGCCCGCCGCCCGTGGAGGAAAAACCGAAGGGGCGGCTGCTGAGGCTGCGGCATCTGTTTGAAGCGGCGGCGGCGGTTGCCGCGCTGCTGGCGATCGGCGTGCTGACGGGGTTGATCCCGCTCGGCGGCGGCAACGCGGGCAACGGCGCCGGTGGCGGCGAAGACGGCCCCGACACGCCGCCCATGCAGGTCGCGGCGGCGCCGGACTCCGAGTTCCGGCAGGAAGAGAACGAACTTGAACTCGAGCACGGCTGGCTGCTGGTGACGACCGGCGCGCCCGACGTGACATGCGAAGGGTCAAGACTTACCAAGGTTGACGGTCGGGTCCTGGTTCACGCGGGGAATGCACCCACGGGCAAACAGGTCGATGCCGTAGAAGGCTGGCTTGCGGCCAACAAACTGGAGACGGAAATGATCAACGAAGCAAAACGCTGGTTCCAGGCGGCCGGCATGGCGGCGCTGGTGTTGACCGGCAGCGCCATGCTGGACGGGCAGCGCATAGAAGCACAAGACGAAACCACTCACGCCTCGCCGCAGTGGCGGGCGGTCGAAAGCGTCATGGATATCGAGAAACTGCCGTCGGATGCGCAATGGGTCCGCGGCGAACGCCTCGACGGCAACTATCTCGAATTCCTGTCCGCGCACACGGCGGTCAAGGGTATCGCGTTCACGTTCGGCGATTCGATGCGGCCGGTAAACCTGAAGCAACTCGCCTCAATGCCGAATCTCGAATATCTCGAGATACGCGGCGCCGTCTGGGCGGTGGACCCGGACTACAGCCCGCTGACCGAGATGAAGGCGCTGAAGCAGCTTTACATCGACTACGTACCTTCGATTCAGGACGAGGACGGCAAAGCCGTCGCCATCGCGAGCGACAGCACGGAGCGCTATCACATTCTTTCATCGCTTCGCACGCTTTCAGATCGCGGCGTGGACATCCACCTGGGCAAGCTGGCAGGACTGAACGACGAACAGTTGGCCAAAATCGTGGCCTCGCTGCCGGGGTTGACCAGCCTGACCCTGAGGGGCAACAGAAGCGTCAGCTCGACCAGCATGAAGTTGTTGGCTGAATCCTCGAAAATCACGTCACTGAATCTGTACCAGTGTTCGAGCGTGGAGGACCTGGGCCTGGCGTACCTGGCAAGGGCGAACAAGCTCACGGCACTGACGCTAGGACCCGCCCCGACCGCGGCCGAGCTGTACCAGGTTGCCAAGATGACGAACCTCCAGGAGCTGACGCTTGTTCTGGACCTGGACCGCTACATGGATGTCGTCAAGGACCACGTTGGCGAATTGAAGACCCTGACGAACCTGAAACGACTGGAGGTCTTGTGGCAATACAACCCGATGGCGCGCTTTGAGGGCAAGGGATACGAGCAAGTGGACGCGGTCAGCGACCTTGCCAAGGCGTGCCCGGCACTGACCGAACTGAATGCCTATGCAACCCTGCCGCCCAGGGACGTGGCCCGACTGATCGATAGCCTCCAGGGTACCAGCTTGAAGCGGCTGGGAATCGGCTTCCGTCCGTCCGAGACCGCGCGTCCCGCCGAACCGGAAAAGGTTGTGGAGGATCTGAAGGACATCAAGCCGCTGTCCGGGGTTGATGACCTGGAGATCCGGTTGTACAGCCTGAAGTCCGGCGACGCCCTGTCGTCCGGCCTGGACACCCTCGCCGCCAAGTTTCCCGACTTGAAGCGGCTCGAATTGACCATCGACTGGTATCGCTCCTCTTCACTGAGGGACGGTGTCCCGGAGTTCGAGAAGAGGGTCGAAGCCTTCCGCAAGGCACACCCCGACCTGAAGGTTACATTTGAAATGGTCGAGGAATGAACGAGACGGTAGCGCCAACGAAGAGGGCGGGTGCGATGCCCGCTCTCTTTGTATTCACGTCCGCTTCCGCAAGCCGGGTGGAAGCTTCCTGTCTTACGGAGCCAGACCCAGGCAACTACGCCGTGACAGCCATGTCTTCGATGGCCTTGAACTTGCCGGGCTCGGTGTCCGTCATGCACTTCTTGTTGGTGATGTGGTATTCGAACTCGTCGCGGAATTTCTCGATGTAGCTCTGCACCGGCATCAGCAGCGAATCCGCCAGGAAGCAGATCGTGCGCCCCTTGATCATCACGCACACTTCGTTCAGCAGGTCGACGTCGCCTTCCTTGCCGTGGCCGAACTCGATGCGGTGGGTCAGCTTTTCCAGCCAGCCCAGCCCCTCGCGGCACGGGGTGCACTGGCCGCATGACTCGTGGTGGTAAAAGCGCGCCAGGTTCAGCAGCGCGTTCACGATGCAGGTTTCGTCGTTGAACACGATCATGCCGGCCGAGCCGAGGAAGCTGCCGGCCGCGCGAATGCTGTCGAAGTCCGCCGGGGTATCGAGCTGGTCCGGCGTCATGA
>JAGQRI010000196.1 GCA_020425515.1 Planctomycetota bacterium | reverse complement strand
TGGATCGGGCTCGAACTCGAGTTGTAGCCGCTCGTCCTGAACGAGTTCTTTTCCTTCTCGACCTGCACCTCGATGCTGTAGTCCACCACCACCACGTCCGCGCGGTCCTGCCGCGTGCCCCAGTACCAGGCGATGCTCTCGGCCGTGTGGCGCGCGATCTCGCGCTTGGCCATGCCCTGCAGCTTGCTGCCGGTCAGGTCGAACTCGCTGTAGCTCTTCTTGATGCTCTTCTGCAGCTCTTCGCCGACGTTGATGCCGCTGGTTTCGATGAAGTCGTCCACGCGGTCGGTCAGCACGGCGTCCACCATGGTCAGCAGCACCGCGGGCGGGACTTCCTCGTTGGTCGTGCCGTCGGGCGACTTGCGGGTGAAGGCCAGCGAGCCCGCGTAGCGCATGCTGAACAGCCAGCGCGACAGGGCGTCGAAGTCAAAGTTCGGCGTGTCGATCTTCCAGCCCATGCTCTCGCTGGAATCGATCGCGACGACGATCAGGTCGTAGTCGCCCTTGAAGTAGCTCGCCCTTGACGTGTCAAACCCCTTCTCCTGCAACTTGCCGAGCACCTGGTACCAGCCCTCGCTGACCCCGCCCTCGGTTTTCGGCTTGGGCAACCCGGCGCCGAGCTCACGCGGGACGCTGCCGAAATGCTCGGCCGGCGCGTCGTGGCTGAAGCGCGGCGGCACGGTCGCGCGCGGGTAGCTCTGGATGCGCTCCAGGAAGCGGCGTTGAAGGTCTGCAAAATCCAGCCCGCCGAAGGTGCGCGCGAAGGCGTTGTCCTTGTCGGCGCCCTCGCACATCAGTTTCCAGAACTCGAAGTAGATGGCCTTTAAATCTTCCTCACCGCGCACGAAGTCGATGAAGCAGTACGCCAGCAGGTAGTTCAGTTCCGGGTTCTCGTAAAATGTCGCGATGTCCTGCGCGAGGAATTCTTTCAGGTTCAGCTTGTAGCCCTGCGCGATCAGCGTGCGCAGATAGCCGAAGGCCGCGCGGGCGAAGTCCGGGTGCGTGCGCAGGGCCGGGTCGGGCGCCGCCTTGTCGAGCCATTCGGCGCTGCCCTCGGCGAACCACGGCACCAGCAGACTCTGCGGCGCCTTGTGCGACTGCACGGCGTGGAACATCTCGTGGCGGATGACCTCGGCCAAACTCGTGTTGTCCAGCACCGGCATGCAGATCACGTCCCACTTGCTGCTGTAGTAGCCGGCCGACCACTTGGGCACGTCCAGCCCGAGGCGCTTGTTCGAGAACGCGAGGTACTTGTCGAGGTCGGGGAAGACCACGAAGTCGAGCGGCACGCCGGCGACGCCGAAATCGGCGGTCCCGTATTCGCCCTCGATCGCTTTCAGCCACGTGGCGATGACGTCCACGCTGACGTCTTCCTGCAGGCGGCGGGTGGAGGGGATCAGGACGTCCGGCGGCGCGATTTCCTCACCCGGCGGAAGCTCGACACCGGTGCGCTGCCACAATGCCACGCGCGGTGCGGCCTCGATGGTGTAGGCGCTGCTGCCGACGTCGGGGCGCTCGAAGCTGCGCCCGGCGTCGGCCTCGAAATGGATGCGGTCGACGCCGGTGGCCTCGCCGTTGTAGGCGAGCATGGCGTACGGGGCGAAGCGGGATTCGATCTGGTCGAGGGTGCTGGCGACGTCCCACAGGTGGTCGGCGTCCATTTCCGGCTCGTCGCGCAGGGCGAGGGATTTGTCGGCCTCGGTTACCAGGGCGCGGAAGCGGGTCATGCTCGGGACGGCGACCGGGGTGCGCTTGGCTTCCGGCTGGGGGTCGGGCTGGGCCTCGATTTCGGGTTCGGGGTCGTTGTGTTTTGGTTCTAACTCAAGGGGGCTACAGTCGTTACGTTCAATCTTGCCTTCGTCGAGCGGGCTGGCGGCGCTGCGGTTCTGGTGGTCGGTGGGCGCTGTGAACCACTCCGTAAACAGCCACACGCCGCCCACGACAAGCAGCATCAGCGCTATGCCGAGGTAGGCGTACCTGATGTTCGAACGCTCGGATTCAGCCATGAATTTGCGCTACCCGGTTGACTGTATCGGGTTTAACACCTGTAACCCGTCGAGTGACGGCAAAAAGCAGGAACGGAGGCCGCTGTGGCCGGGATGTACGAGAAATATCGCGATGACCTGACGGATTTCGTCCGCGGGCGCCTCGATCAGGGGCGCGCGGCGGAGATCCTGCAGGCCGCGCAAAGCGACAACGAGCTGCGCGAGGCCATCGAGACCGAGCGCACCCTCGACCGCTGGATGGAATACTACGAGGTGCCGGAGATTTCGGGCGACTTCCAGGCCCGCTTCTGGCGCCGCTTCCATGAGCAGCGCGTCGATGACAGCGCGGCCCGCGGCGGCTGGGTGATCAAACTGCTGGGCCCGCTGGCGGCCGGCGTGCTGATCGCGGTCGGCGTTGTGCTGTTCATGAACAACGACACGCCGCCGGAAAACACCACCCCGATCGCCGAGCACAACGACAACACCGCGCCCGACAAGACCGAGACGCCCGCGCCGGACGTCGAGTGGCAGGATGAGGAAATCACCTACCTGACCGGGCAGACCCCCGAGGCGCGCGACGAGAAGCTCAGCGTCGAGGACCTGGAGCTGCTGAAGAAGCTGGATGACGCGGCGTTCAAGGACCTCGACGAGCTGGACCGCCCGGAAGACCTGATCCTCGCGGACGAACTCGACACGATCGACAAACTGGCGGAGGACGACTGATGCGCTTCCTCATGCCGGTCATGACGCTGTTTTTCGCGCTGGCCCTGCTGGCGAACCTGGCGGTGACGCCGGCCGACGCCCAGAGCGTCAGCGGGTCCGACGCAACCACGCCGTCAGCGGACGACGCCCGCGAGGCCGAACTTCGCGAGTGGTTTAACAGCAAGCCGAAGCACTGGCAGGAGACGCTTAAACACCGCCTCAAGATGCTGAAACGCCTGCCGAAGGAATCGCGCGAGCAGATGCTGCAGAATGCGAAAGACGGCAAGCCGATCCTGACGCCGGAGCAGCGCCGCAACCTGCAGCGCCTGCGCAAGATGGGCTACCTGCAGCGCATTCGCCTGTACACGGCCGCCGCCGAGATGCAGGCCCTGCGCCGCGGCCCGCGCTCGGATGAATTCAGGCAGGCCATGGAACTCGAAGGGAACGAGCGTACCCGCAAGCTGCACGAGCTGATGATCGAGCAGCGCCAGGGCATGTTCATCCGCAGTCTGCCGGTGGAGAAACGGCAGGAGATCATGCGCATGCCGCCGGACCAGCGCCGCCAGGCCGTGCGCAAGATCTTCGAGGAAGAAAGCAAGGCGCGCCTGGAGCAGCTTGAGGGGTTCTACCCGAAGATCGCCGAGCTGAAGGAGGCCGCGAAGAAGGGTGACAAGGACGCCCGCAAGGACCTGCGCCGCATGCTGGCCGACCTTCGCACGCTGGACATGCTGGTGCAGCGCCTCTCGCCGGACAAGCGCGAACAGGTGATGGAAGAGATTCGCGAACTGAACATGGAGGACGGCGCCGACCAGGTGCGCAAAGCGCTCAAGGACCAGTGGCAGGACGAGCGCAAGCGCCCCGGCAACCCGGGGCGCCGCAACGGCGACCGTCCCAACTTCTCACCGGAACGCAACGCCCACCGCTCCCCGGAACGCAAGTAGGGGCGATGCTTGCATCTCCCGCCCGAACCCAAGCCCGCCGGATCGTCGGCGGGCTTTTTCGTCTGGCCCGGCAAAGCAACCATAAGTGAACACAGGTGAACATGAGTTTGTAGGATGCCGACGTTGAGCCCCCAGAGGGGGCGGCATAGAGGGGGCATGACTATGCCGCCCGCTCCGCGGGCTCGGAAGTTTGTCGATCGGGAAACCCGGCGCTAACGCGCCGGGCTATTTGATGCTGCCGCCTCCGGCGGCTAAAAACTCGCCTGCCGCTCACAGGTACCGGCGAACATGTGCATCGATGTTCACTTATGGTTTCAAACCGTGGCATGGGCGCCCTCGCCCATGTCGCTTGTTCAATACATGAAGATCGGCGTGCCCTGGACCGTGGGTGCGTCCATCCTGGCGACTTCCCAGAAGCTGTCGGCCTTGCGGAAGGTTTCGATCACTTTGCCGTCGCGGACGCGCGTGGCCGTGTAGCGCTGCTTGATGGCTTCGATGCGCCAGTCGTCGCCGACTTTCGCCAGCTCGAACAGCCAGCTTGTCTTGTGCAGGTCGTCTTTCTGGATGACGATCCCCTTGCGCCCGTTCGGAAGCTCGCGTTCCTCAACCTGGCTGAACGCGAACTTGAAGGGCTCGGCCTTCTTCGCTGCGGCCGCTGCGTTGTCCTTCAGTTGCTTGACGAAATCATCAGCCAGCAGCGGTTCAATTGTATCCAGGTGGGCCCACAGCACCTGTAGCGTGAGCTTCTTGCGCAGGACGAGGCGCTTCAGCAACAGGTCGGTGCAGAAAGTCTGCACAGTTGGATGGACCTCGCCTTCGAATTCGGCGGCCATGTTCGCGATCGCAGCTTCGCAGAGTGCAGTAATTGCGAAGCCCGGGTCATATGGCGAGCTTCGGAGAAAAGAAAGGTCGAGCGGCACCGGCTCGGGCGTCGGGAAGTCTGAAGTAAAGGACGGCGCTGAATCAAACTCGAAGTCGCGGAGGATTTGGGAAATCCGCCACTGTTTCTCGCCTGCCTTCTCGCGAGTACACAAGAACTCGAATCTTCGATGTCTGTTGGTCGGCACACCATCGACCGCTTCTGCCTGTCTGCGGAACACCTTTACTGTGCGGCTTTCCTGATCCGGGAGACGGACGAGGCGTACTGGATTCCCGTCGTCATCATACTCAACGCGAGCGCCTTCTTTCAGGTCGAGAGCTTTGAGCCCCCAGTCGCCGCCGAACGTTTTGGCCGGTCCTTCTGTGGTGGGAAGACCGCGAAGTGATTCATCCAGCATGCCCAGCGGGTCTTTCAACTCGTTGCGTTCGATTTCGTTGATCTTCTTGTCCAGTGTTTTCAGCCCGGGCAGAGTTTCCGAGCGCCCGTCGCACAACGCCATGAAGGTCTTCACCAGCGCTTCCGGGCTGCTGCGGTCGATCTCGACGTTCGGCTGAAGCGTGACCTTGAAGGCGTCGGGCGTGTCGCCGCCGGTCTGCCAGGTGAAAGGCGCGTCCGGTTTCTCCTGCGCGTGCACGGACACGGCGGCCAGCAGCAACAGGGCGGGAAGCAGTTTCAGAATCCGCATATCAGGGCTCGCAAAAGGGACGGTTCCGGGAGAATCAGTCTACCAAGGATACGGGCTTGCGGCGCGCGGTGTTACGGCTTTCCGAAACGGCAAAGCAGCCATAGGTGAACATGTGCAGGATCCGGCGTGGCCGTAGAGCCGCCTTCGGTGGCTGACCACTTTGCGGTTCGTTCGGCGGCTTTGTAGTTCAACTGCTGATGTGCACCGATGTTCACCTATGGTTTCACAAGACCGTTCCCAGCCAAGGCCGGCGTGCGAGCCGCGGAAGACTCGTGGCGCTTCTTTGCGTCCTGGCGTTAAGCTTTTCAAACCAGCCCACAATCCGCGATTGCGCTTGCGGGGTGTTTGGGCGTGCATATACTCTTCTTTTGCCCCGGCGGGGACGCCTTTGACGTCTCCGCCTTTTGCATTTGGAGGGTCTAAAACAATGGCGGCTCACGAACACGTCGTCATCCTGGACATGGGCTCGCAGTACACCCAGCTCATCGCGCGGCGCACGCGCGAACTGGGCGTGTATTCGGAAATCCTGCCGCACACCACGCCGCTCGCCAAACTGCTCGAGGGCGAGCCCAAGGGCATTATCCTCAGCGGCGGTCCGGCCTCCGTTTACGGCGAGGACTCGCCCAAGGTGGACGAAGGCATCTTCACCTGCGGGGTTCCCGTGCTGGGCATCTGCTACGGCATGCAGCTCGGCAGCACGGCGCTCGGCGGGAAGGTCGAGGGCGGGCACAAGCGTGAGTTCGGCCACGCCGACCTGGAAATCAAACACGAGGACGCGCTGCTGGCCGGCTTCAACCGCGCGGTCCCCGAAGACAAGAACGCCCTGCGCGTCTGGATGTCCCACGGCGACAAGGTCACCAACCTGCCGGACGGCTTCGAGACGCTCGCCAGCACCAGCACCTGCGAGTACGCGGCCGTGCGCCACAAGGAACACCCGTTCTTCGGCGTGCAGTTCCACCCGGAGGTCAAGCACACGGCGCAGGGCAAGCTGGTCCTGAAAAACTTCCTGTTCAATGCCTGCCACTGCGCGGGCGACTGGCAGATGTCCTCGTTCATCGACGAGCAGTGCGACAGGATCAGAAAGCAAGTTGGTACGGGCCATGTGATCTGCGGGCTGAGCGGCGGCGTCGATTCCAGCGTGGTCGCGGCCCTGATCAGCAAGGCGATCCCCGGGCAGATCACCTGCATCATGGTGGACAACGGGCTGCTGCGCTCCGGCGAAGTGGAAGAGGTCCGCAAGGCCTTTGAGGGCCACTTCAAGTTGAACCTGATCGTCTGCGATTCCGGCGAGCGCTTTTTGACCAAGCTGGCGGGCGTAACCGACCCCGACAAGAAACGCATCATCATCGGCGAGGAGTTCATCCGCGTCTTCGAGGAGGAAGCCCGGAAAGTGAAGGACGCCAAGTTCCTCGCCCAAGGCACGCTGTACCCGGACGTGATTGAGTCGGTGGCAGCCCACGGCGGGCCGACGGCGATGATCAAGCGCCACCACAACGTCGGCGGCCTGCCCGAGGACATGGATTTCGAACTGGTCGAGCCGCTGCGCTTCCTGTTCAAAGATGAAGTGCGCGAGGTCGGCGCCGAACTGGGGCTGCCCGACGAGCTGGTCTGGCGCCAGCCGTTCCCGGGCCCTGGGCTCGCCGTGCGCTGCCTGGGCGATATCACCGAGGACCGACTTCGTATTCTCCGTGACGCCGACTTGATCGTTAGAGAAGAGATACGCGCGGCCGGGCTGGAAAAACAGATCTGGCAGGCGTTCGCGGTGTTGTTGCCCGTAAAAAGCATCGGCGTGATGGGCGACGAGCGCACGCACGAATACACCTGCGCCATCCGCGCGGTCGAAAGCGTGGACGGCATGACGGCGGACTGGGCCAGGATCGACTACGATCTGTTGAGGAAGATGTCCAACCGGATCATCAACGAGGTACGAGGTTTCAACCGGGTGGTGTACGACATCAGCAGCAAGCCGCCCGCAACAATCGAATGGGAGTAGCCCGTAGGGGCGGCCCCGTGTGGCCGCCCGGCACGCAGACGAACAGCCAATGACCAATAACCAATTACCAATATCCAATTCAGCGCGCCGCGATGGGCGCCATTGGTTATTGGTAATTGGTTATTGTTTATTCGCTGTTGCCCTGACTGCTTGTGGGTCCGGCAATGAAGCAGGCAACACCGCGCCCAAGGCCGCATCGCTTGAGGGCGACCGCAACACGGATGCCTACAAGTTCGAAGACGCCGTGGACATCAAGCAGGCCCCGACCGAAGCCCACGGCGCGCTGGCCAAGCTGGTACCAAACCCCAAGCAATCTCTCGTAAAGAACTCAGTTGTCTACGGCGGCTGGGACGCTGCCGAGTGCAAGTTCAGCACCGAGGCGCCCGAGAACGCCTCGCTTCCGGTTGTTGCCGCTGACTACAAGTCGACCGGGGCGGATATTGTTACCGATACCGAGTCCAAGAAGGGTTCAGCTACCCTCACGTATCCGCAGCAAACGAAGCTGATCATTATCAAGGCGCCGGAAGCCGCGGCCGCCCAGCCGATTGCCGATGCGCTCATCGCGCAACTGGAGGCGAAAGGCTTCACCGAACTCGACGACCTGGAGTGGACAGGCGGGAGGAACGACAACACTCCCGTCAGCCGTATGAGTCGCGTGACGCCTCAGGAAGAGACGGACGATGTGTTTGTCGCGTACATCAAGGTGGTCGGCGACGTCGTGTTTTACGCGCTCGAAAGTGAAGTCGCACCGAAGACCCCCGGCCCCGGCGGCACACAGACTGCCCGGCTCAATGAGGCCGGGCGTGGGACGCGCATGGGCGCGCTGTTGCTCATTCTCGCCCTCACCCGCCTGCAGTCGGCCTGACACCCGCGATTGTATTGTACGGTATTATGCCGTACAATTGATCAAAGAGGGCTTCACGCGGGAGACACCATGGCCAGGCGCAAATCGCCACGATCCGGCAAGCCGGGCAAGAAACCGGCAGCCCGAAAAACTGCCTCGCGCAAGGCACCAGTCCGGCGCAAGGAGCCGGCAGGCAAGACTTCAACACGGTCGGTGAAAAACGACCGGCTGGAGATCCGGCTGACCGTCGACCAGAAAGAACTAATCGAGCGGGCGAGCGTACTCCGTGGGGCTTCGCTTTCCAGCTTCGTTACGGAAACGGTAGTCGGCGCCGCACGCGAAACGCTCAACGAAGAACACAGCATGCGCCTCAACGCCGAACAGTCGGCGAAGCTGGTACAACTGCTGAATGAGCCGCCGAAACCGAACGAGGCGCTTCGTGATCTGGCTGACGACTTCCGCGCCGGGAAGCGCAAGCCGGGGTTCTGATGCCGGTTGAACCGCTAGGCAAGAAACACGACCGCAGGAACTTCCAATGTGGCGTGCCCGCCCTTGACCGCTACTTCCGCGAACTCGCCGGGCAACACGACCGACGTGGTGTTGCGGCGGTCTATGTCTTGCCCGGCGATGACGGCAAACGGGTGATCGGCTACTACACGCTGTCCAACCTTTCCGTGCGTCTTGAGGTACTTCCGAACGCGTTGATGAAAGGCCTGCCGGGCCATCAAGAGCTGCCCGCGTTTTTGATCGGACGGCTTGCAGTGGACGAGGATTTCATGGGGCAGGGCCACGGTGCGTACCTGCTGGCGGACGCGTTGCATCGCTGCACGGAGTACCGGCACCTGTCAGGCGCGCTGTTCATTGTGGTGGATGCCAAGGATGAAACATCAGCAGAATTCTACGCGTGCCATGGCTTTGTGCGTTTGACCGATGACCCGAACCGGCTGGCTATTGCCATGAAGACAGTCGAGCAAGCCTTCAAGCGATAGCCTTCAGCTTGTCTGCGTGTTCGGCGGTCTTTGATCCGTCGCCAGGGGGACAGTTCCCTCTCTAGTCCTGACCCTTCTTGCAGTTCACCAGCGTCATCAGTGCCATCGCTGTTGCGGTGTTGCGCCCGTCGCTGATCTGGGCGTCGCAGTAGCCGCCGTCCAGCTCCTGGGTCAGCAGCAGCTTCTCCGCGAGTTTCTTGCTGTCGGCCTTGATGCGCTTCGCGTCGGGCAATTCCAGGATCGCCTGGCTCGCGTACCAGGTGCCGAAGTAGTAGTGGTAGGCGTCGTGGCCGGCGTCCGGGCTGAAGAAGCTCTCCCAGCGTTTGGCGGTGCTGCGCACGTCGTCGATGTACTCGAAGAACAGGTCGACCGATTCACCGAGGCGCTTCTTGCGCTCATCTTTTACGCCGCTCTGCACCAGCGCCAGCTCGCAGAGTGTGCTGCGCATTGAGCCGCCCTTCGGTTTCTCCACGCTGGTCAGGTGGTGCATCGATGAGCCGTAGTGGAAGACGGCGAGGTCGCCCACCCGCTCCTGCTCGAGGAATTTCTGGGCGCGCTCGATCATGTCGTCCACGTCGCCCAGTTTCAGTTCGCGCAGCATGGCCAGGTTGATCAGGATCGGCGCCGTGTTGAAGGTGTGCAGGCGCCCTTCCGGCGAGTTCGTATAGGTCCAGCCGCCGTCGTGCTCGATGCCTTGCAGGGTTTCGAGCAGCTTGTTGATGCGCTCCTTCGCCGCCTTTTTCTCTTTAGAGGACAGGTCGTCGTAGAACTTCAGCTCGGCGTACAGCGCGTAGGTGGCGGG
Source organism: Planctomycetota bacterium (assembly GCA_020425515.1). GTDB lineage: Bacteria > Planctomycetota > UBA8742 > UBA2392 > UBA2392 > JACKID01. The sequence continues at coordinate 362 of JAGQRI010000196.1, read as the reverse complement.
AAAGACGCTCGCCTGCGGCTGCCATTCGTGGATGTATTTCAAACCCTTCTCGACGGCCTGCCTGGCGCGCGCGCCCAGTGGTTTGTCGAGCAGCGGCAGCGCTTCGTCGAGGGCGCAGGTGGCGAGTGCCGTGCGCGCGACGGCGAACGCGTCGAAGTAGGCCTGCCCGCCCGATAGCAGCATGTTCGAGGCCGGGCCTTCCCACGAGCCGTCGCCGCGCTGGCGCCCGATTAAGTATTCGGCGGCTTTGCGGATGGGCGCGTTGAGGTCGCCGCTGGCGGTCTTGCCGGATTCGCCGTTGCGCCCGGTCTCGGTCGAGCTCAGCACATCCGGCAGGGGCAGGTCAGTGAAGCGGCACCATT
>JAGQRI010000195.1 GCA_020425515.1 Planctomycetota bacterium | reverse complement strand
CTTGCCGCAGCCGGACGGCCCGATCAGCGCGGTCACGCGGTTCTTGGGGAAGTTCAGCCCGATGTCGTACAGCGCCTGGCTTTTGCCGTACCACAGGTTGAAGTCCTGAACGCGCACCGCCGGCTCGAGCGATTCCGGGTCCTCGGATTCGCCGAAGCTGCTTGTGTCCGTCGAAATGGTCGGCGACGTGCGAGCAGCCGTCTGTTCTGGGTTCTCAACCGACATGACTTCCTCTTCCGCTGCGGACGCTCCTTCGTTCATGGCGCGCTCCGTTATACGTGGCTGGTTGCGAACTTCTTCCTGAGCTTGTTGCGCAACCGAATCGCAAAGACATTGAGCACAGCCACGAGCACGATCAGAACCAGCGCCGTCGCGAAAACCAGCGGCTTGGTATTGTCCACATTCGGGCTCTGGAAGCCAACGTCATAAATGTGGAATCCGAGGTGCATGAACTTGCGCTCAAGGTGAATAAACGGCGGCGTAGTGTCCGCCGGCAGGTACGGTGCATACTTCACGGCGCCCACGAGCATCAACGGCGCGACTTCGCCGGCGCCGCGCGCCATGGCCAGGATCGTGCCGGTCAGCACGCCGGGCAGGGCCTGCGGCAGCACGACTTTCCATACCGTCTGGAACTTGCTGGCCCCGCAGGCGAGGCTGGCCTCGCGCTGGCTTGAGGGCACGGCGCTCAGGGCTTCCTCGGTGCTGACGATCACGACCGGCACGGTCAGCAGCGCCAGCGTCAGCGCCGCCCACATGATGCCGCCGCCGCCGAACACGGGCGCGGGCTGCAACTCAGGGAAAAACAGGTCGTCGATCGTGCCGCCCATCATCACGCAGAAGAACCCGAGCCCGAAAATGCCGAACACGATGCTCGGCACACCGGCCAGGTTGTTCACCGCGATGCGCACGGCGCTGACGATCGGGCCCTGCTTGGCGTACTCGCGCAGGTACAACGCCGCGATAACGCCGAAGGGCACAACGGCGAAGCACATCAGCAGCGTCATGATCAGCGTACCGATGATCACCGGCCAGATGCCGCCCTCGGTGTTGGCCTCGCGCGGGTCGTCGGTCAGGAATTCCCAGACGCGCCCGATGTAGGTGCCGGTCTTGCCGAACACGCCCATGTCGTTCGGCTGGAAGGCGCGAACGACGTGCGCCAGCACCAGCTCGGTCTTGAGCCCGTCCGGCGTCTGGAAGGTGAAGGTCGCGTTGGCCTCGGCCTTGCGCATGCGGTTGACTTCGTAGCGCAGGCGGGCAAAGTCCTCGGCCTGGATGCGGGCGCGCTCTTCCTGCACCTCGCGGGCGCGCTTGAGCGGGCGATCCGCTTCCTCGGGCAGCTTGAGCTTCTTGATGTCTTCCTGCCACTGGTCGAGCATGCCGCCGATCTTGCCGTGCCATTCCTCGCGGGCGGCGTCGTAGGCTTCGGTGGTGGGATAGTCCTTGTCCAGCGGCTCGAGCGCCTGCCACTCCTTGAACTTCTTCTCGAGTTCTTCCAGCGCGACCACCAGTTCGCGGTCGTCGCGGTTTTCGTAGCGAATGCGCTTGAGCGTATCCTCGGCGTCCTTGATCGCGAAGTTCACGTGCCCGAGGTCGTACTTTTCCATCGAGTAGCGGTCTTTGAACTCGTCGTGCCACTTCTCCTGCTGCTCGTGGAAGACCTCCATGACCTTTTCGCGCCCGTCCTTCTCGATGTCGACGACGACTTCGCCGGCGCGCGCGGCCAGCAACTGGTCATGCTTGCCGTCGGTTACGAAGACGCGGGTCAGCCAGTCCGGCTTTTCCTTCTCGGCTTCGGGACGGTACTTTTCGGGATTCGCGAGCAGCGCGGCCAGGCTGACGGGCTTGCCGCCCTTGTCCTTGAACGGCGTGCCGTCCTGCACCACCAGCTTGAAGGCGACGTCGCCGTACTTCGTGACGAGCACCGGGTGCAGGCGCAGGTCGTCGGCGGTCGCACGGTGGACGCTCTTTTCATCGACCACCACGGTCTCGCCGCCGAGGGTCTTGCCGCTCTGCTTTTCGGCTTCCGCCAGCAGCGCGTCGTCCCACATGGTGACGCTTGTGACGTAGCCGGTCAGCACGCCCTTTTCCAGGCGTTCGATCAGCACGGCGCCGGGCAGCGGCTTGCGCTCGAGCACGGTTTCGGCGTAGGCCGACTCGCGGGTGCGGCGCAGGGCCCCGACGTTCGGGATATCCAGGCGCACCCAGCGGAAGTACGCGTCGCGCCCGTACAGGTCCTCGCCCTGGTTGCCCTGGCGTACCAGCAACTCGGTTGGCTCGGTATCGAGCTGGTAGGGACGCATGGGCGTGCCGTCCTCATCGGGCGGCAGCTCGCGGACGTCCATGGCGCGCTCGCCGCGCACGGTGCCCACCAGCATCTTGTAGTCGCGGTAGCGGTCATCTTCGAACAGCTTCTCGACCGGGACTTTCTTGCCCTGCTCATCGAGATAGCCCCACGGCGAGGGGTACTTCTCCGGGTTGTCGATGAACGCGGCGGCCGTCACCGGCACGGCTTCTTCGCCCTTCTGCTCGGTCACGACGGTCCCGTTGTCGTCGGCGAGCACCCAGGCGTCGCCCTCGAACAGCTTGCGGAACTCGCGGTAGTCGGCGATGGTGGCCTGGCGCGGCTCCTTGAAGCCGATTTCGACCGGCGTGCCGTCGAGGTGCTTCCAGTCCATGCGCAGGCAGAGTTGCTTGCCGTCGTCGGTCAGGTACACCGTCTTGAGCTTCGGGTGCTCGATGGTCAGGTTGCCGAGCAGCTTCTCGCGCGTCTCGCCGCTGACGTTGGTGTCCGGCTTCAGGTCGTCGGCCGCGATGCTGTAGAAGTGTTCGCGCTGGTCCTTGCCGATGTCGATCAGGTAGCGCGCGGCGTTGGCGAGCGCCACTTCCGGCGTCGCCACCTTGCCCTCGAACTCGACCAGGTCGCCCTGCGCGTCGCGCACCACCCAGGCCACCTCGGCGTCATTGAACTTCTTCTTCTTCGCGACGTAGTCCAGCATCGTCGCCGGGTGCAGCAGCTTGGGGTCGCCCTTGAACGGCTTGTCGTCGAGAGTGCGGTAGGCGTCGTTCGATGACTTGAAGACTACTGTCGTGTCGTCGCGGCTGATCCAGGCCTGGCCCTGGTCGGCGTGGTACACGTAGTAGCGCGGCGCGCCGATCGCCATGGCCTCGATGTCGTGCGGCCAGAACGCGGTCGCGCCTTCGATCCCGATCAGCAGCAGCATGCCGATGATCATCACGATGCCGGTGGCCACGGCGCCGCCGGACAGCCAGACCCACGGCTCGCCTTTCACGCGCCGCTTGCCGATACGAAGATTCGGTTTCTCTTTGGCCACTAGAGCCTCGAAAGTTTGCGACGCAGGCGGATGCGAACACCCTCAGCCAGCGTGTTGATTACGAAAGTCATGCAGAACAGCAGGAAGCCCGCCAGGAACAGCGTTCGGTACAGCGTCCCGCCCTGGGGCGCTTCCGGCATCTCGATGGCGATGGCGGCGCTCAGGCTGCGGAAGCCGCTCAGCGGCTGCATATCCGTCACCGGCGTGCCGCCCGCGGCCATCACCACGATCATGGTTTCACCCAGCGCGCGCCCGAGCCCGATCACGATGCCGGAGAAAATGCCGGCAATCGCGGCCGGCATCACCACGCGCATGGTGGTCTGCCAGCGCGAGGCGCCGCACGCCAGGCTGGCCGCGCGAAGCTGGTTGGGCACGCTGTTCAGCGCGTCCTCGGCGATGGTGTAGATGATCGGGATGACCGCGAAGCCCATCGCGAAGCCGACGATCATCGAGTTCGCCTGCTCGTACTTCCAGCCGTCTTCGCCGGTAATCCAGCGGCGGAAGTCCGCCACGCGCCCGGCCGTCGGGTGGTCGTAGCTGAAGAACATCCACTCGACAGGGTGCGAAATCAGCATCGCCAGCACGAGGCCGACGCCGAGCAGCAGGGTCGCGTACACCAGCGAGAAGCCGGCGTCCACGGCGACGGCACGCAGCCCGCCCTTGTACTCGCCTTCGAGCCTGTCGCGCAGTTGCCCGATCGGGCCCTTGGTCTCCCGCTTGGGGCGCTTCGACAGGATCCACTTCAGGAACGCGCCGAAGAACAGCGTCAGCGGTATCGCCAGCAGCGCGATCAGCAGGTTGTGTCCGCCGGGTATCCACCAGCCCTTCGGCAGCACCTGGCCCTGCACTTCCGTATCGCGGGGCAGCACGCGTCCGCCGTCGGTCCACGAGCGGAAGTCACCGGTGGCCATGGATGCCGCGGCCTCGTCGTCGATCGGCTTGAACGTGACCGGGTCGACGGCGGCGGGGTTGGCGCCCTCGGCGGCCGGGAACAGGTACACCTCGGCGCGCGGGCCGATCATCGAGCTCAGCCAGATGCCGAACAGCAGCAGCACGAACAGCAGGGACGTGCTGGCCCAGTGGCCGAACTTGCCGATGAAGCTGGGCGGGCAGCGCTGCCACAGCCAGCCGAACGCCATGTAGACGCCGGGTATCACGACCAGCGCGGTCAGCACGGTCGGCATCATCGGCGCGGCCTTGGGCGCGAAGTACAGCGCCGCCAGGAAACCGAGCACGACGGACGGCAGCGAGGCCATCACTTCCATGGTCGGCTTGAAGACGGTGCGCAGGTTGCGGTGCATGAACTCGGAGGTGTAGATCGCAGCCAGCACCGCCAGCGGCACCGAGAACAGCAGCGCGTAGATCGCCCCCTTCAGCGTGCCCGCAATCAACGGGACCAGGCTGATCTTCGGCTCGGCGTCGTCGGTGCCGGACGTCGTCTGCCAGATGTACTCCGGTTTCTCGAAGTCCTCGTACCAGACCTTGCCGAACATGGCCGAAAAGCTCGTATCCGAGTGCGGCGCGTCGAGCCACCAGTTGTGCAGCTCGCCGTTGTGGGCCGCGACCAGGATGCCGTCGCCCTTGCGCGACAGGAAGCCGGCGTCCACCGCCTGGTCGAGGTCGAATTTTACGTACTCGCGGCTGCCGGTGTTGTTGATGGCGCGCCCATTGCCCTCGGCGTCGAGTGCCAGGAACGACTTGTTGATCGGCGACGGCACGACGGCGACGATCGCGTTCTTCGAGGGCGGGTGGCTGCGCACGCGGGTCAGGCGGCGCGGCGCGCCTTCGTCTTCGCCCGGCACGGCGAACCAAGCCTGCAGCCCGCCGCGGCTGTCGCCGAAGATCACGGTCTGGTCGCCGAACAGGTAGCTGACCGCCGTCAGCTCCATCTTCGCGCCGGAAGCCTCAAAGCCTTCGTCCTCGCGCTCTTCGTTCACGATGTCGCGCCAGGGGCGTGCCTCGTCGGTGGCCGACTGTTCGGCGAAGACGGAAAAGGCCGGGTACTTCATGTCGAAGCGGTCGCGCTCGTTGTCCCAGTCGAACACGTGCACGAGCCCGTCGCGGCTCGCCAGGATCAGCCGCTGCATGCGCTCGTTGACCAGCACGTAGGAAGGTACGCCGGTCAGGCGCTCGGTGAGGTCGTCGACGTCGCTTTCGTACTCGACCTCGTCGGTGAACATGTTGACGGTCGATTTCTCGCGGATCAGCAGGGTGCGCCCGTCGCCGGTCACGACCAGGTTGGCCGTCGTGCGGTCGTCGCTTGCGGCGCCCTTGCTGATCTGCCCGTTCAGGGCCTGGATCGGCTTGCCGGCGCCGTCGAAATCCATTGCACGGTCCAGGCGGACCACGGCGTGGACCGTGCGGTAGAATCCGAAACTGGTCAGGTGCTCGACAAGCTTGCCCTCGTAGACCTTCACGTCGGGCAGGTAGTCGACGGCCTTGAATTCGTCTTCCGTCGGCATGTGCAGCGCCTCGAGCTCATCGGGTTCCTCCGATTCGTCGTCGTAGCGCAGGAAGTCGGTGATATAGGCGATGCTGCCGACCAGCACGCGCCCGTCGCTGGTGCCGACCAGCAGGTGGTAGTGCGGCACGTCCTGCACGCCTTCCACTTTGGCGGTGGTGCGCGGGCGCAGGCTTACCTCGGCCTTGGTGATGGTCGCGTCGCCGAGCAGCTTCGGCTTGAATTCCTGGATCGTCTCGCCTGTCGGGAGCGAGAAGATGGCGACCCTGCCGGATTCGTTGATGCGAACGCCGACGCGCCGGTACTCATCGCAGTGGATGACGAGCGCCTTGTCGGTGTCCTGCTTGATCGGCTCGCGCATCTCGGCGAGTTTGCCCGGCTCGAACAGCGGGTAGACCTGCAGGAAGATGAAGACGATCAGCCCCATCACGGCCAGGATCACGCCGAGCCCGCCGACGGTGATGCCGACGTTGGCTGCGATGTCCGTGAACCTGACACGGAAGGTGGTTTTGCGGCTGTAAAGCGGAAGGGGTGAATCTTCCACGGTTGCTTTCCCGGTGAGACAGAAAGGCGGGACGCCGAGGCGCCCCGCCGTTTCTGTGCTGGATGTCTACTTGTCTTCGTAGGTGTCGGTGTACTTGTCGATCAGCTTCTGGCTGAGGGGCACGAAGCCGTCCTTGAGGACCACTTCCTGGCCTTCCTTGCTGTGGATGAACTTGAAGAACTCACGGATCACCGGGCTGACGTTCTTGCCCGGGGCGCGGTTGAAGTAGATGTGCAGGAAGCGCGCCAGCGGGTACTTGCCGCTGTAGCAGTTGGCCGCGGTCGCCTCGAAGGCTTCGCCGCCGGTTTCCTTGCTAAGGGGCACGGCGCGGACGCCGGCCGTCTTGTAGCCGATACCGCTGTAGCCGATGGCGCTGCGGTCAACGCTGACGCTCTGGACCACGGCGGCGCTGCCCGGCTGCTCCTTGACGGTCTTCTTGTAGTCACCCTTGAACAGGGCGTGTTCCTTGAAGTAGCCGTAGGTGCCGGAAACGCTGTTGCGCCCGTAAAGGGTGATGCCGAGGTTTTCCCAGTCGCCGTCGAGCCCGACCTGGCCCCACTTGGTGATGTCTTCCGGGTGGCCGCCCTTGCGGTTTTCGCTGAAGATCGCGTCAACCTGCGGAAGGCTGAGGCTTTCCACCGGGTTGTCCTTGTGGATGAAGACGGCCAGCGCGTCGATGGCGATGACGATGTAGCTGGGCTTGTAGCCGTACTTCTCCTCGAACTTGTTGATTTCCTTGTCCTTCATCTTGCGCGACATCGGGCCGATGTCGGAAGTTCCGTCGATCAGCGCGGGCGGCGCGGTGCTGCTGCCCTTGCCCTCGACGGCGAAGTTGACGTTCGGGTAGTGCTTGCGGAAACCTTCGGCCCAAAGGGTCATCAGGTTGTTGCAGGTGTCGCTGCCGACGCTGCTGATGTTGCCACTGATGCCGGCCACGGGCTCGTACTTGCCGATCGCGGAGTCGACTTCAACCTTGTCCTCTGCCTGGGTCGGGCTGGTGGTCACGACCACGGCGGCAACCATGGCAGCAACGGCAACCGCAACCATTGCAATCTTGTATCGCATTACATTTCTCCAGTTCCAGTAAATGCCCCAATTGGACGCTGGCGAGCGTAGTGCGGAGGGGTGAATGAATTATTGAGGCTTTATCAAGATTCGATTAATCATAGGCGCGACGTAAGTCACGACGCGTTGAGAGCTTGTGGGAAAGCACCCGTGCCGGAACCAGCAGTGCCAGCAGAACCAGCCAGCAGAGCAGGTTGAGCCCTTGCGAGTCGTCGGTGCTGCAGCCGCCTTTACCGCCACCCCCGCCGGAGCCGGAGCTCGTGCTTGGCCCGCCGTTGAAGGTGATGTTGTACGGGTTCTCGTCCGTGTCGTTGTTGTCGATCGACAGGTCGAAGCTGAAACCGGTCGCGGACGTCGGCGATACCTGCAACGTGAACGTGGTCGTGCCGCCGCCCGACGCAATCGAAACGGACGGCGCGCTGAGCACGGTAACGCTGCAGTTGGTCTCGTTGCTGATGGCAACCTCGGGCATCGACGTCAGGTTGAGAACCGACGTGCCGTCGTTGGCGATGGTGTACGTAAGGTTGAACGGCGCGTAGCCCGGGTTGCTGATATCGTCCGTGCCGCCGTCGGCGATCGAGACACTGTTGCGCAACAGGTCCATCTCGGGCTGCGCAAGGGCAGCCCCGGCCAGGCACACACATAGAAGAAACAGAACGATTCGCAAGCTCACCTCACAGGCTCAGGATTATTGGCAGCCAGCCCTCGAAAGCAACAAAGAAGAAGGGGAGGCTTTCGCCTCCCCTTTTCTACGCTCCCGAGTTCGCGCGTGGGGCACGCTCGGGTGTTGTTTACGCCTTGCTGTTACGAATACGCGTAAAGACCACGACCGCGCTCAGCAGGCCCAGCAGAATCATCCAGCTGTAGGGCGAGTCGCCGCCGGTCGAGCAGCCACCGTCACCGCCGCCTGAGCCTGAACTGCCGGGTTCACCCAGCGAAATGCTGTCCAGAAGCAGCCCGTCGCCACTACCGAGCGCGTAGTTGTCCTGGCACTGGAAGCGAATCACGACCTGGGATGTGTAGTTCAAAGTCTGCGCCGCCAGCGCCGCGGAAACATCGATCGTTTCCATTGTGTAGGCAATGCCGGCGCCGTTGAACGGGAATCGGAACAGGCATACAGGCCAGGTGACTCCACCATCAAGGCTGATGAATACGCCGTCCGTATCCTGGTCGTCATCTCCGTCGGACGCCCAGGAAAAGCTGAGGTTCAATTGGGTAGTCGAGGCGTCGTAGGCGGACAGGTCAAAGGACATGTCAACCGCACCGACCGCATAAAACGAACCCGCGCCGTTCGGGAAATCGATAACGACCTGTCCCGGCGCGCTCACCGGTGTGAAGGTCGCGGTTGATCCCACCGCGTCCCCCATCAGACGGACACGAGCGGACGTCTGGCTGGTAAAGGGCGTACCACTTGTCAGGCCGGCTGTAGCAGCCTGCGGATAGTTGCCAACAGCTGTCACGGACCGAATGTTGTCGACCGAGTTGGCGCCGTCAAAATTCTCGGTAAACGGAAGCGACGAAGCGTAAGCTGCCGCCGTTGAGCTGATGGGCGCCGCGGACGCCGCGTTGGAGATTTCGCCAGCGGTGAGTTTGCGATCCCACCAGCCGAAATCGTCTACGCTGCCGTCAAACTGCGTCGTGTTGGAGTTGCGGTAGCTGATCTGCAGTCCGGTGCAGCCGGCGGGCGGCGCCTGCCCAGTCGACTGGGCATCCTGCGTTCCATCGACGTACAACGTGAGTGTCGTCGCCGTGCCGTCCCAGACATAAACGATGTGGTGCCAAGTCCCGTCCGACACATTGGATGCCGAGGTCAACGAGTACCCGCTACCATAGAGGTAAATGTTACTGTTGTTCACGAAGCAGCGAAAACCATTCGATCCGCCGTCGGCAAACGGGTAACCGTAGCCGGTAGTCGTGTTCATCCAGAACGCGACGGACCAGTCGCCTGTGGTCAGGTCCGGCGCATAGCCGGTGTTCACGTAGCCTACGTTGCCGGTCGTCGACCCGAGCGCGGCAGCGCCCACCTGCCCGGGGGTCGTCCAGGATGCCGTACCCTGAATCGCGGTGCCGGCTGCCGAGTACGTACCAAAGTTCTGGGTCGTTGATCCCGTACCCTCTTCAAACGGGTAGTAGAGAGCCGCGTCCGTGGAAGCCAGCGTGTAGTACATTTCTACGCGGCCAATTTCGAAGGCCGGCTCCGCGGTGACGTTGGTGGCCTGGTTTACGTCCAGTGCACCCGAGTCGTTGGTGTAGATGCGTGTCAGCGTGACCGGGATGCCGCCGATCGACGACGTGTACGGACCAGCCTGGTACGAGTTGATCATCCCCGAGCCGCGGCTGCCCATGATGCCGATGGTCTGGCCCGCGGAAACCGAGATGTTGCAGTTGATGATTCCCGCGCCGGCAACCTGGTTCTGATAAAAGAGCGAAGTGAAGGTGATCGGTCCGAGGCTGGTGATGTCGTAGACCTCAACGCTTTGGGAATCCGTGCTGGCGTCGGTCGGGACGCGCAATCCCGTGATAGTCATGTCGACCGGGGCAACGAAGTAGTAGCCCCGGGAGTTACCGGCGTAAGTAGTGGTCTGCGTCCCGATATCGAGTGACGATTGCGCCGCAACGGTCGTTGCAAGGCAAGCCACAACAGACAGTAGTGCTATTCGAAGGTGCATTGGAATCCCCACGGGTTGTAAGACGGAAAATCACAGGCGTTGTTCCCTGAACAGTCGCCCGCGACTGGCGGAATCATGCCAATATCCGCGGCCGCGTGGCAATGCCAAAACCACTACCACTGAGGCTAGAGCCACAATGCGACGTTAGCGCTCGGGCATCTGGACTGGCGGAGCAGCACACCTGCCGCAGACGTCGGCCGAATATCGCGCAGTAGCCACGTTGGATCCGGCAAATAGAAGAAGGGGAGGCTTTCGCCTCCCCTTTTCTACGCTCCCGAGTTCATGCGTGGGGGCACGCCCGGGTGTCGATTACGCCTTGCTGCCGCGAACGCGCGTGAAGACCACGAACGCGCTG
>JAGQRI010000194.1 GCA_020425515.1 Planctomycetota bacterium | reverse complement strand
AAAGAATTGTCCGAGCGCGTCCGCCAGCAGATGGCCGGGCTGAAAACCCGCCGTGAAGGAATCTCCGCGACGGCCGAGCGCGGGCGCGCCGAGTTGAAGGACCTCAGCGCCCACGTGGCCAAACTCGCCGCTGATGAGCTTAGCGCCCGCGAAGACGCCGAGGCGATGGAAGCGCAACTGAAGGAAGTGCGCACGCAGTTGCTCGATGCCATCGGCGCGTCCAACCAGGGCATGAACGAGCGCATGAGCCTCGACGCCGAGATGCGCAGCGCCCGCCGCCGCCTCGAATCACTGGGCGCGCGCCGCAACGAAGTCGAGCGCGAGCTCGGCGACGTCGGCACGCGCCTCAACGCGGCAAAGACCGCGCGCGAACAGGACGAAGCTGCGCTGCTTGCGGTGCGCAACGAACTGGCCGATGTCGAAAAGAAGCTCGGCCCGGTTGCCGAAACCGCGAACGACTCACGCCAGCGCAAGCACGCACTGGAACTCAAACGCGGCGCGAAACTCGAACGAAAGGCGATGCTCGAAAGCATGGCCGCCATGCGCGAAGGGCTCGACGACAACGCCCGCGCGCTGCTGGAAGATCCCAAGCGCCGCGAAAGCTTCGGCATCAAGGGTGTGTTCGCCGACGCGTTGCGCATCGACCTCGGGTTTGCGGCAGCCCTTGAGCGCGTGCTGAAGGACCTGGGCACCGCGATCATCGTCGACAAGCTGGAGCACGCCCACGACCTGTTTGACTGGCTGGCCGGGCGCGGCTCGTGCAACCTGACCATACTGGCGCAGTCCGAATTCAAGGCGCCCGACAAGTTCCCGCAATTCCCCGGCGGCAAGGGCGTGATCGGCCCACTGCTCGATGAAGTGCGCGTGGACGACGGTTTCCGCCCGCTGGCCGAGGCGCTGGTCGGCGACGTGCTGCTGGTGGCCGACCGTACGGTCGCCCGCAAGCTGATGACCAAGGGCGCGCAGGGCTTCCGTATCGTCACGCCGACGGGCGAGATGTTCAGCCTGCCCGGCAGCTTCGCACTGGCAGGCGGCGAGGCGAACACCGGGTTGATCACCCAGCAGTCAGAAATCGAGCGCCTTGAGCACGACCTCGGCGTGCTCGACAGCGAAATCGAAGAGACGGCCTCGAAACTCGCCGACGCCTTGCGCGACCAGGACAAGCTCAATGCGGCCGCTTCCGAACTGCGCGCGAAAATCTACGACGCCAGCATGGAAGCCGCGGGCAAACGCGTGCAGCTCGATTCGCTGGCTCGCGAACACAAGCGCCTGTCGGACGAGCAGGCGGTACTCGCGGCCGAAGTCGCGCAGTACGAGGGCCAGCTCGAAACCGACCTCGCCCGCCACACCGAACTCACCGAGCAAGTTGCCGAGGCCGAGGAAACCAAACAGAAGTGCGAGCACGAACTTTCGCGCCTCGCGGATGAAGTCGGCCAGCGCCGCGAAACGCTCAGCGAAGCCCGCAGCGCGCTCACCGAGGCCCGCGTTTCCGAGGCCTCGCGAAAGACCGAGCTGAACCAGGCTGAGGAATCACTCAAGGGCATCGACTCCGCGCTGACCCGCTACGCCGACGAGATCGCCCGCAGCGCCGGCGAGGTCGAGGCGCACGCCAAGGAAATCCGCACGCTGGAGCACCAGGCCGGCAGCAGCGTGGAAGTCGAGGCCGAGCTGGAGCGTGAAAAGATCGAACTCGACGAGCGCCGCAACTCCGGCGGCGGCATGCTGAATGAGCGCCGTGGGGAAGTCGAAACAGCCCGCAAGCACGTCGACGAGTTGAAAGAAAAACTCTACGAGGAACGCGAGAGCGTCCAGCAGGCGCGCATCGACGAGAACACGCTGTTTATGAAAATGGACGCGATCCGCCGCCGCCTGGCCGAGAATTTCAGCGCGGACATCGACACGCTCTACCGCGACTACGACCCGGAAACCCGGCAGATCGACGAAGCCGCCGCGCGCCTTGAGCTGCAAACCGTTGACGAGCAGTTGCAGCGCCTGGGCAACGTCAACATGGAAGCGATGGACGAGCTCAAGGACGCCGAGGAGCGCAACACCTTCTACACGCGCCAGGAGCAGGACCTGCTGAAGGCGCGCCGCACCCTCAGCGACGCCATCGCGCGCATCGAAACCGAGACCCGCCGCATGTTCCTGAGTACCTTCGAGGCCGTGCGCAGCAACTTCCAGCGCCTGTTCCGTCGCCTGTTCGGCGGCGGCAGCGCGGATATCTTGCTGACGAACCCCGAAGAGCCGCTGGCCAGCGGCGTCGAGATCATCGCCAAGCCGCCGGGCAAGGAAGCGCTGCCGATCGCGATGCGTTCAGGCGGCGAGCGCGCGATGATCAGCGTGGCGATGATGTTCGCGATCTACGAGACCAACCCGGCGCCGTACGCGATCCTCGACGAGGTGGACGCGCCGCTGGACGAAGCCAACGTCGACCGCTTCTGCAGCGTGATCGAAGAGTACGCGAAGTACTCACAATTCGTCATCATCACGCACCACAAGAAGACCATGGCCGCCTGTGACACACTGTACGGCGTCACGATGCAGGAGCCGGGCACCAGCACCAAGGTCAGTGTCGACCTGCGCAGCGCCGCCGAACCGGAACTGCTGGCGGCGGTGTAGGGGCCAGCCCGGGCGGCCACATGGGGCCGCCCCTACTGCAGTGCGTGGCTGCACACGTAGCGTTTCACGACGCCGGCTTCGAACTCGGATACGCCGATTTCAACCAGTTCGCCCGTGATCGGGAACGTGCTTTCCATCAGGTGATCGAGCGCCTTCTGCACGCCGTCGCGCGGCAGCTTCAGCGCCAGCGTGCAGTGCGGTACCCAGCGCCCGGGCTGGTACAGCTTCCACGGGGTTTGCGTGAACTCGGCCATGCGCTCGAACACGCCGCGATGGACGTCGAGCAATTCCTGGTCGACGACCGGCGCGAGAAACAGCACGGTCTCGGCGCCGGGGAACATGCCGAGCGAGGACAGGATCACCGGCAAGGCGTGCGTCGCGTGTGCGAGGTCTTCCACGACCTTGCACATCTTCGGCTCGTCGGCGTCGTCAAAGCAGGCAAGCGTGATGTGGAAGCGCGCCTTGACGTCCTCAATCAGCACCGTGCCGCCCAACTGCGTTTCACGAAGCGCGTGAACGAAGCGGCGCAGGCGGGTTTCGCAGCGCGGATCGAAAAACAGTTCCAGCGCATAGGGCATGAATGAAAAAACCGGGGTCCCGACTCGCGGAACCCCGGCCCTTTGTGTGTGTCTTAGATACCGACCGAAATCTCGAGTGCCTGGCGAGTATAGTAGGCGATATCCGATACCGAAATGCCCGCCAGCACCTGGCTGCGCGCGAAGGCCACGGCCTGGTCCTTGGTGTTGAACTCCGACGTGTCAACCGTGCCGCTGCTGTGCATGATCACGACGTGCTTGGGCATACCCTTGAGCGTCTTGCTGATCTTGGCGTACGCGCGGTCGCTGTCGCGGCGCCCGTAGCGGCGCTCAACGTGCTTGCGCGAGCCCTTGCGGCGCCCCGGCTTGCCGACCTTGCCGCCTGCGGCCTTGAAGGCTTCCTTCAGCTTGTCGAAGGCGAGCTGCGTGCCGAACTTCGCGCGCACGCGCTTGCCCGCTTCGTTCATGGTGATGTCCGGCTTGCCCTTCACCAGCTCGGCCACGAACTCCTGCTTCTTGCGAGTCGCGGCCGGCGAGCGCGTACCATATGAGCGCGGCGCCTTCTTGCCGGTCTTCTTTTTGGCCGCCTTGGCGCCCTTTCGTGGGGCGCGCTTGCTGCCCTTCTTGGGTCCGCGGCGGGTGTCAATCTTGCCGCCGGCCTTGGCGAACGCCTCGCGAAGCTTGTCATAGGCGAGTTGCGTGCCGAACTTCTCTCTCACTTTCTTGCCGGCCTCGTTCATGCTGATGCCGGCGTTGCCTTTTACCAGTTCGGCAATGTAGTCCTGTTTCTTCTTGGTGTTTTCTGGCGAGCGTTTCTTGGCCACTTCGGACTCCTTGGTCTGAGAATTCATTCTGGCAGCAATGTCTAATAGCGAATGATTCGAAACCAACATTAAAATGCTTATTATTTCTGCCTATTTTCATTCCAGACAACTTCACCGCCGCTGGTGCTCCAGTCCTCGCCGAAGTATCCCGCAGCCCGTACGCCTCCAGTGCCTTGTTGAAGCATCTCCGGGCCGATCAGCAGGAAATCCGGAAACGAGGCGCCGGACACGAAGTAGCCCAGCCGGTCAGTCAGGCGCATCCCTTCAATGCCCGTGCCACCAATCACAGCGACGCTCGCATAATCACTGTCTTTGCGGGGATAAGTAAACAATAGTGCCAGGTCGTCGGCTTTCACTTCCTTGTCACCGACCTTTACGCTGCCTTCGTGCAAGTTGACGGACGCATTGCCGACGAGCGCCCCCACGGCGCTGTTCGTGTCCGCGTTGCCGTACAGGACCACGCCGCGGTTCGCGTATTTCGCGGCCTGGAACTCGCTGTCTGCAATGATTTCGACGGACCCGTTGCCGCGATACCACCATTGCTCGGCATCCATGCGCGCCTTGTTGCAAGCCCAGGCGTTTTCCTCGGCGCTGCCGTTGGTCCCGTACACAAGCAGGAAACTATGGTTCATGGCATTCTTGAACCAGCCATAGCGCTGCGGCCCCTTCAACTGCGCGGTGGGCGCCCCCACTGAGCGCCAGCCGGCCTCGTCCCTGCGCAGGCAGATGCGCCCGGATTCGGGCCAGGCAAGGTCTTTCAGCTCACTCCCGTCGAGCTTGACCGTGATCGTCTCGCGCGCCGAAATTACGCCCTGCACCTGCAACGAGAGGCGCGTGACGTTCTCCGTAGTGCCTTCGAAGATTCCCTTGTTCGGATAAAGACTGATCTGCACACGGCTGGGCGCGAGTTGTTTCTCCTGCATCTCGATGCGCGCCCAGTGATCGTCGGCGGAGTGTTCCGGGCAGACGGTCGTGAAATCGACAGCCTGGACTTCGCTATCCTTGGGCAACCGGTGACGGGCGAACATGTCGAAGATCGGCTGCCAGTCCAGGCAATCCGCGCCGTTGTCGTGGCCCGCGTCCCACCAGTGCCCGGCGCCCGGCTGTTCGAAGTACTGAAGGTCGGTGTGAAACTCCTTCAGGACATCGCGCATGTGGCGGGCTTCGCTGACCGGTACGTTGTCGTCCGCGTCGCCGTGCAGGATGTACACCCCCTGCGCCTTGTAGTTGTATTTGTGAAGCAGTGTGTGACTGGGATTCGACGTGCGAGTAAGTATTTCCGAGACTGAGTATTCCTCCGGAAACTGCGCGCCGCCGGCATAGCTGAAGAAACTCTCCCAGCCGGCGCTGGGCGCGATCGCGGCAAACCGGTCGGGGAAATGCGCGCCCACCGTCCAGGTGCCGTGGCCACCCATCGAGTGCCCCGCCAGCCATACCTTCGTCGGGTCGTTGTCGAGCGTCGCCTGCGCGTGCGCCAGCACCTCCATGGCATCCAGCCGCCCCCAGTCCTCCCAGTCGAAGCCGAATTTGCGCCGGTTGGTCGGCGCCACGATGTGGCACCACGACTTGCTGCTGTAGGCGCGCGCCTGGCCAATCGCCTCAACGCCCGCGCCGTGCAGCGACAGCACGATGCCGGGTTTGTCCGTGGCGCCTTCAAGCGGTATCGCCGGGCGAACGGCGTAGTACTGCACGCTGCCGTCAATGCCGCTGATGAACGTCACGCGCCGCGGTTGGTCCGGACGTACGACGGACGGCTTGACCGCGGCACTGGCAAGGCTGTTCTCAGGGCGGATCGAGCTGCCCTGCGGCTGGATGAACTTCAGGTCGAATTCGTAGTCGCCATCGACGACTTCACCGAGCACGGGAATCGGGAACTGCACCTTGCGGCAGGACATCGCCGGCACTCGCTGCTGGACGCCGACAAATCGCTCGTTCATTCCCGTCGGCGCAACCCCCACCACCATCGGCACGATCTCGATGGGCGCCTCCGTGATGTTGATGACGTCCACGGCGCCGAGCAGCTGCCCCGGTGACTGGCCGATCACCAGGTCGGGCAGCGTCCAGTCATTGCCGACGCGCATTTTCGGCGGCTTCGGGCCAAGCAACTCGATCTCGGCCTTGATCCGCCCGCGCCCCATGCGGAAGAAGAATGTGTTCATGCCCTTTCGCAGATGCACCGGCGTGTGCACGTTGCCGAAGCCGTACGGGTCGCCGTAGTGGGGCGTGCCGTTTACGGTCACCGACGCGTGCCCGCGCGCGTGCAGCAGGGCGAACTGGTCGGCGTCGCTTTCCACCTGCCAGAACGCGTTCGCGCCGCCGTAGTTTTCGCCGCTGATCCAGCCCTTGTCGTCTGCCTTGGCAACCTCCCAGGCGACTTTCTCGCCGTCGGCATCGGTGACCGTATCGCCGGCCTTCGGCATGGCGTACTTGCCGTCGAGCATCAACGCTTCGAGCGCGTCGATATGAACCGGGCTGCGCGCGTACTTGCCGACCGAGGGAAGCACCAGGCACTCAGCCAGCGTGATCCGCCCGGGCTCGGTTGACGCGTCGGCCGGTTTGTCCTGGGCGACTCGATGGTTGGGCAACAAGAATGGAAGCAGCAACAACGGAAGGGCAATACGACGAAACATCACGGACTCCTGGGTGCACCAGCCGCGAACATAGCCGCGCGGCGCCACACAGGAAAGCGGATTGAAGCCACGGTTCGTTCACAGGGTGGCCGCTTGCCCGCGGGGCAAGGCTTGGCACACTCAAGCGGCAAACAGGTGGGCCTGTAGCTCAACGGTTAGAGCAGGGGACTCATAATCCCTTGGTCGTAGGTTCGAGTCCAACCAGACCCACCATAAAATCAAGAGGTTAGAGGTTTTCTCTA
>JAGQRI010000193.1 GCA_020425515.1 Planctomycetota bacterium | reverse complement strand
CAGCAGATCACGTGGTCGGCGATGCGGGTCAGCTCGCACAGAATCACGCGAAGGTGCTGGGCGCGCGGCGTGAGCTCGATGTCGAGCAGCTCTTCGACCGCGTGCACGAACCCGAAGTTGTTGCACAGCGGGCTCATGTAGTTCATGCGGTCGGTGGTGCACACGAACTGGTTGAAGGTGTGGTATTCGCCCAGCTTCTCGAAGCCGGTATGAAGGAAGCCGATCTCGGGGTCGGCCTTGACGACGTTTTCGCCCAGCAACTCCATCTTCACGCGAAGCGTGCCGTGGGTCGCCGGGTGTTGCGGGCCGAAGTTGATGTTCAGCGTCCGCGTCGTGATGTCTTCGCCGACTTCGATGTCGGGGCGATGTACGGTCTGTGCCATGCCGTACCTTTTAAACACGGCCCGTCAGACCGCAAGGGCCATCGGCGGCGTCAGATAAGTCCCATTTGAGACTACAGCTCGCGCGACAGGACGAAGTCGGCCACTTCGTACAGCAGTTCGCGCATGCCGTCCGGGGCGGTACTTTCAGGCAGCACGTCCAGCCCCTTTTTGGCGGCGGCTACGAAGGCGTTGGCGCGGGCCGCGGCGTACTTGAAACTGCCGGTCTGGTGCAGCAGTTCGGTCAGTTCCTTGCGCTTGCCCTGTTGGGCGGCGTCGAGGGCCTGCTTGCGCCCGGGCTCATTGACGTGCGCCAGGTGGTGGATCAGAGGCAGCGTGGGCTTACCCTTTTCGACGTCGCTGCCGAGGGTCTTGCCGACCAGCGATTCCTCGCCGAGCATGTCCAGCAGGTCGTCCATGATCTGGAAGGCGCGCCCGAGGTTCATGCCGTAGTCGTAGAACGCGCGGCAGACCTTCTCGTTCGCGCCGGCGTAATGCGCGCCGAGCATCGCGCTGGTGGCGTACAGCTCGGCCGTCTTGCCCTCGATGATTTCGAAGTACTTCGCCTCGGAGAGCTCGAAATGGTTGCGGTTATGCACCTGCATGATTTCGCCGAAGCAGGTGCGGGCCATGGCGCGGCTGAACTCGCGCGCGCCGACCGGCGTGGTGCATTCCAGGCTGATCTCGAAGGCGTGGCTGAAGATATGGTCGCCCAGCAGCACGCTGACCTCGTTGCCGGCCAGCGCGTTGATGCTGGCACGCTTGCGGCGCAGCAGGGCCTCGTCCAGGATGTCGTCGTGCACCAGCGTGGCCGTGTGCAGCATCTCCGCCACGACGCCGAGGATGATGTGGTCGTGCGTTACCTTGCCGCACGCCTTGCCCGCCAGCAGCAGCAAGGCCGGGCGCAGCTTCTTGCCGGAGTAGTCCTCGATGTATTCGAGCAGGTTGGCGATGTACTCGTCGTCGCTGCTGAGTTCGGCCCGGTACATCTCCTCCACCTGCTTCAGTTCGGGCAGGATGGGCGCGTACAGGCGCGCGAGTATGGCCTTGGCAGCTTGTGCTGCGGAATCGGCCGGGGCGCTGTCTGGCTCGGGTGTCATGGCTAAGCCGCCTCTCTTGGGGACTGGACGATAACACGGGGCGTATGAGGGGACAACGCGGGGGCGGGGCGGTCACTCGTCCTGTTCGCGTTCCAGGTCTTCCAGTGTGTTCAGGTTCGCGAAGGCGCGCTCGAGGGGGGCGAATTCGGCCAATACATCCGGGCCGAGCACGCAGTGCGCCATGGATCGCCAGCATGGTACCACTTTGTTGGCCCCATCCGTCAAGGCTTTCCGGACGGCTTCGCGCGCCGCGGCGGTGTGCATGGCCGCCGCGAGCGGCTCCGGGTGGCCGGAATGCTCGCACCAGCAGCAGTCGCAATCGGCGTCCAGGGCCTCGACCAGGCGCTTCAGCAGGCGCGTCGGCAGGTTGGGCAGGTCGCACGCGAGCACGAGCGTGATGTCGTTGGAGGCCGCGTCCAGCCCGGCCAGGATGCCCGCCAGCGGCCCCTGCCCGGCGAACTCGGGCGCGTCTTTGACGGTCTTGCAGTCCGCCGGCGGCTCCAGGTCGCGGGCGCCGGAAGCGACAAGGACCTCATCGGCCAGCGGCGCGACGAGGTCCTTGCTGTGTTCCAGAAGCGTACTTCCCTTCAGCAGGCGCAGGGGTTTTTCGCCCTGCATGCGGGTTGCGCGCCCGCCGGCGAGGATGACCGCCGTTACGCCCACCTAGGAGTTGTCCTTCTCTTTGTTGTCTTTCTCTTCCTCGACCTTGTACTGGATGATCTCGTGGTCAGCCAGCAGCGAGGCCGGGGTTACCAGCTCGCGGACGGTCTTGCTGGTGGCGAGGTGGCGGCTGCGCCAGATTTCGGCGGGCGTGCTGCCCCATTTCTGGGCCTGCAGGTCGTCTTCGCTGAGGCGGCGGTCAACCGTGCGGCGGTCGATCACGCGCGCCAGCAGGTAGGCCCACTGTTCGTTCTCCGGGCGGCGCAGGACGTCGTCGGTGTGCTTTTCGGAGATCACCTCCGTGACGCCTTCGATCGGCTCGATGTCCTTGATGCGTGCCATGAACGGCTGGTCCGGCGCCGCGATGCTCGGGCTTGAACTCAGCTTGAGTACGTCGTTGTCGCTGTCGCTGTAGACGTCGGGGATGTCCATCTTGTCGTTGAAGAACGGCGTCTGTTTGACCTCGAAGTACTCGCCATACTTGGCCTTGGCGTCGGCGATAGCGGCGCTCCAGCCCTTGTCGAGAATCTTGCGGCGCAGCTCTTTCATGGCGTCCACGGTCAGTTCGCGGGCGCGCTTCATGGCGGCGATCTTTACGACCGTATCGTGGGCGTCGCCGCGGCTCAGAACATACTTGGGTGTCTTGTCGCCGAGGCGCAGCACGATGTAGCCCTTGCCCGGCACGGCCATGATCTCGCTGGTCGAGCCCGCGGCGTTTTCCGGGTTCTCGAGGAACTCGCGGGCGCCGTCTACGTTTTCGAGGAAGCTGGTCTTCTCGTCGGCGATTACCTGGTCCCAGGTGGTGTCGCTGCCGGCCGGTTGCAGCGTGAGGTTCAGCCTCTTCATTACATCGGAAAGTTCCCAGCCGCGGGTGTCGGCGGCGTTCTTGCTGAGGTTGTTGTCGCGGGCCTGGTAGTCAGCGCGGATCAGTTCGGCGCGGTCGCGGTAGTCGTCCAGTTCAGATTGCGGGACGATCTCGTCGCGGCGGTCGTTGATCAGCGTGCCCAGTTCGGTCGGCAGTTCGACCAGCAATTCCTGCAAGGCGAAGCGGCGCAGGTCGAGGTCGCCGTCGCGGGCGTTGCGCACCAGCAACTCATAGTCGGCGAGGCGCCCGCGGATGTGCTCAGCGAAGTCCTTCACCATGGGCAGCTTCTTGTCGCGCAGCTTGATCTTTTCCTCGATGGCCTGGATTTCGAGCTGGTACTGCTTGCGTTTGGCCTCGACTTCATCATCCGACATCAACTGGCCCTGGTCGGTCAGGTGTTTCTCTTCCAGTTCGAACTCTTCCAACTGGGCACGCTTGTCGTTCAGTTCGCGCTCAGGCGGGCGGGCGGTGATTTCCGCCGTGCTGATCAGTGTATTGATCTGCTCGTTGTTGAAGTCGCGCAGCTTGCGGATGAACTCGTCCACGATGCGGTCCAGCGCCGCCGCGTCTGACGCCGTGTTGCCGGTGTTCGCCTGGGTGTCCATCTGGTTGCTGACGCCGCGCATCGCGGCAAACAGTTGCAGTTCGGCCGAGCCGAAGCGGTTGCGCAGGTCCTCGACGTAGCTTGACTGCGCGGTCCAGACGCCTTCTTCGCGGCGCACGACGTCGATCTGCGCGCGCAGTTGACGCTGCCGCCTGTTCTTCTGTTCCTCGACGAAGCGCTTGAAACCGGCAATGGCCATCTGCGCGGTCTTGATGGACTCGCGGCGCATCAAGGCATCACGCAACTGGGGTTCGGCTTCGTAGAAGCTGAGATAGTTCAGCATGTCGGCCTTCTTGCCCTGCTTGAACTTCTCGATGGCGGCGGCGTCCCAGTCCTTGGTTTCTTCGGAATGCCGGAGCGCATAGCGGTTGAATTCCGTTTCCAGGCGCGCGTCGATGCCTGCCTTCTGCTCGTCGTTGGTCTTGAACATCTCCTCGCGCACGGCGCGGTAAATCAACTCGAGCATTTCCTCCTCAACGTCGATTTTACCGTTTGAGACGAACTCGTCGGGATAAGCCATGATGATGTCGAAGCCGAAGGTCGCGTCCGAGTACAGCGTCTTGGTGCGGTTCTTGTCGTAGGCTTCCTCGAAGCGGTCATAACCGGCGCCTGCCGTGGCCGCGCCGAAACCGCCCGCCAGCTGCAATGAGCGGTAGCGGAAGTTTTCCTGCAGCACGTCTTCGCGTGCCTGGTCCATGAAGTAGCCGATCTTGAGGCGCGCGTACTCGGCCTTCAGTTCCTCGTTGTTGCCCTCGGCAATCTCGGCGATGCGGGCCAGGCGGGCGCGTTCGTCGGCGACCAGCGACTCGACGTAGTCGCGGACCATCAGCGCTTCCTTGAAGGTCGGCAGCAGGTCCTCGATCGCGTAGCCGGGGTTGTCGCCGAACGTCTCGCCGAACTTGCGGGTGAGGTCCTTGCGCTCGAACTTGTCGATGTCCTTGCGGTTTTCGTTCATCAGGGCGGTGATCACGCGCCCGACGTAGTCATTGCCCGGCTCTTCAATGCCGGCCTCGCGGGCGCGCTTGGCCAGGATCATGTGACACCAGATCTGCTGGTCCTGGTAGTGCGGCCAGATGTCGAGCAGGCTGGTCGGCACCGGGCGCTGGGCGTTGTAGGGCCAGTCGTGCCCGGCCTGGGCCTGCACGGCCATGGTCGGCACTCGGGCGTACATGTACTCGGGCGCGTCGGGCGAGGTCGGGGTGGAGTTGCGGTCGAGCGCCTGGACGATGCCGAGGGCGCGGCGCTTGCGCTGGAAGTCCATCAGGCGCACGGCCTCGCCGTCGATGCGGCCCTGGTCCGGGGGCGCGGTCTTGCCGCCCTGGTTGAACAGCGCCAGCATGGCGCCCGTAATGGTGAACATGCCCGCCAGGATGACGATCAGGGTCACCATGAAAATCTTCTGGCCGCGCGTGTAGTTCTCAAGAGCCACAGATTCGTCCTTCTACAGCCAAGTCTGATGCGCAAATAACGCCCCGTCCGCAAGCCTGCGGAACGCGGCAGGATAGCAGCCCAGCCCCGGGGGGCAATGTATGGGTGTTTACGGATTGCAGATTTTGGATTTCGCGGTTTCCGGGGCGCCGCAGCCGGTATTTTAGAGCTTCTTGGCGACCGGAATGCGCCGCCCCGCGCCGAACGCCCGCTTGCCGATCCGCAGCACAATGGGGGCCTGGCGGCGCTTGTATTCGGCGATTTCGACCATGCGGACGATCCGGCGGCACAGCTCCGGGTCGAGCCCGCGGGCCTGCATCTCATCGATGCCCGCGTGGCCGTCGAGATAGGCCTCGAGAATCGCGTCCAGCACTTCGTAGGGCGGCAGGCTGTCCTCATCCTTCTGGTCGGGGCGCAGCTCGGCGCTGGGGGGCTTGTTGAGGATCGCCTCGGGCATCTGTTTGAAGCGCCGGGCGATCTCGAACACGCGGGTCTTGGGCACGTCGCCGATTACTTCCAGCGCGCCGCACATGTCGCCGTACAGGGTGCTGTAGCCGACCGCCAACTCAGACCGGTTCCCGGTGGCGAGCACAAGGCTGCCCTCGGCGTTGCTGCGAGTCATCAATACCACGCCGCGCAGGCGGGCCTGGGCGTTTTCTTCGGCGATGCCGCCGGGCTCGCCGGCCAGTTTGCGCTGCAGCTCAAAGGCGTCATCTATATTCACGACTTCAAAACCGCAGCCCAGTTTCTCGGCCAGTTCGCGGCTGTCGTCCACGCTGCCTGGGCTTGAGTAGCGCGTCGGCATGCTGATGGCGTGCACGTTGCCGGCGCCGAGTGCTTTGGCGGCGAGGCACGTGACTACGGCGCTGTCGATGCCGCCGGACAGCCCGACCAGCGCCTTCTTGAAGCCGGTCTTGGCAAAGTAGTCGCGAATCCCCAGCACCAGTGCGTCGATTTCGTCCGCCACGTCGTCTTCGCGCCAGGTTTCGGCCCGCCCGGGTTCGGTCAGGTCCACGGTGACCGCTGCCTTGTGAAACACAGGCAGCCGGGTCAGGGTGGGCCCGTCGCCGGCGACGACGACGCTGCCGCCGTCGAAGATCAGGTCGTCCGTGGCGCCCACCTGGTTGACCAGCACGGTGGTCAATCCGGTCTGCTTTGCCACGGCCTGCACCAGCTTTTCGCGCAGGCGGTGTTTGCCGGTGCCCCAGGGTGAGGCGCTGACGTTGATCAGGATTTCCGCGTGGGCGCGCATGCAGGCGACGGCCGGGTCGGCGTCGTAGGGGATGCGCCCGAGCAACCTGGCGTTGGTCCAGATGTCCTCACAGATCAGCAGCCCCAGCCGGCGACCGCGGAACGTGGCGACACAGGGCGTGGGGTCGGGCGCAAAGTAGCGGGCTTCGTCGAACACGTCGTAGGTCGGCAGCAGCGCCTTGTTCTTGGTGGCGATGACCTCGCCTTTGTCGCACAGCACCGCCGAGTTGTAGAGCGGCTTGCCCCAGTCGTTGGGCGTGGGCGTCGCAAGCCCGAACAGCAACCCGCAGCCGAGTTCGCCGGACAGGGCTACCAGCCTGTCGCGCGCGGCCAGGTTCTGTCGCACGAAGTCCGGGTACTGCAGCAGGTCATGCGGCGGGTAGCCCGAGACGGCAAGTTCCGGCGCGATGCAGAGT
Source organism: Planctomycetota bacterium (assembly GCA_020425515.1). Taxonomy (GTDB): domain Bacteria; phylum Planctomycetota; class UBA8742; order UBA2392; family UBA2392; genus JACKID01. The sequence continues at coordinate 11,911 of JAGQRI010000193.1, read as the reverse complement.
TCCGCGCCACGACCGGCGCACTCGCGTGCCGCCGCCTCGATCGCGGCCACGTTGCCGTCGAAGTCGCCGATGGTGGGGTTCAGTTGCAGCAGGCCAAGCTTCATATGCTTCAGTTATAGTGCCGCGGCCTCACTTCCGACTGAATGAAACCACGAAAACACTAAAACACGAAAGGTGCACACATGAAATATGCTCCTCTTCCCGAAGAGCTGGAGAAGCTGATTCACGAGGTAATCGGTGCTGCCATCGAGGTTCACAAGGTGCTTGGCCCAGGGCATCTGGAAGCTCACTACGGCAATGCGCTAGCCATTGAACTTGAGTTGCGGAACATCCGATATCGGCGGGAAGCTGCTGTTGCCCTCGACTACAAAGGACACATAGTCGGTGAGGGGAAGCTCGATTTCCTGATCGAAGACAAGCTCGTTGTCGAGCTCAAGGCAGTGCAGGCCATCAACGATGTCCACATGGCGCAGACCATCTCCTATCTGAGGATGCGGGATTCACGGGCGGGTTTGATTCTGAATTTCCATGTAGCTGCAATGAACAGCAAGGAAGCAATTCGCCGTGTGATCGTCGGCTAACCTTTGTGCTTTCGTGTTTTCGTGGTTGAATCAGTCGCCAGCCACCAGTGTGAAGGAGAAACGTTGATCGGTTACTACCCCATTAATCCGGCCGGCAGCTCGATTGAAGAAGACGCTTTCGGGCCGCGGTTTTTCCGGACGCATTTCTTTGACCGTATGCGCCAGGCCTGTGAACTTGACGACACCACGCCGATCCTGGAAGTGATGCTGACTTCGGGGCAGGTGCTGGATATCTCGGCGATCGTTGAATTGAAGCAGGACTACATGCTGGTTTCCGCGTTCGTCGACACGCGCGACTGCGAAAACACCTACCAGGCCTACGTCCGCTACCAGACCATCTACCGCATCAACGTGCTGATTCGCCCGCGGGAAGAACGCGCCATCGGTTTCAATCCGCACGAGCCGGACAACGGTGAAGAGCCCGCGGCCAAGCCGAAGAAGAAGAAACGCACCACCCACACCACCAAGAAGTAGCCGCCTACCTGTCGAGATCGAGCCAGCCGCTGACCGCCCGGCGTTCGATGACGATCTCGATTTTCTGGGCGTCGCTGCCTTCGGGCCCGCCCTTGAGTTGGAAACTGCTGATCAGCCCGTGCTTGCGGTCAAACACCAGCTCGCCCTTGAAGCGCATCACGGCCGCGGCCTTGCGCAGTTCGCCGGAAAGCCGCCAATCCAGTGAAATTCGTGCCGCGGCGGGCGTCGCCTCGACGAGCTGGCAGGTCAGCTTGTTCTTCTCGATCTTGAACTGCATGGCTTCGATGAAGCGGCTGAGCCCGGCGAGGCGGCTGCCCTCGAGCACCCAGTAGTCGCTTTCCCTCACCGGGTCCAGCGGCAGCAGCCCGGTGTCGAAGCCTTCGATCAGGAAGTTCGCGCCGCGAATCGATGCGTCGCCTGCAATCAGCTTCGCATCGACGCTGTTGGCCCGCTGGGTCAGTTCAAGTATGCAGCCATCGAGGTCGCCCTTGGCTTCTTCGGGTTTGCCATAACCGCGCGTGATTTTGGTGGCGCTGCGCTCCCAGTTGCGGCGCACGCCCATCAGCCGGCCTGCGTCGTCCACCCTCAGCACTTCCGTGAGCGTGACCTCTTCCGATTCGGTCAGGTAGCGCTCTGTCTCGGTGTTCTCTTCGACGCGCAGGGTGCGGGTGGTGCGGAAGCGGTCGCCGGCGGCACTTCCCGGCCTGAGCTTGATGGCGGGACGCTCGTTGGGGCCGGTGCCGTCAGGGCCGGAGTTGTCCGGCGGCGTGTTGTTCGCCTGCGGGTTCGCGCGCGGGTTGCCGCACGCGGCCAGCAGCAGGCAGAGGGGCACGAATAGAAGAAGGCGGCTCATCGCGGCATGGTGCCAGATGAGCCGCCTTTGTGAATCGTCGAATTTGGGACCGGGCGTCATTACGCGCTGATCGTCACGCCGTCGACCAGCACCCAAGGCAGGTAGCGGTTGCCCACCCACTCGCGCTTCTTGCTGATGGCGATGATGTTCGACTTCAGCAGGTCGAAGGCGTTGACGTTCATGGCGCAATTCTTGACGCGCCCGACGCGCTGTCCGTCCCGGATCAGGAACCCGAGCGAGATGTTGCCGCTGACCTGCCCGGCCAGGAAGTTGCTCGTGAACGTCCCGAGCATCTGGCTGACGTACAGCCCGCCCTCGGCCTGCTTGAGCATTTCGTCAAGGTCGCCTTCGCCGTGGGCCATGACGAGGTTGTGCATGCCCGGGTTCGGCAGCGACGACACGCTGCGCTGGGCGTTGCCTGTGGGTTCGTGTCCGCAGCGCTTGGCCGTGGACAGCGTGTGCTGGAAGCCGTTGACGACGCCCTTCTCGATGATGGCGCGTTTCTGAGTCGGCACGCCTTCACCGTCGTAGAGACCGCCGCCGGCGCCTTCCTCATGGAACGGGTCGTCGACCAGGGTCAGGCGCTCGTCAAAAAGCTGCTCGCCCATGGCGTCGACGAAGCGGCTGATTTTCTTCTCGATCGTTGTGCCGTTCACGGAAATGCCGATCGGCATCAGGATGTCGCCGAACGCCGACGGTGCGAACAGCACCGGGTAGGTACCCTTCTTGAACGGTTCCGACTTGCGGGCGATCTGGAATTCCTCGGCGACTTCTTTGGCATCGGTGAGGATTTCCTCCTCGGGGATGACCTCGTTCGCCATCGCGAACCGGTAGTTCTGGACGAAGTTGCCTTCCTCGGCGAGGCGCAGCGAAACCGAGAATGAGAAGCTGCTGTCGACTTCCTCGCAGTCCTGCTCGTTGCTGGTGACGATGCGCGACTTGCCGATGCCGCCGCCGATCGTGCAGTCCACCAGCGCGTCGGAATCGATCGCCTTGATCGTGTCCTTCACGTGGTTGCAGATGGCGACCAGCTTGTCCGGGTTCAGTTCGCCGCAGGCCGGGTCGAACGGGCGGGTGTGCTCGCTTCTGGCCCCGCTTGCGAAGTCGTAGTCGTAGGCCTTGCCGTAGGGGGCCATGCGCAATGCAGCCTCGGCGACGGCGTCGGTTTCGTCGGGCTTGCTGCTGTAGCTGAAGCCGATCTTGCCGTTCTTGACCGCGCGGATGCTGATGCCGGCCGATTGCCCCTGGCGGATTTCGCTGAGGCGGTCGTTTTCAAAACTGACGCGCAGCGACTTGCCGTCGGAGTAAAACATCTCGAAGGCGTCGGCGAGCGTGCCCAGCTTGTTCGTGAATGTGCCAACCATAGTTCGTGGTCCGTGTTTCGTGGTTCGTGATTCGCGTTAGTTGCTCTTGCGTTCCTGCTCGTTCAGTTTCTTGTTGAGGGACCGCTTCAAACCGTTGATGACTTTGGCAGTTCGCTCTGCAAGTTGTTCAACTTCCTCAGTTCGCTGCCGATTCTGATAGCCAAGTCTTTCGCCAATCAGCAGTTGCGTTTGTAATTCCATCAAGCTTCCGTAGCTGACGTTGAGAAACCTGACAAACTCTCGCGTAGCGCCCCGACCCTGCCCCTCCGCGATATTGGATGGCACAGATACTGCCGCCCGCCGAATCTGATTTGTCAGTGCGTATAGCTCTTCCTTCGGCCAGGTCGTTGTGAGCCTGTAAATCTCAGCAACGAGGTCCATGCTTACGTTCCAGGCGTCGAGGTCACGTACGTGCTTTTCTGCCATGGCAATCCCCTCGGAATTCGGTCAGGGCAAGAGATTGCGGGCTCTATCAGCGCATAACTGCAGCACGAATCACGAGCCACGAAACACGGACCACGAAATCAGCGGCCCCCGATGACGACGTCCTTGATACGGATGTGGGGGCTGCCGTGGCTTACCGGCAGGGGCATCTGGCCGCCCTTGCCGCAGCCCCCGGCGCCATCCTGCACGTGGTAGTCGCTGGCAATGCCGGTGATGTTGCGCAGGGTATCGAAGACGTTGCCGGAAAGCGTGACGTCGCGGACGCGCTCGGCGATCTTGCCGTCGCGGATCATGAACGCCTGACCCGCCGTGAAAGTAAACAGCTCGCCGTTGGTCTGCCCGCCGTAGGCGTCGATGGCGTAGATGCCCAGTTTGACGTCCTTGATCAGGTCCTCGAACTGGCCGTGCGGGCCGTTGCCGATGCAGGTGTTGCGCATGCGCGGGATCGGCGGGAAGCGGTAGTCGAGCGCGCGGGCGTTGCCGGTGGGCTTTTCGTTCATGCGCCCGGCCGTTTCGCGGCTGTGCAGGCGCCCTACCAGCTCGCCTTCCTTGATCAGCCAGGTCTTCTGCGTCGGCACGCCTTCGTCGTCGTACGGGAGGTAGCCGCGCAAACCCTGGTCGAGCCCTGTGTCCCAGATGTTCAGGTAGTCTTCGCCGAAGCGCCGTCCGAGCTTAAGCACCTCCTGCATGCGCTTGTCCTCGGCCACGTTGTCGCCCTCGGACAGGTGTCCGAACGCCTCGTGCACGAACACGCCGGCGAGGTGCGGGTCGCAGATCACGGTGTAGGTACCGCCTTCAACGACCTCGGCCTGCGCGGTTTCGATGGCAGTCTTCGCGGCCTTGTCGAAGCGATCGTCGAGGTTCCGGAACGCGTCGAAGTTGGCGCGTCCGCCTTCGCTGGCGGTGCCGCGCGCGGTGGTGCCGTTGTTGCGGGCGACGGCGCCGCCGCCCATGCCCATGTCCATGGCTTCGCGGTCGAGCCAGGTGCCCTCGCTGTTGGCGAAGCGCAGGTGGGTGTACTTGTCGAAGTAGCGCAAGTTGGTGCTGGTGACGCCGTCGTGCCCTAGCATGCGCTCGTTGTAGGCGCCGAACAGCGCGATCTTGTCTTCCAGTTTCACTTGGCGCGGGTCGCTTTGCAGGTCGAGCTTGACCACGTCCTCAACCGGTTCGACCGGCGCGAGCACGGTCTTTTCCGCGTTGGCGGCGGCGGCCGCGCGGGCGTTGCGAACCGCTTCCTGCACGCGGTCTTCAAGCTTGTCGACGTCGTTGAACGTGACAAAGCCCCAGCAGCCGTTGACGCAGGCGCGGACGTTGCCGCCGAACATGTGGGATTCCTGCACGTTGTCGAGGTCTTTGCCCTGGTAGGCGATGCTGGTCTGGGTGCTGTCCTCGACGCGGATTTCGCAATAGTCCGCCTCGGCTCGTTTTACGAGCTCGGTGAGGTGTTCCTTCATCTACTTCTTCTCCTGCTGGCTGGTGTCCTTGCCCGGAGCGTCCAGTTGCCGAACCGCCTACTGTAGTACCGCTTGCGCGCTCGTGCAGGGGAAATCGGGACCCATCGGTCACAAACGGGTAGCGGGGCGGCCGAGGCCACCCCGCTCCAACGAGTGCCTGCCGCCGGCTATTCCGTCAGCAGCATTTCCTGTTTCTCGATTTTCTTGCCCGCCGCGAATGCGACGTCGATCGTGACTTCGGTATAGCCGGCAAGCTTGACGCGAACCTGCGCCACAGAGGGCCCGATGTACTTGCTGATCAGCGTGGGCGCCGCTGGCGGGTCGCCGGGTGTCATGGCGTCGAAGGGGTTGTTCGCGATGGGGACTTCGCTGCCGTTTGCGTCGTAGTAGTGCACCTCTGCGGCGTCCAGCATGGCCTGGGTCACTTCCGGGTTGGTGACGGTCATGTGCAATTCCGCGGCGGCCGTCAGTTCGACGTCCGTCTCGGTGGTCTGACCCTGCTGGACGGTGACGCCTTCGACGTCCTTGGGCAGATAGCCCGAGCCGCGGATCTGCACCGTGTAGGTGCCGGGCGGCACGGTCGGGATGGTCTGCGTGCTGCCCTGGCTGATCATGAAGAAGCCCTGGAAGCTTTCGCCGAGGTCAACGGTCGCACCTGTGGCGTCCAGCAGCGTAAGTGAAGCGAACCCGCCGCCGGAGACAGGGGTTCCGGTCAGCTTGCTGAGCGTCAGCTTGATCTTGCCGCTGTTGTTGCTGATCGTGAGGTTGAGCGAATTGATGTCGGCGCTGGTGATGCTGACGTGGGTGCTGGCGCTGCCGATCCCCTCAAGGCTGGCGGTAACGATGTATTCGCCGGCGGTCACGCTTTCGAACAGGAATGTGCCGCCGGTGCCGCAATTGGTGCTGCCGCGCAGCCAGGTGTTGAAGCTCGGCTTTTCCGGATTGGCGTGGGCGATGGTCACGGAAACGGATGAGCGTTGCGCCGGTGAATCGTCCGGGGTGGCCACGCTGCCGCTGACCTTGTAGCCCTTGAAGTCACGGTTAACCTCTTTGTCGCCTTCCTCGGTCAGTTCCAGGTTCATCTTGGCCGTGACCAGCTTGTCGCCCTCGCGCACGTGCATGACGTAGCTGCCGACCTTGAGCCCGTTGAACTCGTAGTAGCCGCCTTCAAGGGGCTTGATCGATTTCATGACGTCGGAAAGTCCGCCCATGCCCATCAGGATGATGTCGCTGATGCTGGCCTTGCCGTTCATGGTGACGCGCCCGTGCAGGTGGACGCCGCCCTTGGGACGCAACTCAAGCTGGAATTCGGTGGTCTCGCCGGCCCTGACCACCACGCGGCGCGATTTCAAATCGGTGTCGAACTGGCTCTGGTCGCGGCTGGTTTTCAGGTACCAGGTGCCTTCCGGGATGTTCTCGATTTTCGCGACGCCCGTGCTGCTGGTCACGCCTGTCAGCCCGCCGCCCATCATTCCCATGCCCGAGGTGACACGCACCTCGACGTCGGCCACCGTCACGCCGTCTTCCGTTACCGTGACCTGCAGGGTGCCGGGGCGAGGCGGTTGCAGGTCGCCGATGTCGGTTTCGCGCTCATCCTGCACGCGAATATCGTCTTTCCAGACCTGGCCGGGTGTTTCCTGGGGGCCGAGCTCGCCGGAAATCCCCACGACCACGTAGACGCCTTCCGGCACGTTTTCGAGCAGGAAATCGCCGTTTTCATCCGTGCGCTCCGTGGCCACTGCTTCCTGCAGCAGCAACTGCGCCAGCATCTGCGGCTGCGACTTGAACAGCGCGTACGAGCGCGCGTCGTGGCTGGTGGCGCCGATGCGCGCGCCGGAAACCGGGTTGCCGTCCGCGTCGAGCATGCGCCCGCGGATCGAGCCGCCGCGGGTCATGCGAATCGTGAGCGCTTCCGGCTTGGCGCCGACTTCGATAGCTTCGTTGTAGTCGGCGTAGCCGCTGAGCTTGGCAGAGATCTGCCATTTGCCCTCGCTGACGCCGCCCAGGACGAACTTCCCTTCTTCGTCGGAGATGGCGTCGCTGACCTTGCGGTTGCTGGTCCCGAAGTTGAAGTTGGCGCTGGGCGGCTCGCTCAGTTCGATCTGTACGCCTTCCAGCGGTGCGCTGTCGGGGCCGGTTACGACGCCGTGCAACTGCATGCCGTGGTCGAGCCGGATGTCGCCAAGTTCCAGTTCCTTGCCGACTTCGGCGGTTACGCCCTCAAGCAGCGAGATCGCGTAGCCTTCCTTACGCACCCGGACGGAGTAGTTGCCGGGTTCGACTTCCTGCATGTGGAACAGGCCTTCCTCGTCTGACGAGGCGTTGCTGGTGCTCACGCCGCCCCACTGCTGGGGCTTGCGCAACTCGATGGAGGCGCCCTCGATGGGCTCGCCGCTTTCGGCGTCGATCACGCGCCCGCTGACGCCCGTCGAGCGCATCATCGGGATGTCGCCGAGGTTGGTTTCACCCCCGCGGCTCAGGTTGGTGCGCCCGGTGTTGGACCAGCTGCTGTAGTCCGCGTAGCCGTCGGCCTGGATGCTCATGCTGTAGCTGCTGGCCGGCAGCGAGTTGAGCGAGAAGTAACCCTTGTCGTCGGTCGTGAAACTGTACGGCGAGGGCGGGCGCCCGGACTGGATCGCGTCGATGTCCATAAGGGTGCCGCGGGCCCCCGCGATTCCCTCATGGCTGACCGAGTCGACGACGCGCCCCGACACGGCGGCCGGGATCGCAAGCGTCAGGGCAACCGTCTGCTCTTTGTCGGCATCGAGCCTGAACGGCGGCGACTTGGCGGGCGCATAGCCGGGGCTGGTTGCAATGACGGCCACCTCTTCCGTGAAGCCAATGAGCGACCTGTCTTCGCCGTCCTCAAAGTGGAGCTTCTGGTACCAGTACTTCATTTTGACCCGCATGCTGAACTCGCCGGCGCCGTCTGTGGTGGTGGTGCCGGTGAACTCCGTGGCGGGCTTGTCCTTGTCGTAGCCCTTGGGTTCCTTGTTGCGGACGCGCCACATTTCACTTCGGCCTTCGTCCACTTCCAGGCGAATGGCGGCGCCAACAGCCGGTCGGCCGTCCGACTTGAACGTTACGCGCCCGCTGACGGTGGCCTCGACTTCCGCGGGGACCCACTCGACTTTTGCGGCTGGCGGGTCGTTGTCGCCGGCTTTGTGTTCGGGGTCGGTGCTGTCCGGTTGCTTGCTGCCGGTGTTGTTGCCGGCGTCGGCAGGGTTCTTGTGGGTCGTTGTTTCGCCGCTGTCCGGCTTGTCGCCCTTTGCGCCCGGCGCCGTGTTGCTGCCCGCCAGTGGGTCGCCGGAATCCAGGCTCGGATTCTCGCCGTTTTCCTCGATGTCGGCGCCTGCCACGTCGCGGTGGTCGTTGCCCGGACTGGTGGCGAGCCAGATGCCCACCCCGGCGCCCGCGATCAGCACCAGCAGCAGCAATGCAAGCATGAGTCGGTTCTTGCGCATGTCGTCTCCGGAATCGTGCGGCAAACAGCTTACAGCCAATGTGTGCGGTGCTTAACGGTAATACGGAAACGGCATGCCGCTGTTCCAATCCGTTCACGATTTTGGAGGGGTGGGATTACGACCCGCGGACGACCAGCCTGTAAAAGTGCCGCTTGCCGACCTTCAGCACGCGCCCTTCCAGGTCTTCGGCCGTGAATTCCGCTTTTTCGTCGTCCACGCTGAATTCATCCTGCGTGTCCGGCTGGATCAGCTTCACGCCGCCCTGTTTCAGCAACCGCCTGGCGTCGCCGCCGGATACGTTGTGGACGTTCTTGACCAGCGCGAAGGCCGGGATCATGCCGCCTTCCAGCGCGACCTCGGCCTCGGGCATTTCTTCGGGCAGCCCGCCCTTGGCAATGTTCTCAAAATGCTGCTGGCCTTGGGCGGCGTCTTCCGCGCTGTGCATGTCAGTCGTGATCAGGCGCGCCAGGCGCAGTTTCGCTTCGCGCGGGTTGGTTTGGTCCGGGTCGCACAGCTTCTTGACGCTTTCCAGCGGCTCGCGTGTCAGCAGCGTGTACCAGGATTCCATCAGGGTGTCCGGGATGCTCATCACCTTGCCGAACATGTCGTTGGGCTCGAAGTTCACGCCGATGGCGTTGCCGAGGCTTTTGGACATCTTCTCGGTGCCGTCGAGCCCCGGGATGATCGGGCTGGTGATGCAGATCTGCGCCGGCATCTCTTCCTGTTCCTGCAGCTTACGCCCCATCAGCAGATTGAAGAGTTGGTCCGTGCCGCCGAGTTCGACGTCGGCCTTCACCTGTACGCTGTCCCAGCCCTGCATCAGCGGGTACAGGAACTCGTGCAGGCTGATCGGGACCTCGTCCTTGTAACGCTTGGTGAAGTCGTCGCGCTCGAGCATACGGGCGACGGTGGTGCGCGCGGCCAATTTCAGCACGCCCAGGAAATCCATCCTGTGGAACCACTCGCCATTGCGGACGACTTCGCAGTTGTCCATGTCCAGCACCTTGGCGGCCTGGGCGATGTACGTGAGCGCGTTGTGCTCGACCTGCTCGATCGTGAGCTGCGGGCGGGTTTTGTTTTTGCCGCTGGGGTCGCCGACCATGGCCGTGTAGTCGCCGATGATCAGCACGGCCTGGTGACCGTGGTCCTGGAATGCGCGCAGGCGGCGCAGCACGACCGTGTGCCCGAGGTGGATGTCGGGGCTGCTGGGGTCGATGCCGAGCTTGACCCGCAACGGCGTGCCGGTCTCGGCTGATTTGCCGAGGCGTTTGCGCAGGTCGCCCTCGGAGATCACGTCCTCGGCGCCGCGCAGCAGGTCGGTCAACTGTTCGTCAACGGGTGCGAAGTTGGGCATAGGATTTTGGATTTTGGATTTTGGATTGGACTACCTTGGCCGCGTCGCGGCGCGGGTCAATCCGCAATCCAAAATCCAAAATCGCCTTCACTCGTCTTCTTCTTCCCCGACGTCGTCGAACAGCGGGTCGTAGTCCTCGAGCTGGTCTTCGTCGTCGAACAGGCGTCCCGCGGCGCCCGGCTTGGGCATCGCGTTTCGGCGGTACGGCTCGACCGCGGCCTGGCGCATGACTTCATACTCGTCGACGTCGTCCGGCTCAACGGCCATGCCGCTGGGGCGGGGCTTCTTCGGCTGGGCGGGCGTTTCCTGGGTCAGCGTGCCTGCGCCGACCTTTTCCTTCCTGGACTTCTCCGCCTTCTGTTTGGATTTCGGCTTCGATTTCTCTTTCGACTTCTTCGCGGCGGACTTCGTCTTGGTCATTGCCTTCTTCTTCCCGGATGTGTTTTTCGTGGTGGCTGTTTTCTTTTTAACGCTTGCCGGTTTCGCCTTCTTTCCGGCGGCGTTCTTTGTGCTCTTTCTCGCCGGGGACTTCGCGGCGGATTTTTTGGCGGTCTTCTTTGCGGACTTCCCGGCCGCTTTTTTCACTGTCTTCTTCGCGGACTTCTTCGCCGCCGTCTTCTTCGGCGCCTTCTTCACCGGTTTCGCAGCCGACTTCTTCTTTGCAGGTTTCTTGCCGCGCGCGGGTTTTGCCGCCTTGCGGGAGGCGGACTTGGATGTGCCTTTTTTCGCGTTTTTGCCGGCCTCCTTACGCACCGGTTTCTTCGCCGATTTTTTCACGGCTTTCTTCGCGGACTTCTTTGCCGCAGGCTTGCGTGCGGGCTTCGACGATTTCTTCTTCGCCTTGCTCTTGCGTGATGCAGCCTTGGTTCTGGCAGCCATGCAGCTCCTCCGGCGGGTCCGGTATGCGATTAATAGTTCCAGCCCAATAGGAAATTCTGGACATCTGTCAAGACAAAAGTCTCGTTGTGCCCGGCAGTTACATGCAATCGGGAGCCCTTTTCCACCCTTGCCAACATACCCTCGACACGCGTTGTGCGTGTCGCGTGCTGCCCTAGTATCGCGCCATGGCCCGCATCCAACTGCTTCCGCCGGAACTCGCCAACAAGATCGCCGCAGGCGAGGTAGTCGAGCGTCCGGCCAGCGTCGTCAAAGAGCTGGTCGAGAACGCCCTCGACGCGGGCGCCAAGCGCATCGACGTGCAACTGGTGGATGCCGGCAAGACCCTGATCCGCGTGGCCGACGACGGCGAGGGCATGGAGCGCGAGGACCTGCTGCTCGCCTTCGAGGCGCACGCCACCAGCAAGCTGCAAAGCGCCGAGGACCTGTTCCACGTGCTGACACACGGTTTCCGAGGCGAGGCGCTGGCAAGCATCCAGAGCGTCAGCCGCGCGACCATCACCACGCGGCGAGCGGACAGCGAGTTCGCCCTGCAAATCGAGGCAGGCGGCGGTGACCAGCACGAGATCCGGGAGGCCGCGGGCGCCAAGGGCACGGTCGTCGAGGTGCGGGACCTGTTCTTCAACGTCCCCGCGCGGCGGCGCTGGCTGAAGGGCGACAGCACCGAGTTCAGTCACGTGGTCGCAACGCTGCAGTCGATCGCCGCCGCCAACCCCGCCGTCGGCTTCAGCCTCGTGCACGGCGAGCGCAAGGCCTTCGACGTGCCGCCCGGCCAGTCACAGCCCGAGCGCGTGCGTGCCCTGTACGGCGACAAGTTCAGTGACGGCATGCTGGAGCTGCACGAATACGAAGAATACGGACGCCTAGACGGCTACATCGCGCCGCCCAGCATGCACAAGCCGAACAGCAAGGCGTTGCTGCTGTTCGTGAATCGGCGCCCGGTGAAGGACCGCTCGCTGGTGCAGGCGGTGATCCTTGCCTATCGCGAGTTCCTGCCGCCCGGGCGCTACCCCGTGGCAGTGCTGT
>JAGQRI010000192.1:7848-8701 GCA_020425515.1 Planctomycetota bacterium | reverse complement strand
TCACTCGCGATGGCGTAGTATGGAAACTGTCCGATGAGGACTGGCGAAGCGTAATCGATGTCAACCTGACAGGCGCCTTCCACTTGTTGCGTGAGAGTGTCCCGTTGATGCGCGCGCTCGGGCGCGGAAACATTGTGAATATCGCAAGCATCAACGGTGAACGCGGGAAATTCGGTCAGGCGAACTACAGCGCCAGCAAGGCCGGACTGATCGGGTTGACCAAGTCCGCCGCCCGCGATTGTGGCCGGTTCGGCATCCGGGTGAACGCCGTGGCCCCCGGGTTAGTCGATACAGAAATGACGCGCGTTCTGCCCGCCGAGGTTCGGCAACGCGCCGTAAACGAATCGGTATTAGGCCGGATTTCTTCACCCTTGGATGTGGCGAACTGCGTGATGTTTCTGGCTTCTGCCATGGCGCAGCAGATTACGGGTCAGGTAATCCGCGTCGATGGAGGGCAGTACATTTGAGGAGCAACCATGCCTACGACACCTGTACTGGACGGCCGCACAATTCCAAAGGACTCACGGATCCAGGAGATAGTGCAGCAGCTAAAGGATCTCTCGCCGGGTGACAGCCTGGTGCTGATCGCGCCGCACGAGCCGGCGAAACTGTTGCAGCTTCTGGTGGATGACTCGTCAATCAGCCTCAATTGGGCGCCGCTCGAAAAGGGACCAGACCACTGGCGTTGGCATTTTACGGCTCGGGTTTCCGGTACTCCGCGCAGCGTAGGCGAGTATCTGGTCTGGGATCATCGCCGCCTCGAGGCTCTGCTTGCGCAGTCATTGAAGCTCGCCCGCGCCGGATTGTGGCCCGAGGCCGTGTTACGGTTCGACGAATACGACACCGGGCTGCG
>JAGQRI010000192.1:0-7797 GCA_020425515.1 Planctomycetota bacterium | reverse complement strand
AACCTGCCGGACGGCCCGGCCAAGTTGATGATGGAAGAACACCACGACGTGCGCCTGGGACTGGACCGACTGTTGCGGGCCGTCCGGGGGAACGAAATGGGTGAGTTGCAGGACGCCTTCGGCGAGTTCGCGGATGAACTTGAAGGGCACCACGCAAAGGAGGAGGAAATCCTGTTCCCCAGCATCGACACGACGCTGGACCAGCAACAGCTGCGTGCACTGGTAGAGAAAATGCTGCTGGCTTGAGAGAGGCGGAAATGCAAATCACAGAGGCCATGGACGCACGAGAGATGCAGGAAGACGACATCCTGCGCAGGCTCGGTGAACTGAAGACGCGCGATGAGGTTGAACTGACCCGCCACGAGGATACCGAGCATCTTCTTCGCCGGATGGTGCGGGAGTCTCCGCTGCGGTACGACTTTGCCCCGCTGTTTTCCGGGCCCGACGAATGGAGACTGCACATACGTGTCCGTGATGAATCCGAGCCGCGGAGCGTCATGCAGTACCTGGGATGGGACCACGACCGGCTGGATGATCTGCTGAGCCGGGGGCTGGAACTCGCCCGCACCGACCGCTGGGAAGATGCCGCCCCCTTGCTGCAGGATTTTCGCAGCGGGCTCTTCCGGCACATCGACATCGAGAACGAGATCCTGTTCAAGGCGTTCGAAGAGGTGACTGGCATCGGGTCAGGCGGCCCCACCACCGTCATGCGCCACGAGCATGTGGACATCAAGGAGTACGTCGACGGTATCCTTCAGGCGGCAGCCGACCGCAACCCTGACGAGCTGGAGCGCCAGCACGCCAACCTGCTGGGTGTGCTGGTCGAGCACAACATGAAAGAAGAGAACATCCTGTACCCCGCCACCGACCGGGCGCTCGACCCGGCGTCGCGAACACATCTTGTCGAAGACCTGCTTCTGCACTGATGCCCTACATGGAGGTTTTCCGCGAGTTTCGCTCTGAGGCGGCCCACCTGCTGCCCCGCCTGCCCGAGGGTCACAAGTGCGGGCGGCTTCACGGACACTCGTTCCGGGCAACCGTGTTCGTGAGCGGCGAGCCTGATGAACGCGGCTGCATCTTGTGTTCGGGGCCACTGGGCTGTGCTTGTTTGCATGCGGGGACCCGGTATCGTGGCGCTGGATTCCCATGGGGCTTGCGCCGATGTTTTCACAGACCACCGAGTATGCCATCCGGGCGCTGATCGAGATCGCGACACGCGCCGACGGCAAACACGTGCTCGCGGCCGAGCTGGCGGAAGCGCTGGACATCCCGCAGCACTACCTGTCGAAAATCCTGCAGCAGCTTGTGCGCACGCGCGTGCTGAAGTCGGTGCGCGGGCGGCAGGGCGGGTTTTCGCTGAACAAGTCGGCCGGCAGCATCCATCTGCGCGAGGTCGTGGCCCCGTTCGAAGACCTGAAGAAATACGAGGAGTGCATCCTGGGGCAGCCCGTATGCAATGAGGCCGGCGCCTGCCCGCTGCATGACTTCTGGAAAAGCGTCCGCGAGCGCTGGCTGATTGAGCTCGACCGCAAGACCCTGCAGGACCTCAGCGAATTCCAGCTCGCGCGCCTCAACAGCATGAACGCCGGGCTGTTCAAGCGCGTAGGCAGCGTACCGGGCAAGGCTTCGATCAAAGCCAAACCGTCCAAGCGCAGGAAGTAACCCCGCCCGGTCGCGATGCAATAGCCGCGGGCGGAGTGGCGTACTCATAAGAACAGAGGCGCCGGGTTCAGTAGTGAACCGGACCATGATTCGGGATGGCCGGAAATTCCGGTCAGAACCGCTCGTCCCCCGGGGACATTCATGCATCAACTACCACGCAGGTGTCACTTCGGTGGCAAGGAGGCAGATTACGGGCCCGTAGCCGGCACCCCGTCGCGGGGGTCAAGGCAGACGCAACCAGGGCATTGAGCCGCAAGAGCTCTGCCTGAGCTAGGTTGGCAATTCCGGGGCAACCTTCTCGCAGTCATTTGCATTCACACAACTTCACACACCTTGAGTTCGTGAGCACTTGTTCGCGGAGAAGGTTGGTTTTTGGACCTTCGCATGCCGCGTTCCGGCGTGCGAGCCGAAAGGAATATGAATGAAGCTTTCCCGGAAGCTCCTCAGTCTGGCGCTGGCAGGCGTCGTCATTGCAATCACCCTGACCTGGCAACCGACCACTGCCTGGGCCGAAGAAGACGGCGCAGCAACAGCCGATGAGTCCTCAAAGTCTGCGGAAGACGGAGCAAGAAAAGAGGCGGACGAAAAGGACGCCGAGCCGGCGTCCGACACCGACGACGACAAAGACAACGAAGTCGTCGTCACTGCGACCCGCACCAAGGAAGACCCGAACAAGACGCCGCGCGACATCAGCAGCGTGGACTGGGAAGGCGTCACAAAGTACGGCGCCTGACGCGCCGTTCATCCGGCTGATGCAACCGACAGCGAAATGCAAGCGTGGGCGAGACAGTCGTCCTCGCTCAGACACAATCTTTCGCAATTCTTGTCAGGCCGGATGCCGCGTCGGAACTAGTTGTCGTCATCACATCTTTAGGAAGCGGGAAGCCAGTAAAGCACTTACTGGTGGCGATGTTGTATTGCCTGTTGGGGGGTCCGCAGCCCTGTTTGGTGTGGCTTCTTCTGGGCTCTGTCCATGGTGCAAGTACTACGCACGCCGCTTTCCGTACATACGCGCTCGAGGAAAGGAGTCGCCTGATGAAGAGAGGTCTGCTCGGTTGCCTGCTGTTTTTCGCGCCCTGTGCCGCGGCACAGGATGTCGAAAGCGGTACGCCAGCGAAGAGCGAAACGGAAATCGAGGTCGTGACGCCCGGCGGCAGCAAGAAAAAGCTGCTGGATACTCCCGACTCAGTCACGACATTGGACCGCCGGCAGATACAGGAACGAATGGCCGGCCAGACTCCCGACCTTCTGGAGGGCACCACGGGGGTCTACATACAACACACTGCCGCCGGTCAGGGCTCGCCTTTCATTCGCGGTCGAACCGGCAAAGAAATCGTGATGCTCGTCAATGGCGTGCGCTTCAGCAACTCCATGTTCCGCGGTGGCCCGAACCAGTACTACGCGACCATCGGGCCGGACACCATTGAGCGAATCGAAGTAATCCGCGGGCCGGCAAGCGTGCTTTACGGCAGTGATGCCCTCGGCGGGGTACTCAACATCATCACCCGCAAGCCCACCTTCGAAGAGGCCTGGGATTACACCTTCGGCGCCCGGGCGCGGTTCGAGAGTTCGAGCATGCGCAAACAGGGCGGCACCTTCGCAGAGTTCGGAAGCCCGCATTTCGGCGGCATCGTGGACGCTTCCTACGCCGACGTTGACGAACTGGTCGGCGGCTCGAGCATCGGCCGCCAACCCTACACGTCGTATGAAGAGTGGGGCATCTACGGGAACTTCGGGACCCGCTGGGGCAACCACACCGTCGACTTCAACTACAGTCATTTTCAGCAGCACGACATCAATCGTACCGACCGGGTAAGCCCACTGGTTGCAAACCCGGCGCTGCTGCCCGCGCCCGGCGTTGGACGCGATAAGCGCCGCCTGTTCGTGTGGCAGATTGACGACCTGGCGATGCTGAACTGGCGTTACGAGCCGGACGGCGTCGTTGAAGAAATGTTCGTCGACCTCATGTACCACAAGGTCCAGGAGTCACTCCAGCGCATCCGCAACAACAACCCGAACCGCCTGGAAGACTCGAACTTCAATGTGCACACGCTGGGCTTCCGTTCCCAGGCCGTGTTGAACTTCGGCACATGGGCGCGCTTGACCGTCGGCGGTGAGGTGTACCACGACATGGTGAACTCGCGCAGCATCGACATTGACCGCACGACCAAAGAGCAAACGAACGAGGACGGGCGCGTGCAGGTGCCCGACTGGAGCAGTTACACCAGTTTCGGTATCTACGCGCAGAACGAAACGACGTTCTTCGACGAGATGCTGCAGTTCCGCTACGGTGTTCGGTTCTCGGGCTTCCGGGCCCTGGCCGACGTCGACCTGAACGATCCCCAGATCGACGGCGTGAACACCTTCGTCACGGACATCACCGGCGCCTTCGCCATGATCTACCAGCCGATCGACGAGGTCTCGATCACGTTGAACCTCTCGCGCGGTTTCCGCGCGCCCAACCTCGATGAGCTTGCCGCGTCGAAGGGTTTTGGCGCCGGCGAGGCAATTCCCAACCCAAACCTCGACCCGGAAACCCAATGGTCTGTCGACGTTGGGGCGAAAATGTTCATCCCCACCCAGGACGCCAAATCCGCGGCGCCCTACGAGGCCACGGGTTCGCTGGTCTTCTTCTTTAACTACCTCGAGGACACGCTGATCCGCGAATCGCTCACCTACCAGGGTGTCGATGTGTTCCGCTCGATCAACGGCGGCCGCGGACGCATCTTTGGTTTCGAGGCGGACTTCGGCTTCTATCTCTCCGAGGTGCTGGGCTGGATCGGTCTGCCGACGGACCACCTGTTCTTCGAAGGGGACGCGCTCGGCTTCAATGCCAACTTCACTTACACCCGCGGCGACGACCTCAAGAACGACGAGCCGATCGGGCGCATCCCGCCCGTCTTCTCGGAGGTTTCGATGCGCTACAGCGCCATGAACGGCAAGCTTTTCCTTGAGCCGTACATGAACATCGTCGGTCGTCAGGATCAGTACAACAGCAGCGCGGCGGGCGACCCCCGGTTTACCCCGCACGACGCCCCCGGTTACGTCACGTTCGGCCTGCGCGCCGGATGGACGCCGTGCCGCAACGTCCGGTTCAATTTGAACATCCAGAACATCGGAAACCGGAGCTATCATCCCATGGGAAGCGGCACATTCGGCACGGGCACGAACGTTGTCCTGTCAGGGGAGATCAAGTGGTGATTCCTTGAAGGTAAAGCACTTCGGCATGGCTGTTCTCATTCACGCCGGAATTATTGGTTCCGCGTGGTGGGTTGTTGAGCGGCCGCAGATCAGGGATATCCAGCTTACGACCCTGGTCACTTCCGAAGTGCAGAACCTGGAATCGACCAACCCTGATCCAAACCAGTCTCCCAAGCCGGAAGGGGCGGCCTGGCCTGAGCTTCACCAGGCTGCCCCGGGCTCCGTTCCGGTTCCGACGGAAGTGATTTTGCCGGAACCGGAGCCCCAGCCGGAACCCGAACCCCCGGCAAGAGAGATCGCGCAACCCGAAGGCAGCCTTGGCAGTCCAACTCGGAATGAGGCCTCGCAGGCGGAGTTTCGGAAAAGTCATGAAACGGCGGAAACACCCCCGGATACGCCAATAGCGGGGCAGCCTGGAGCAGAGGGAGAGTCGTCGGAATCGACTACGCCGGCCGGCGGTCCGAAGTCCACGAACCAGGTGATCGAGTCGCCCGACATGCCGCCTCGCATCATTTCCCCGGACTGGCCCAGGTCGGTAAGAAAGCGGTTCAACGGATCAGTCCTTGTCGAAGTTGTGGTAATGGCGAACGGAAAAGCCTCAGCGGTCAAGATGATTGAGGGCACCGGCCAGGACGACTGGGACGCGAAACTGGTCGAAGTTTTCGAAGAGGCCGTGTACGTGCCCGGCATGTTCAAAGGCATGCCGGTTCATTCGCGGCACAGATTCCGCGTCAAGTTCAGGCAGGAATGAGCATCGCATGATCAGGCAACGAGCCATCTGGATAGCACTGGTCGGCCTTGTATTGGTCGCCGGCGCGTTATCCGGCCCGGCAGGCCGGGCCCAACCGGAGCGCAAACCGGCCCGGGTGATGTTACTCGGCGTCTGGGACCGCGTGATGCCTTTGATAGAGAGAGCTTCGACGGAATCCGACGTTCCCTATGTCGCCCTGAGCGGGGCCGACCTGGCAGATTCGGACGGCGAATCTCTGGACGGCATCCAGGTAGTGTATGTGCTGAACTTTGAGGCCCACCAGGCTACGCGCCTTCAGGAACTCTTTGAGCAGGCGAAGCGGGACAACCCGCAGTTGAAAATTATTCCACTTTCCCATCGCGATACGCACGTGCCACTGGAGTCGGCGGGCGTGTTCGACTCCGACCCGGAAGTCCAGAGCTACTGGAGCGGCAACGGCGGGGTCAACCTGCGCCGGTTGTTCCAGTACACCGCCGTGACCTACCTCGGCGCGGAAGGCGAGGTGAAGCCGCCCCTCATCATCCCCGACGCGGGTTTCTATCACCCCACGCTTTCCGGCCCCCTGCAGGACATCAAGGAGTACCGCAAGGCCGTCGGCTGGAAGGTCGGCTCGCCCGTGGCCGTGCTGCTGATGCAGCATTCGTTCTGGATTTCCGAAGATACCAGGGTCATCGACGCGGAGACCCGGGCGCTGGAGGACCATGGTTTCAACGTGGCGGTGATTTTCGGCGGCGCGCAGGAGGAACTGCTGGAAATGATCCGCTCCGTTGGGCCGGACATCCTTATCGAAGATCGGCACGGTTCGACCTGGGAAAGACCCGGTGAGGGGTCCTTCCTGGAAGAGCTCGACGTGCCGTACCTGCGACCCATTTCCATGCTCGGTTCGACCGTCGAGGAGTGGCGCAAGGACGTCCATGGGCTCACCCCGCGCGACTACGGCAAGTTCCTGTTCAGCCAGGAGCACAAGGGCACGATCGAGCCGATGGTTGTAGGTGGCCTGAAGGTCAACATCGCGGGATTCCGCCTGCACGAGCCGATCTACGAACGCATTGACCGTTTTGCGTCGCGTGCCGCCGCGTGGGTGAACCTGCGGCGCAAGAAGAACTCGGAAAAGCGCGTCGCGATCATCTACTACAACCGCGGCCTCGGGAAAGACGACCTGATGCGCGGAAGCCCCACCGGCGCCTTCCTGGACGCGCCGGAAAGCCTGGCGCGCTTCCTGCCGCGCATGAAGCAGGATGGCTACAAGGTCGATCCCGTGCCGGCAAATGCGGAAGAAATCCTGCAGCAGATCATGCTTCGCGGCCGCAACGTCGCGCCGTGGGCCCAGGGCGAACTGGAGGCCATGGCGGATCAACCGGGCGCCGTGCTGGTTCCCGCCGAGCAGTACGAGACATGGTACCGCACCAAGCTGAACGAAAAGCTGCGCAGCGAAGTGGAGAAACATTTCGGTCCGGCGCCGGGCAAGCTGATGGTGGTCACCAGGAACGACCGCAAGTTCATTGTCCTGCCCAACGTGCAGCTCGGGAATGTGCTGCTTGCGGCGCTTCCGGTCCGAGGCGAGAAGGAGGACGAAAAGCTGCTGCACTCGCGCGACGTGCCGCCGCCGCACAACTACCTGTGCTTCTACTGGTGGCTGCAGGAAGAATTCAAAGCCGAGGCCATCCTGCACTGGGGAACCCACGGCACCGCCGAACTGCTGCCGGGCAAAGAGGCCGGACTCTCCAATGAGGATTGGCCG
Organism: Planctomycetota bacterium; assembly: GCA_020425515.1. Lineage (GTDB taxonomy): Bacteria > Planctomycetota > UBA8742 > UBA2392 > UBA2392 > JACKID01. The sequence continues at coordinate 442 of JAGQRI010000192.1, read as the reverse complement.
GACATCTGCATGGGTTCGATGCCTGTGATCAACCCGTGGATCATGGACAACATCGGCGAGTCAACCCTGTCGCGGCGCCGCACCTACGCGGCGCTGGTCGACCACGTTCCGCCGCCGGCCGTGCAGGCCGGCCTGCCGGGCGAGTTGCGGGACCTTCAGGACGCCATCCACAAGTTCAAGACTCTCGAAACCGGGCTGCTGCGTGGAGAGTTTCGAAAGCAGATCAGCAGGACGGCGGTCGATACGCGCGTGGCCGAAACGCTTGAAATCGAGGGCCTCGACAAACGCGGCGCGACCGACGATGAGATTCAGCGCATCGACGCCTACACCCATGAGATCGAAAACAGCACCACCCCGCTTGACCTGCACGTGCTCGGCGAAGCGCCTGACGACTCGGTGCTCGTGCCCTACCTCAAAACCTGTCTCGGGCGCGACTTCCTGG
>JAGQRI010000191.1 GCA_020425515.1 Planctomycetota bacterium | reverse complement strand
AGATGTACGAGAAGATTTACGGCCCGCGCGCGTCGCTGTTGCTCAAGCAGGCGATCGAGACCCGCCAGCGCGAACGTATCCAGTATCTCAACCGCCGCTTCGGTCTGACCAAGGCCGGCATCCGCGCCGGCGCGCTGCTCGCAACGATGTACTGGGAGGAAGGCAAGGTCTCACCGGCGGCACGCTGCCTCGAGCGCGTGATGTCCATGGCGAACCTGCTGTCAGCCGACGAGCGCGCCCACTACAGCGCCTGGCTGGCCCATTGCTACCGCGACCTTGGCGAGCGCGCCAACCTGGTGCGGCTGATCGAACAGAGCGTCGACCTGCGCCAGCACGAAGTCGACGCGGGCGCAGGCAAGGCGAAGCTCGGCGCACTGCTGGACGCACAGTTGGCCGCCGCGCGCGATGCCACAGCCGACACCATCGACACGCTCGGCGTCGAGTGGGTGGGCGGCAACTACACCAACACCGGGCTGCACGAACGCCCCAGTGATTTCAGCCGGACCGCCTGGTCAAAGCGCCTGCCCGGGCTTGAGGCAAAAGCGGTCTGGAACAAGTTCATGAACTACCCGTCGCCGATCGTGCCGCCCTACCTGCCGATCTACGACGGGAACATGTTCTACGTGAACACCGGCGACCGGCTCGCGGCCTACGATCTCGTCGGGCCGAGCGGCGACGACCCGAGCTGGGTGTGCAAGCCGTTCCGCACGAACGACAGCAACTGGCGCAGCATCGAACCGGACCCGGGCATGATCCTGCCGGTCAGCATGTACCGCGGCACGGTCTACACGGCGATCGAGAACCCGCTGTCCACGACTTACCACGACCCGAACCCGGACCGCATGTTCCACCTCTGGAGCCACTACCCGAAAGTGCGCCGCGCGCTGTGCGCCGTTGACGGCAGCACCGGGCGCCTGCTGTGGAAGATCGGCGGGCAGTACGAAGGCAGCGACGACGAAACCACCAACTTCCTCAGCGCCGTCGTCCACGACGGCACCCTGTACGCCATCGCCAGCCGCGTGCGCGGCCAGGCCGAGGTGTTCCTGTATGCGCTTAATCCCGACACGGGCGAAGTGCTCTGGAACCTGCGCCTGTGCTACGGCCAGCAGGAAACCACCATGTTCGGGCGCCCGGCGCGCGAGCCCCACCCAAGCCTGCCGGCAATCGCGGCGGGGCGCCTGTACCTGTGCACCAACATCGGCGGTGTCGTTTCGGTCGACCTGGCGACACGCAGCCTGAACTGGATCTCGCGCTACGAGTACATGCCGCGCCCGATTACCAAGTACACCGAGACCTACTACCGCGACGTCACCTGGTACAACTCGCCGACGATCTACACCGAGTACGACGGCAAGCCGTACATCCTGGTCGCCCCCACCGACGCCGACAAAATGTTCGCGCTCGATGCGCGAACCGGCAAACTGCTCTGGCGCCTTGCACAGGACCGCTCGCCTGTGTACGGCGGGCGCGCGCTCGTCGGCGTGCGTGACGGCAACATCTACATCGCGGCGGACGGCGGCGACATGGGCGGCGCCGCAAGCCGCCTGCACAAGGTGGACATCAAAACCGGGCGCGTCAAAGACTCGCTGAAGGTGACCCCCACCAACCGCGGCACGCTGCTGAAGCTTTCAGGCCGTCCGTGCATCGCCGACAACATGCTGCTCTGGCCCGGTGAGATGAACATCGGCGGCTGCACGATTGCCGAGATCGACCTCGACAAGATGCGCGTGGTCGAAAGCGAATCCGCCCCCCCGAGCTGGCGCGGATACGGCTACAGCGTGTTCACCCAGCATGGGGTCGCGTTCACCGTTTCGGGCAGCGACTACAGCCGCAATGCGGGCGAATTCGCGGCCAGATTCAACTCGCAATCGTTGCTGCAGTCCGCCAAGGAAGAGTACACCGCAAACCCGGACAATCCCGAACTTGCGGCGCGCTACGGGCTTCTGGCGCTTCGCATCGGCGACCGCGCCGAGGCCGTGAAGGCGCTAAAGAGTGCGTTCGAACTTGCCAGTGCCCCGCCGGCGAACACCCGCGTCAAGGATCAGGCCGGAAGGGCGCTGGTGGCGGGCTATCTCGAACTCGCCGACAAGGCCCTGGCGGTAAAGAAGTATGTCGAGGTGCTGGGCTACGTTGAAAGCGCGCGGAAGTACGCCGTCGGGCGCAGCCAGCTTTCCGACTGTTTCGTGCGCCAGGAAAACGCGCTGCTCGCGGAGGGTCGCACCGGCGACATTGACGACTTCTACCGGCAGACGATCACAGACGATCCCGACTTCGGCATGGGTCAAGACCCCGAGATTCCGGTGGCGCTGTATTGCCGCATCAGACTTGCCGCGAGGCTAGTCAAGGCGGGCAAAGACGCGGAAGCGCTGCAGTGGTACCAGGACGTGCAGGAAGCGCCGGACCGCTACGTCTGGGAAGGGCAGACGCTTCGTACACTGGCGCTGCAGAACATGCGCGAGATCATCAAGCGCAAGGGGCGCGA
>JAGQRI010000190.1 GCA_020425515.1 Planctomycetota bacterium | reverse complement strand
TACTTCTTCATGAACCAGTCGACGGCCTTGTTCAGCGTGTCGTCGATCTTGACCTCGTAGTCCTTGATCACTTCCTCTTTGAAGCGCCCTCTAAACCGTTCGGCGCTGCGCAGCATGCCCATGTTGGTCAGTTTGACGTTGTCATCGACCCAGTTGCGCCCGCGCTTTTCCATCTCGAGGATGATGTTGTCGATTTCGAGGATGAAGCGCCCGAAGTTCTCGGACATGTCAGATTCGGACTGCTCGAGCTGGCCCTTGATGTTTTCCAGGACGCGCTTGTCGTCCTTCAGGTGCGTCATGCGCGCCTGGAAATCGTCGACGCAGCGGTCGGAAATGCTGATCGCACTGTTGATCGGGCTTTCGAGTTTCAGCTTCAGCTTCTCGCCTTCGCTGAGTTTCGTGAACAGGTACTCCTCGAGGTCCTTGAAGCCGGATTCCGCGTACAGGCCGTCATCGCCGGTTTCCTTGGCCTTGCGGGCCTGCTTTGCGCTGACCATGAAAATCTGCGGCTCGAGGTCGAAAAACTTCTTGATGCTGTCCGTGACGAACTGGTTGATCTCGTCGAGTTCGTGCGGCTCCTTGATGTCCTTCTTGGTGATGATGAACAGGATTTTGCGCGCCCAGCCCTCGACGATGTAGCTCAGGAACTCGCGCTCGGTTTCGCTGAAAGGCCGGTCTACGCTGGTGGTAAACAGCACCAGGTCACAGCGCGGGATGAAGCTTTCGGTGATTTCGCCGTGGCGTTTGACGATGCTGTTGGTGCCCGGCGTATCGACGATGTTGATGTTGCGCAACGGCTCGAACGGAAGCTGCTTCTCGACGAGAAACTCCTCGATGATGCGCTCTTTTTCCGTCGCACCGTACTTCAGGACGTGGATCTTGTCCGTGGTCGGGATCGCCCCCACCTTGCAGACTTCGGCGTTCAGGAGGCTGTTGATGAACGTACTCTTGCCCGCCTTGACCTCGCCCACGATCACCAGCAGGAACAGTTCTTCGAGGTGCCCGACGAGCCCTGTCACCTGCTCGATGATCTGGTCGTCGAAATCCTGCTTGATCAGCAGGTCCCGTAACGACTTAAGAAGCTCGCGCTCTTCGGTCATGCCCTGCGCGATCTTCTCATCCAGCCGGTTGGTGAGGGTATTGGGCTGGGCGTCTGTCATTCTCGGCCTCTCGTTGTCGGCGGGTGTTCGTGCTGCATCCCGCGGTGTGATTCTGGTATCGTGCTTTCGTATTAGGCTGTCAAGTTAGCTGCTGCGAACCGAACCCATGACACGCAAACACCTGCTCATTGCCGCGCCCGTGCTTGTCCTGCTATTGTTCGCAGGCGCTTGGGCCGCCTTTCGCCCTGAGGGCTCGTCACTGCTTCCTATTATCGGAAGTAGCGACGAGAAATCCTCGAATGAAATCGCACAGAATCCGCTCGATCAGTCGCTGCCGCGCCTCGACGACCAGGGGCAACTGGTCGATGGCGACCCCGACAACCCCGGTGCGAACACGGAAGGCGGTGACCTGCTTTCCGGCATCGACGCCGGCGAACGCGAACGCATCAAGGCCGCCCGCGAACGCGCCAAGATCGAAGCCGAAGAGGAAGCGGCGAAGCAGGCCCGGGCAAACAACCAACCCAACTCGCCCGGTCGATCGACTGGCGGCGAGCCGCCCGCTCAGGACAACCGCACGCCGGAGCAGAAAGCCCTCGATGCCGAGCGCCAGCGCCGCATCGAAAAACTGAAAGCGATCAAGCGCCCGCCCAACCAGAGCCTCGGCAACAAGCGCCCGCGCAGCCGCACACTCAAGAAGGAAATCGGCAAGAAGGAACTGGGCGATATCAGCCCCAAGCTGCTGCAGGACCGCCGCGGGCTGTACGCGAAATACTACGCCTTCAACGAACTGCCCCTGACCGCGATCCTCGACCCCAGCCAGCCCGAGCTTGATGACCGCACGCCGGACGTCACGCGCATCGACCCACAGGTCTACTTCCCCAGCAAGGAAGCCTGGAGCGACCTGCCTTTCGACAAGACTAACTTCATGGGCGTCTGGACCGGCTTCCTCGTCATCAAGGAAACCGGCGACTACTGGCTATACCTTGGCGCGGATTACACCGGCGTGGTGACGCTGGACGGCGAGTCGATCCTGTACAACGACATGCGTGATTACACCGAGGTCAGTACCGTGCTGACCTTGAGCGCCGGCCTGCACCCGATCCGCATCGACTA
>JAGQRI010000189.1:3895-5118 GCA_020425515.1 Planctomycetota bacterium | reverse complement strand
GTGACGCCGTCCTTGGTGACGGTCGGCGCGCCGTAGGATTTTTCGATCACCACGTTGCGACCGCGGGGGCCGAGTGTGGTCTTGACGGCACGGGCCAGGTTGCGCACGCCGTTGCGGATGCGTTCGCGGGCGTCCTGGTCGAAAATGATCTGCTTGGCTGACATGAGTCGGTTCCTTGGTTGTGGCGCAATCACGCGCCGCCTCTTGATCGTCCAGTCTGTATCGAGGCCCGGCATTGGCATGCCGGGCTGACGGCTATTCGACCACGGCGAGGATTTCTTCCTCGCTCATGAGAATGTAGTCCTTGCCGTCGATCTTGACGTCGGTGCCGGCGTAGCTCTTGAACAGCACGCGGTCGCCCTTCTTCACCTGGAAGGCCACGCGCTCACCCTGGTCGGTGATGCGACCCTGGCCTACCGCCACGATTACGCCTTCCTTCGGCTTTTCCTTGCTGCTGTCCGGCAGGATGATCCCGCCCTTGGTCTTGTCCTCGGCCTTGGCGCGCTCAATGAGCACCTTGTCATTCAAGGGACGAACGTTCGTTGCCATCTGCTTGCTCTCCACTGTCCTGTTCAGTTCAGGTTGGTCTGGTCAAGTTTGTCGATGATGCCGGGGCTCTTCTCCCCGGCGATCCCGAATGCCTGCTTCAAGTCCGCTTCGCTGATGCCCGTGCCCTCGATCAGCGCTTTCATCGGCGGAAGCATGCCGTTGTCGGCCATCTGCTTCAGCACCATCAGCCCGATTGTCAGCGGCTGGCTGTTGCCGTCTTCATCCGCCATGTGCTTCAGCAGCACGAGAGTTTCCATCAACGGGTCGTCGGCGCCGCTGTCCACCGCGTTCTGAAACATCTCCATCGCGACGGCCAGCGGGTCGCGCCCGTCCGGCGTCGTGGTCGCGGGGACCATCAGCTTCAGCACGCCCATCGGCGTCTGCACGACCACGAGCTTGCTGCCCGGTTCGGGCTGCGGCTCCTGGTCGTCCTTCGGCAGTCGGTTCGTGCTCATGTCTTCTCAGGCCGCGACGGCGCTGCGCACCAGGTCACGGAACAGTTTCACTTCAAACGGCTTGCGCAGCAGGCGCAGCGGGTGCAGTTGCATCGCCTGCTCGATCAATTCCTCGGTCGCCTCGGCGGTCATGAAGATGCAGCGCAGATGCTCATCGGCGACGTGGCTGTAGACGTTCACGCCGGTCATGTCCGGCAGGTTGAGGTCCAGCACCAGCAG
>JAGQRI010000189.1:0-3832 GCA_020425515.1 Planctomycetota bacterium | reverse complement strand
CGGATGCCGACGTCGGCCAGCGCCATGGCAAGCCCGGAACGCAGCCCCGCGTTGTCATCCACCAGCAGTACCGAGTGTTCGTCTTTCATGCCTGTACCTTCACGTGGCCCGTACAGTGCAAAGCCGGTGCCAGTCATGGGTTAGGTATGGGTTTGGATCGTAACATATTGCACGGTCTTGGCTTACGTTGACCTGTTGGAACCGGCGTGGTACAAGTCGCTGTCGCTATGACAGTCGTTTTGGCCTAGTGAATGAAGGGTGCCAACGTGGCAGCCATGCGCCAGGTAGTCGCCGTGATCAAGCCGTTCAAGTTGAACGCCTGCCTGCGCGCGTTGACCGAGGCCGGGATAGAGAACGTCACGCACTCCGAGGCTCGCGGTTACGGGCGCCAGAAGGATCACCTGAAGGATTACCAGGACGACCGTTTCGCCGTGGCCTTCCTGCCTCGCATTCGTGTTGAGTTCACGGTTGCCCCCGACAAGCTGCAACGCGCCATCGAGACGGTAATGCAGGCCTGCCGCACCGGGCGCCAGGGCGACGGCAAAATCTGGGTGCTTGATGCGCGCACGCCGGTAATGGAAGCTTCAAGGTCATGAGCGGCGCTGTAGCGGACAACCCACCGGTTCTGAGTCTGCGTTTCTGGACGCTGGCGAACGTGTTCACGTTCGCGCGGTTCGCGTTCGCGCCGATCTGCGCATGGCTGTTCCTGACCGACACCTACTGGGGCGTCTGGGTCGGCGGCTGGCTGGGCGGGCTGGCGATGTTCACCGATTTCTGCGACGGCTACTTCGCGCGTCGCCAGAAGGCCGTGTCGGACCTCGGCAAGATTTTCGACCCGCTGGCGGACGCGGTGTTCTTCGTGCTGGTCTGGACCAGCTTCGGGCTGGCGGGCGCCTACCCGATCTGGTTCGCGCTGCCGTTCATCGTGCGCGAGTTCGTGCAGCACGTGTACATCCGCCCCACCGCCGCCAGCCGCGGCGTGATGCTGGCCGCGAATATGTGGGGCAAGCTGAAGACGCTGGTGCAGACTCTGGTGCTGATCGCGATCTGCTGGCTGGTGTTTTTCACGCACTACTGGCCGAGCATCGAAAGCTGGGTGCGCCCGCTGAACATGGTGCTGATCGGGGTTACCGGCGCAGTGAGCATGCTCAGCATCATCCCGTACTTCGGGGCCTTGCGGCGCACGGGCGATAGTGTGAACTAGCGCCATGTCGCGCTACTCCCGTCAGGAACTGTTTGCGCCCATCGGCCCGGAAGGGCAGGCCCGCATTCGCAAATCGCGCGTGCTGCTGGTCGGCTGCGGCGCGCTGGGCACCCACCTCGCCGAGTTCTGCGTGCGCGCGGGCGTCGGCGAGCTGGTGATCGTGGACCGCGACATCGTTGAGGAATCCAACCTGCAACGGCAGTCGCTGTTCACCGAGCAGGACGTGCAGCAGGCGTTGCCCAAGGCCGAGGCCGCGCGCCTGCACCTCGAAGGCGTGAACAGTGAAGTGGACATCCGCGCCGAGGTGGGCGACTTCAACCACCGCAACGCCGAACGACTTGCCGACGGCGTGGACCTGATCCTCGACGCCAGCGACAACTTCGAGACACGCTTCCTGATCAACGACGTCGCCGCGAAGACCAGCACGCCCTGGGTTTACTCCGGCTGCGTCAGCTCGCGAGCCGTGTGCATGCCGGTGCTGCCGGGCAGGACGGCGTGCCTGACCTGCCTGCTGGAAGACCAGCCATCAGCCGGCGGCGAAACCTGCGACACCACCGGCATCATCATGCCCGCCGTGTTGCAGGCCGTGGCGTGGGCCGGCGTGGTGTCGCTGAAAATCCTCAGCGGGAACACGGACGCCCTGTTCTGCAAGATGCTTACGATCGACCTGTGGACCGGCGAACACACAGGTATGGACGCGTCAACACCGCGCAAGGATTGTCCCACCTGCCGCGGCGAGTACCCGTGGCTGGCAGGTGAGCGCGCCACGAAGCATACGGCCTTGTGCGGGCGCAACAGCGTGCAGATCACACCGGAGGGCGAGTTTGATTACGCCGCAGCTCGAACGCGAATCAGCAGCTCCGCCAAGCTGGGCACGGAAAACGACTTCCTGCTCCGGGCGGATTTCGAAGGATTGAGCATCACCCTCTACAAAACCGGCCGCGCACTCATCCACGGCACCAACGACACCGGGCGTGCAAAGGCTTTGTACTCAAAGTTGGTCGGCTAAAAGAAGAATCAAAGCCCAGCCCGCAAGGGCTGGGGTCGATACACGAGTGACGGCCGCTTTGCCGGCAATTGTTCGATTCACCCTGCCACTGACCCCAGTCCTCGCGGACTGGGCTTGGACTTCAGACCACGAATGCCGCCACGCCAGCAAGCAGCAGCAGGCATGCGATGTTGACCGGGATCGTCACGCGCCGGTCGCGATGGCCCTGATTGATGAAACCGATGATTGCCAGCGGCGCGGCGCATGGGATGGCAAACAGCACCACCGCCGCCAAGGCCGTCCCGCCATCGTTGGACGAGAGCCACAGCGGCATGCTCGCTGCCGTCAGCGCGCAGAGTGGCAGGAGCATGCTCAATACAATGCTGAGCTCGCGCTTGGCGTTTTCAGCGGTGGCAACGACCCAGTCTTCAGGCTGTTTCATCAGTTAGAAGCATACCACACGGAATTCGTCATGATGGCCAAAACGGGTGGGACGCCCAATCCAAGCCCAGCCCGCAAGGGCTGGGGTCATGGCCGGAGTGATGATCGCTTTCCAGTGTTTGCGCATGACAATCCGACGCTGCCCCCAGTCCTCGCGGACTGGGCTTGGATTATCCGGCCTTGGTTTCTGCTTTGCTGCCGTTGGCGAACTGTAGCTGGTACAACTTGGCGTAGCGCCCACCCTGTTGCAGCAACTGCTGGTGCGTGCCCTGCTCGACCACCTTGCCCTTGTGCAGCACGAGGATGTTGTCGCTGTCCGTGATGGTGCTCAGCCGGTGCGCGACAACCACGGCCGTGCGCCCTTCCATCAGTTGCTTCAACGCGTCCTGGATCAGCGCTTCGGTTTCGCTGTCGATGTTCGAAGTCGCCTCATCCAGCACGAGAATCTTCGGGTTGAACGCCAGCGCTCTCGCAAACGCCAGCAACTGGCGCTGTCCCGCACTGAACGTCGCGCCGCGCTCGGCCACGACGGCGTCGTACTCACCGCGCAGGCCCTGGATGAAATTGTGCGCGTGGACGATTTCCGCGGCCTTCTGCACCTGCTCGCGGCTGATCTCCTCGTGGCCCAAACGGATATTGTCCAGCACCGTCCCCGCGAACAGGAACACGTCCTGCAGCACCAGGCTGAACGCCTCGCGCAGGTGCGCCTTGTCCATCTCGCGCACGTCCACGCCGTCAATCAGGATGCTGCCCTTCTGAATGTCGTAGAAACGCATCAGCAGGCTAATGATCGTCGTCTTGCCGCTGCCCGTCGCCCCCACCAGCGCCAGCGAGCTGCCGGACGGCACCTTGAAGCTCACATCTTTCAGCACCCACTCCGGCTCGCCTTCTTCCGGCGTGCTGTAGGCGAACCAGACGTTGCGGAACTCGATCTCGCCGGTCAGCTCAGGCTTCTTCGGCTCGACGGGGTCCACCACCTCGTTCTTGGTGTCGATAATGCGGAACAGGCGCTCGGCGCTGGCCATGGCGCTCTGCAGCACGTTGTACTTTTCGCTCATTTCCCGGATCGGCCTGAACATCATCGGCGTGTACAGGAAGAAGGCGAAGAACGTGCCGTAGTCGAGCGTCTTCAGTTCCAGGATGCTGTAGGTGCCGTACCAGACCACCAGCATCACGCAGACCGTGCCGGCGATTTCGAC
>JAGQRI010000188.1 GCA_020425515.1 Planctomycetota bacterium | reverse complement strand
AACTTCATGTCGTCGGTGTAGACGCCCTCGCCGGTGACCTTGCGGTAGGCGTCCTTGAGCGGCATGCGCTTGCCGATGATGTTGAACGGCGCCTCCTTCGGCGCGCCTTCGTCGGTCCAGACGCCGCGATTGAGCTGGTGTTCGTTCTTCGTTTCGCCTGATCCACTGACTGTCGGCATGCTTCAACCTTCCGCTTTCGGGACCGCTTCCGCGGCTTCTTCTTCACCCGGTTGTTTCTGCAAGCGCGTGGCAATGTAGAGCGCCGCGCCCCATGTCGCCACCACCAGCAGGGTGGTTATCCCGTACTTGCCGTAGAATGCAAGCTTGCTGACGTCCGGCGCGGTCAGCTTCACGGCCGGGGCGAAGTCCAGCAGCCGCGGCACCGAGAACACCAGCAGGAACGCCGCGCTGATCAACCCCAGCACCTGCCCCTTGCGCGGCCACTTCAGGCTCAGCAGGAAGGCGAACACCGGGATGATCGTCAGCAGGTGATGCTCCCAGAAAACCAGGTTGCCCACCTGGAACGCCAGCCACAGCAGTATCGCGATGCCGGACCACAGCCGGAAGTCGTTTCGGTGTTTGCGCAACTGCCAGGCCGCCACGCCGAGCATGCCCAGCGTTGCAAAGCGCGCCGCCAGGCCGAGCAGCAGCGGCGGCAGGCTGAACAGCACGGCGCCCGGTTCGTCGTTGCCGACGCCGGCGATCGCGTTTGCGTCGAACAGCCGGTGCAGCATCCCGGGGATCGACAGGTTCTGCCAGCGGTACATCGACGCATCGAAGTACTCGCCGCGCGTCGCGGCCGCCAGCAGCACATCCTTGATGTAGTAGACGTGCATGTCGAAGTTGAACGCAACGCCGTCGCTGAACCCCAGCGCGGGCACGCTGAACAGCAGCGGCAGCAGGCCGATCAGCAGCAGGTTCAGCACATACAGCCCCAGCGTTCGCCACTGTGCGCAAACCAGGAACGCCAGCCCGAACACGGCCGGCGTGACCTTGATCTGCGTCGCCAGCGCGAGCAGCAGCGTGCCCCAGAAGACGCGCTCGCGCTTCAGCAGCAGCAACCCGCCGGTGACCAGGCAGGCGACGAATACGTTGATCTGGCCTTCCAGGATTTCGAGCTGGCAAAGCGCGAAGCAGGCGACCGTCGCGAACGAAACCAGGTACAGCCACTCGCGGCGCGTCTTGAGTTCGAACAGCCGCCCCGACAGGTACACCAGCAACGCCAGCGCGAACGGGTGCAGCGCCGACCACACGGCCACCCGGGCCGCGGGCGCGAAGATCGCGAAGGGCGCCATCAGTGCCGCGCACGCGGGCGGGTAGGCGAAGAACAGGTTCGAGCCCGCCCGCTTGGCGAAATAGACGTCGCGCCCGGCCAGCAGCGCGTCGACGCCGTCGAACATCTGCAGGTAGTCCTTGGTGTCCTGCTGCCAGATGTAGGCCGGGCCGAGCACCGCCAGCGTCTGCAGCGCAAAGACCGCCAGCCCGGACAGCACGCACAGCGTGGTCAGCCAGGCTTTGTCGAGCGCGGGATTTTTGCGCGCGTCTTCCACTACGCCGTCTCCGGTTTCGGTCGATGGAACCAGCCCACGGACACAGCCAGGATGATGGCAGAAAACAGCGGCAGACCCCACAGCAGGGATTCATTCAGCGCGTGCCATTTGCGGGGCGTGCCCCACAGGATGTTCGCGAACACGACCAGGTGAATCAGCGTCGCCGTGATCAGCATCGGCAGCACGACGACCAGCTTGCGCCAGCCGCCTTTGGTACTTCGCGCCAGCATGTACAGCGCGGCAAGCGGCGCGGCCAGCAGGATCATGTGGTGGTCCCAGTACAGCAGGCTGCCGATCTGCATCGAGAACACGCAGACGCTCGCCCACACCACCGTTGCCACTTCGTTGCGGGCCGACTTGCGCGAAAACCACAGGCTCATGCCGACGAGCGAAAGCGAAATCGCGAGCGCGCCAAGCTTGATCAGCACGAACGGCAGATGGAACACCAGCGGCTCGCCGGTTTCGATGTCGTTGACGAACCAGCGGTAGCCCACCGCGCGCAGCGAAAGGTTCGGCCCGCGCAGGTAGTTCTCGCCGGCGACGGAGCCTTTGCCCATGGCCGGCAGCATGACCTCCTGGATCCAGCCGAGCTGGCTGTCGAAGGTGTATTTGAACGAATCGACCAGCCCAACGTGGCCGATGCTTGCCAATGCGGGCAGGAAGCACAGCAGCACGCAGAAACCGATGATCCAGCCGACCGCGCGGAAGCGCTTCTGCAGCAGCAGCACGCCGACGATCATCACCGGGAACACCTTCAGGTGCACCGCCGCGGCCAGCAGCGCGCCGCCGGAGATTTCCTTGCCGCGCAGGGTGCGCAACAGCCCGGTGAACACCAGCAGCGAGACCAGCGTGTTCACCTGCCCCTCCTGCAGCTCCATCCAGAACACCTCGAACAGTACCAGCAGGATCAGCACCGCCAGCCACGGCCACGGCTTCTTCACGTGCTCGGCCACCCAGGCGTGCAGCGCGCGAATCAGCAGGAACCCGAACAGCAGGTGCGTCACGGCCCACAGCGCCAGCCCGAAGCGCGGCCCCAGCCGCACGAACATCGAGAAGAACGCGGCGAACGCGGGCGGGTACAGGAAGGGGCGGTAGTGCGCCTGGTCGTGGCTTTCGACGTAAAGCGGCTCGCCGTTCATGGCGTGGGTGCCGCCCTGCCAGTAGGCGATGACGTCGCTGGGCGCGTTCAGCCACTCCATGTAGGAAGACAGACACGCCGCCGCGAGCAGCAACGCCAGCAGCACCGCGAACACGGCGCCGCCGACGCGCAGGATCGCGTGCAGGTCGACGCCGGGTTTGCCAGGCTCAGTCTGTTGCATCGGCGGTTTCAGGTTCGGTTTTCCTGGCCGGCAGCAGGTACTTCCCGGCCGACAATACCAGCAGCAACGCGGCCATCAGCGGGAAACCCCACATCTGCGAGTCGCGTACGAGGTCGGAATCGCGCGGGATTTCGAGCACTTCCGCCGTGAGCTGCACGAAGCGCGCCCCGCTGGTGAGCAGCGCCAGCGGGACGACCGGCACCAGTTGTTTCCAGCTTCCGCCCTCGCGCAGCGCCAGCACAAACAGCGCCGCCACGGGCAGCGCCATCAGCATCAGGTGGTGGTCCCAGTACAGCAGGTTGCCGATCTGCAGCGCGAACAGCGCCGTGGTCGCCCAGACGATGGTGGCGGTCGTGCTGTCTTTCGTGCGGCGCGCCATCCACAGGCTGACGCCCGCCAGCCCCACGGACGCGATCAATGACACCGCGCGCACCAGGCCGAACGGCAGGCCGAACAGCAACGGCGCGCCGGTGTCCATGTCGTCGACAAACCAACGATAGCCGACGGCGCGCAGCGACAGGTTCGGCGCTGCGTAGTACTGCGTGCCTGCGACGGAACCCTTGGTCAGCGCAGGCCACATCACGTCGGTCAGCCAGTCGATGTGGCAATGGAACGCGTAGGCGACGCTGCCGAATACGCCCAGTTTCGGCATCGAAACCAGCGCGGGCGCCAGCGTGAACAGCAGACAGAAGCCCAGCGTCGCCAGCGCCGCCCGGTTGCGCTTCTGCAGCAGCAAAAGCAGCACGAGCACTGCCGGCAAGACCTTCACATGGATCGCCAGCGCGAGCATGACGGCGCCGGTTATCTCGCGCCCGCGCGTCACCCGCAGCAGTCCGCCGAACACCAGCAGCGCAACCAGCGTGTTTACCTGCCCTTCCCACTGCTCGGTCCAGAAGGCCTGGAACAAGACGACCAGCAGCAGCAGCGCGAGCCAGATTCCTGTGCCGGGGCGGTCAACTTTCGTACGCGCCCAGCCGTACAATTCGCGAAACAGCAACGCGGCGAACAGCAGGTGCGTTGCGCCCCATACGGCCGTGCCGAAGCGCGGTCCCAGGCGCACGAAAAACGAGAAGAAGGCGGCGAAGGCCGGCGGGTAAAGGTAGGGGCGCCCGGCGATGGTGTTGGGGCCGTCGCCATAGAGGCTGTTGCCTTCGATGACGTTAGTGCCGCCGCTCCAGTAGGCAAGGATGTCACGCGGGATGTGGGTCCAGTCAACGAACGCGATCGCGCCGACGCCCGCGAGCACCAGCGCCAGGATCGCGACCAGTACGCCCGCCGGCGCAACCCAGCTTTCGGGTGAGCGCAGGCGCTTCAGGATATCGGGCTGTTTCCGATCCGCGGCCGGTTCCGACGCATCAGACACAGGCTCCCGGCCGTGCGCTGGAGGCTCGGTCCGTGTATCGGGCTCGGCCACGTCATACCTTTACCGGTGAAGGATCGGGTTGCTTCTTGCGCAGCTCTTTGGCGGCGGATTCGACGGCGTCGTAGATTTTCATGAAGCCGGTGCAACGGCACAGGTTGCCGGCCAGCGCCGCCTTGATTTCTTCGCGGCTAGGGTCCGGGTTTTTCTCAAGCAGCTCGCAGCTTTTCATGATGAAGCCGGGCGTGCAGTAGCCGCACTGGCTGCCGCCGCATTCGGCGAAGGCCTTCTGCAGCGGGTGCATCTCGTATTCGTTCAGCCCCTCGACCGTGCGTACCTGCGTCCCCTGGCATTCGAGCGCCAGCGTCAGGCAGCTCAGCTTGGCCTTGCCGTCGATGTGGACGGTGCAGCAGCCGCAGGTGCCCATGTCGCAGCCGACCTTGGTGCCGGTAAGGTTCAACTCGTTGCGCAGGACCTGCGCGAGCGTGTGGTAAGGCTCCACGGCGACTTCGGCGCGGCGGCCGTTAACGGTGAGTTTCAGGATGTGCTTGGCCACGACTTCCTTCCTGCTGCCCGATCTGGAATCAACCCGAAGTTTAGCGCACTGGGGGCAGCCCGCAAGCGGCGAAAATCGGCGTAAGGCTGCTGCGGACGATTCCACCCACTGGTATACTTCGCCCGTCTACTTTCGAGGAACACCAATGAAAAACCTGATGCTTGCCGCTTTCGCCACTCTGCTGCTGTGCGCCGGCGCGCTCAATGCCTGCCCGAATTGTGAAGGCGAAACCGTCGTCAAGGCGGACAAGAAAGTCGAGAAGACGGAAACGGTCGAAACCAAGAAGGCGGAAACCAAAACCGCTGAAGTGAAGAAGACCGAGACCGCTGAGGTCAAGAAGACCGAAGCGACGGCCAAGACCGACGTGAAGGTTGAAGTAAAGACCGAATCCAAGGCCGGCTGCGGCACGACCCGCAAAGCCGCCGCCGGGCAGATCGTGAAGGCGGACCGTGATTGCGCCAGCACCGCACGCAAAGCTGCAGCGGGGCAGTCCGAAGACGGTGAGGGTTGCGGCGGATGCTGCGGCGGTTGCGGTGAGGACAAGGGCAACTGCACGGAAGAAAAGAAGGAAGCCTGCGGCGGCTGCAAGAAGCCCGCGACGGCTGAAAAGAAGGTCAAGAGCTAGCAACCCGCTCCACAAGCTGAATGCGCCCGGGTGTAAACCCGGGCGCTGTGCTTTCTGGGCGCTCGCTATACACCGAAAGTGCGCATTTTCAGGCGCTCGCGGGCGACATGGACCCGGTTCGCGGGGTACACTTTATCCATGCGCGCCAAGGCCGTCACCGCGAAGCAGCCCCTGACCGTTACGGGCATCACCCGCCTGCGGGCCGCGATGAAGCCCGACCCCAACCTGCGCCGCGTGAAACGCCAGAACCGCATCCTGTTGCGAATGCTGCCGGTGATCCTGCTTCCGTTCGCCGGGGCCGCGCTGCTTGCCATGCACCCGCCGCACGTGCCGGAGCCCGGCGCCCAGCCCGTGGAATGGCTCGACCTGCTGTTTTTCTGCGTGGCCGGTCTGACCGTCGTCGGGGCGTTCATCGTCGCCGCCAACCGCGTGCTTAAGGCGTGGGGGGAAAGCCTGCCCGATTCGCCCGAGGCCGCCGTCCGTGAATTCTACCGCGAAGCCCTCAGCGGCCGCCCTTCAGCCCGCCGCATGGGCGAGCTGCTGGCGGGCTTCGAGGTAGCCGGCCCGCGCCTGCAGCCGGTGTATCACTGGCTGACCGCCGCCGCCGTGCCCGCGCTGGATTCACCGAAGTCCGTCGCGAAATACTGGCGGGCGCTGGTGCGCGGGAACAAGGAAGTCGTCCGGCAACTCAGGATCACCGGTATCGAGCTCGAAAACCCCGCCCCGGACCTCGCCGTCGCCACCGTTCGCATGCAGGCGACCGTCACACGGCGGCTGCAGAACGGCATCGCGATGGCATGCGGCGCGGCCCTTGCCGTCACGCCCTTCTTCGTCGGCGTCTACTACATCGAGCTCGCCGGCATCAGCTTCTGGACCGCCGTGGCCGCGGCCTCGGCGCTCGGCATCGCGCTGGGGTGGCTGCTGCGCATTACCCTGCGGGCGGTGATTGAGCGGCGCGAGCTGGCCGTGCGCAAGCTGCTGGTGCGCTGCTCGCACAACTGGCGGCTGGTCAGCGGCGAATGGGAGACCCAGGACGAGGCCGACCTCGCCTGGCTCGACCCCCGCGAACTCAAAGTGTGACCCAACCGCTTTCATGCCCAGTGGCAGAGATGCGCTCGGCTGCTAGCATCGCGGCATGGCACGACCGACAACCATCGGCGCACTCAAGGAATCCGGCTGGCAGTCGCGCAGCGTGAAAGACGAGTTGCGCGAAAACCTGATCCAGCGCATCCAGTCCGGCTCGAAACTGTTCGAGGGCATCGTCGGCTACGACCGCACGGTGCTGCCGCAGGTGATCAACGCGGTGCTGGCGCGCCACAACCTGATCCTGCTGGGTCTGCGCGGGCAGGCCAAGACGCGCATCCTGCGCAGCCTGGTCGAGTTGCTGGACGAATACATCCCCATCGTGCGCGACAGCGAAATCAATGACGACCCGTATGAGCCCACCAGCAAGCGCGCACGCGATCTGGTTGCCATGCACGGCGACGACACCGAGATCGAGTGGCTGCACAGAGAATCCCGCTACGCCGAGAAGCTGGCCACGCCGGACGTCAGCATCGCTGATTTGATCGGCGACGTGGACCCGATCA
>JAGQRI010000187.1 GCA_020425515.1 Planctomycetota bacterium | reverse complement strand
AACACCATGGCCGAGCTGCGCGGCTGGACGCGCTTCGTCGGTTTGCAGGTCCCCTACAGCCTCACGCGCCGCGACATCGAGCGCGAACTGGCGCCCGCGGCGAAATCGCTCGGGCTCGGCATCACGCCCTGGGGGCCGCTCGACGGCGGGGTCTTGACGGGTAAATACTCGCGCGAAGACCTGGCCGACAACGCGCCCGCCGACCCCACCAAGCCCGCCGCCAACCGCAGCAACATGGTCAAGGCCGGGCTGACCGAGCGCAAACTGGCGATCGCCGACAAGGTGAAGGAAGTGGCCGGGCGCATCGGCAAGTCGCCCAGCCAGGTCGCGCTGCGCTGGGTGATGCAGCGCCCGGGCGTGACCAGCACGATCCTCGGCGCGCGCACGGCCGACCAGCTCAAGGACAACCTCGGCGCGCTGGACGTCGAACTTGACGCGTCAACGATGGGCGAGCTGGACGAAGCGAGCAAAATCGAACTCGGCTTCCCCAGCGACTTCCTGAACGGCCCGAACGTCACCCAGTTCATGGCCGCGGGCATCCAGGTCGAGGGCGAGCGGGGGCTGTGATTACTAACAATTGTGGACAGGAAAAATCTTTCTTACCGGCTGGAATCCCGCCCGGGGCTTGATCGTTCAGCAAATGCGCGACCGTGGTCACCGTGTTAAGACTCCACCAACGGGCCGGCCCGCGCTAGCCTTGCGACAGGGAGAGCGAGCCATGGAAGAGTATTTCCGCCAGATCCAGCAGGCGCTCGAATCAGGCGACGACACCCTCTTTGAGGTCGGGCGCCAGCCGTTGCCGGAAGACCTGGCCGACACCGTCGAAACCACGCGCAAGCGAATCGTCGATGCGCTGGCAGCGCTGGTGCGCCTCGAGGCCGAGCTGCTGAAGGCGAAGGAAGAAGCCTCGGGCTGGACACACATCCAGAAGGCGCTGCCGGTCAGCCACACCACGCGTTCGTAACCGGTTAAACTTGTGACAAGATTGACTTTCCGGGGGTGTGTCAGCTAGCGCGCCTCGGGGTCGCCGTTTACCTTTACGGCTGGAGTGGCACGGTTGTCCTCACCCGTGTGTGGCGCGCGGCGCGCGTCACTGCTGCCGGCCAGAGGACGGCAGACATGGATGAGGGCATCCATGCCACGGCCTCAAGCGCCCCGGGGACTCACGTGGACCGCGACATCCAGAACATCCAGGAAGCGTTGCAGGCGGCGCAGGCCTACCTCGATGACGCCGGGCGCCGCCCCCTCAGCGCCGAGGAAGCCTTCGACATCCAGCGCACGCGCGGGCTCGTGGCCGCGGCGCTGAAGGCCCTGCCCCACGTCGAGGCCGAGATCCTGCGCCGCGAGCGCGCCCGCCGCATCAAGGCCGGCTAACCACCCCGCTGTGACAATGCTATCGTGGGCGCCCGAGCAAGGAGCCCGCCATGACCCGTCTGCTTACCGCACTGCTGGCTGTCGCCGCGCTGGCCACTCTCGCCCTCGCCCAGGACGCGCCGCCCGAACTGCCGAGCTGGTCGCTGCCCGAGAACGCAAAATTCACGGCCGAGGACGTCAGCATCACCCGCAAGGTCAAGACCGACGACGGCGAGAAGGAATTCAAGATCGCCGGCACGTTGCGCGTCCCGACCGGCAAGAAACCCCTGTATGGCTTCCCGGCGCTGTTGTTCATCAGCGGCTCCGGCGCGGAAACCCGGCACGGCTTCCAAGGCAAGCTCGACATCGGCTCGTGGGAAGTGCACGACGCCATCGCCAACGCCGGCTTCGTCGTGCTGAGCGTGGACGACCGCGGCATCGGCGACACCCCGCTCGGCGAGGAAGGCATTGACCCGTCAAGCATCGGCTACGACGAGCTGGTCGGCGACGCGCAGGCAACGCTCGACTATCTGCTCAAACGCGCCGAGGTCGACAAGAGCAAGGTTTTCATCATGGGCCACAGCGAAGGCGGGCTGACCGCACCGATCCTCGCACGCGACAACCCGACCGTGGCCGGCGTGATCTGCATGGCCGGCATGGGGCGCAACATGTACGACATCACGCTCGACCAGACTGAGGCCGCCATGGCCAAGCTGCCCGAGCTGGTGCGCAAGATGAACATGAAGGCGCAGCGCGAGTTCCAGGATGCGGTCAAGGAAGGACGCGAGCCGGACTACAACATCCTCGGCAAGGAGGCCGCGGCGAACCTCAAGCAAGCATGGAAAACCAAGGTGCTGCCACTGAAGGCCTGGTGGCACGACCACTTCAACCTCGACGTGCCGGCCATCCACGCCGCGGTGAAGTGCCCGGTGTTCGTGGCGAACGGCAAGTCGGACTTCCAGGTCAGCCCGGACAAGGACGCGAAGCAGATCGTCAAGGACCTGATGGAAGGCGAGTGCGAGGACGTCACGCTGAAGCTGTACGACGACCTCGACCACCTGTTCAAGCCCTGCAACGGGCGCGAGTCCGAAATGAAGATGTACTTCGAAGACCGCCGCGTAAGCGCCGACTACATCAAAGACGTAACCGAATGGCTGACAAAGCACGCGAAGTAGTTGTCCACAATGATGTGAACTGACGCAGGCTTAGCGGCAACTTCCGATGATCTTCAAACCGGCGGGTCATGCTTCACCCGAAAGGGAAAAGCATGGCTCGCATTTTCTACAGCGTGATGGGCGAAGGGCGCGGACACGCCACACGCGCGCGCGCGATCATTGAAGGGCTGCGCGTCGAGCACGAAGTCAGCGTCTTCACCCACGGCCACGCATACGATCTGCTGCAACCGGTCTTTGACGACACCAACGTCGAGTTGCGCAGCATCCCCGGGCTGGGCTGGGAGTACGGCGGCAGCAAGCGCGTCGACTACGCCCGTACGCTGATGCGCGGGCTGCGCTTTCTCCTTCGCCTGCCGCGCCACCGCACGCAACTCGAGAAACTGATCGAGCGCGAACAGCCCGACCTCGTCGTCACCGATTTCGAACCCTTGCTCCCCCGGGCGGCCCTGCGCTGCGGCGTGCCCTTCCTAAGCCTGAACCACCAGCACTTCCTGGTAGTCAACGATTTCTCCCACCTGCCGGGTTGGCTCAGGCGGCGCGCCGCGGCCATGGGTCCGTTCGTGAAGGCGTTCTACAGCGGGCAGCTTCAGACCATCGTCAGCAGCTTCTTCGCGGGGCGCCTGCTGCCCGGCTGTGACGACGTGTTGCAGATCGGCGTGCTGCTTCGCCCCGAGCTTCTGGCCGCGCGGCCCGAGCACGGGTCGCACCTGGTCGCGTACATCCGCCGCTTCGCCACCCCGCGCGTGATGCAGAGCCTGAAGGCATGCGGCCGGGAAGTACGCGTCTACGGCATGGG
>JAGQRI010000186.1 GCA_020425515.1 Planctomycetota bacterium | reverse complement strand
CCGATCGTGATCGGGCGCGACCACCTCGACTGCGGCTCGGTCGCCAGCCCCAACCGCGAAACCGAAGCCATGAAGGACGGCACCGACGCGGTCGCCGACTGGCCGATCCTGAACGCGCTGGTGAACACGGCCAGCGGCGCAACCTGGGTAAGCTTCCACCACGGCGGCGGCGTAGGCATGGGCTATTCGCTGCACGCCGGCCAGGTAATCGTCTGCGACGGAACCAAAGAAGCCGACAAGCGAATCGAGCGCGTCCTAACCAACGACCCCGGCATGGGCATCGCCAGGCACGTAGACGCGGGGTACACTGAAGCCAAGCGGTTTAACGCCAACTCAGCAAACCCTGTTGTAATTCCTCTCTAGACTCGGAATCAGCTCCCAATGGGCAGCGAATGGCACTTCACAACAAGTCTCTGGCGTACGGGCGCACTGGATAGCTTATCCGAAGAGGAGGTAGTCGGGCTATGTTGGCACACGTTGGCAGTCGGTATTCGCGAAGGACTAGTCCCTCCTAGCCAAGTCATCGCTATCTTAGACCTGTTGGTCTCCAAATCACCAGCAACGCCACTTGTTTGCCCAGACAAAGCAACATCGCAGCAAGTTGCACGGATCGCATTGTCGTCGACTGTTTTGCGTAATCCGGCATGTCCAGTAGAAATTCGGATACGACGTCTGGCATTTCTTTCGCGCCTAGTTGGGCTTGAAGCAAGAACCAGACTTGAAGCCATCACGCGGGCGGCGGAACTCGCGGACGAATCCGGACGCGCGGAAACGGCTTTCGAACTCGCACAAGAACAGCGATCCCTCGCAACAGAACTAGGTGATCGCCGGACTTCAATCTCTGCCGACGTAAGAATCGCCATGATGCGTTATTTCAGGGGGAACGGCCCCGGCGCCCTTGCGGATCTCAACAGGATTCTCGCAGACCTGCATGACGATGAGTTGGAAGCACGCGGCGTCGTTCTAGGGAATATGGGCATTGTCTTGAAGAATGCCGCACGCTACGACGAGGCGATCGAATCGACCGCTCAAGCGGAGAGAATTAACCGCAAAAGAGGTGCGAGCGATCTGGTTTGCAGCAACATGCTCACTCGCGCGAACATGCTAAAGCACATGCGAGAATATGAAGCCTGCTTGGAACTACTCTCTGAGCTGAAGGATTTCGCTGCTCTCCTGGGACGATCGCGGTTAGTGGCAATGGCGATAGGGACCGCGGCAAATGTCCAATCCCGCATGGGGAAGGAGGAAGAAGCAGTCAATCTCTACCTCGAGGCAGCCAAGTTGTTCGCCGATGTCGAGGATGAACGCAACTACATCATCACCAGATCGAACCTCGCCGTGGCAAGGTATTTCGCGGGCGAAACGGATTTGGCGGCGGCCGAACTGAGTGAATCCGCCGACGCGGCAGTTGGTTCTGGTCTACGCGGCTGCGCCATGGCAAGCCTGTGCGCGCTGGCGGATCTGCAACTCGACCGTCGAGACTATGAAAGCGCGCATGCCACAGTTCTTCGCTTGGAGGAGCTTGAGTCACTGGGAGCAACTCCTCACGACCGGATCCAGAACTCCCTAGTTAAATCGAGGTTACTGCTTGCTCAAGACAAACCCAATGACGCGGTAACTGTGCTTCGCGGCGTGATGAAGTCAGTGCCCGCTGCGGACTTGGACGAGGATTTTGCTGCTGCACAGTCCATGTTGGCACGCGCAAGCTTCGAGTCTGGGAATCCAGTGGAAGCGATTGAACTTGCCAGTCTGTCCTTCGATCTGGCGGAGCGGGTCTTCCCACCAGACGTCGAATGCATGCTGCATTCCGGTTTGACTTGGGCAAGATCAGCGCAGTTGTTGGGCGATGGTGAAGAAGTAGCGAGGCTAGTGCTCGACATGAAGGACTTGCAGCAACGCCTAGAGCCGACTGGCATCTCAAGCAAAAAACTTCACAGTGAAGTCACAGACTTCCTGGCCAACGCGGCGGGTACACCTTAGTGAGTAACCTTGCTGCGCGCAGGTGGATTACAAGGCACTATCTACGCCTTCAGTTTGTACTTGGATGAGCACGCAGGGCCCCTTCATGGTGCGGTGGACGAAGTGCATTGGCCTATTCGCCGGCGCAACGCTCGTCTTGTTCGCGTCGACGCATGCACAACCACTCGCCAATCAGCGCACAACGTTGGCACCTCGTATTGAGTCGATCGTCCCGTCAGACAAGCAGCTGCAAGCGGATGCGAAGGCTACGATCTGGTACGACGACTTCGACACGGCGAAGAAGTATCGCGAGGAATCGGGTGAGCGTGAAGGTCCCGGCTATGGCGGTGGTGGCGAGGCCATGCGCTGCCTTTATGAAAAGGGCAAGCGGGGCGACGCGGGGCGCAAGGTGTTCTTTGGGGATGCGCCGTTCATGTGCATGGCGCGCAAGGGCGAGAAGTTTGACGAGGTCTACTGGCGCATCTATGTGAAGCACCAGCGGGGTTGGATCTGCGGCGAATACGAAGGCAAGGACTACGGCGGGCCGGACAAGCTCTCCCGCGCCACCATGTTCGTCGACCCGAACGTCTGGAAACAGGGCATCTTTGCCCACGTCTGGGGCGGACCGAAGGGACTCACTCTCGATCCGGCCTCGGGCATCAAGGACGGCAAGGTCGTCACCACCAAGTACAATGACTTCGACAACATGCGCTGGCTCGGCAACAGCCCGGGCGCGAAGTTCAACATCCACGCGACCGAAGAGGCCGGTTGGTGGGTCTGTGTCGAGTGCCGCGCGAAACTGAACACGCCGGGCAAGAAGGATGGTCTGAACCAGTTGTGGATCGACGGGCGCCTCGAGTGCGAGCGCAAGAACCTCGACTGGCGCGGCGACTACGACGAGTTCGGCATCAACGCCGTGTTCCTGGAGGCTTACTGGAACAAGGGTTCGCCGGTCACGCAGAAGCGCTGGTACGACAACTTCGTGATCAGCACCGAGCCGATCGGCCCGGTAGTCTGTCCGCGCAAGCCGGAACTGATCAAGACGCCGCTTGAGGATTGCGAAGACTGGGAAGTGGAAATCGCGGCGGACGAAGCAGGCAAAGAGATCGCCTGGCGCAGCGTGGGACTCGGCAAGGTTGAGCGCGCAAAGGTCAGCAGCGCCAACGGCAAGTTCGAGGGCGCGGCAAAGAAGAAGAAGGAACTGCCGGGCGGCGGAATGTACTGGTGCCGCGTACGCCAGAAAGCGAAGGGCAAGGACTGGTCCGAATGGTCCCGCTGGCACCAGGCCTTCAAAACGGACGAGTAACGGTGGGCACAGAAGCCCATCAGGTTGGCACACGCTGCAGACCCAACTTGTAGCCGCACCAGTATCGGGCGGCGTGCCGGACACAAAAACACGGCGGCGGCGTGAAAGCCTTCCATCCGTCAAAGACCATGCTGAGATTCGACACCTATGGCGCGCCCAAAAAAACGTCGCGGATACTCGCCCATCGTAGTGGATGGCGAGCATCTGGCTTGGCGCGTTTCGAGCGAGCATAACGTCGACTACGGCTTCGTCTCTCTCACCGTTCGTTCAGACTCCAATGCCGGTTGCCGCCTCGTCGTCGACTTCGGCGGCGTCGATGTGTGGTTGAACCCGCAACTCGGGAGGGTGCCGACTATCGTCAAGCCCGCCTTCGTGGCCCAAGCCGTGCAGTTCGCACGGGCGAAAGGTTGGGACCCCATCGCACATCAGGATCCGTTCCGGATTCGATGGACAGGCGGGCAATTCGTCGTAACCGCCAACCCGGAGGTAACGATACGCCCGGAGCAGCCTGGCGACGAAGAAGCCATTCGGGCAGTCAACGCGGCAGCTTTCGAGACGCCGGCCGAAGCGTGTCTGGTTGACTCCTTGCGTGAGGCATCCGTCCATCCCTTTTTGTCGATGGTGGCCGTGGTCGACAGTCGGATTGTGGGACACATCCTGTTCTCCCCGGTGCAAGTCGTAGGCAAGTCGACCTGGGGCGCGGTCGGGCTTGGGCCTATGGCGGTCCTGCCGGATTTCCAGAACGGCGGGGTCGGATCACAACTCGTGAATGCCGGGTTGGACGCCTGCCGCGCAGCAGGGCACCAGGTGATCGTCGTACTTGGACATCCGAATTACTATCCACGCTTCGGCTTCAAGCGCATGTCCGAGTTCGGACTGACCTGCGAATTCGAGGTGCCGGACGAAGTCCTGATGGTGGCGGAGCTGACACCCGGCGCGATCGCCGGTCGCACGGGCGAGGTTCGCTATCACCCGCTCTTCAAGAACGTCTGACAGCAGGACTGTCAGAAACTCACCCGTCCTTGATCATCACGCGCTACCCTTCACACAACATGTCTGGAGCGATGGTGGGACTGCGGGTCGCGCGATCATCACGCGGTATGGGCGCCAGCCTTCTGCTGGTCGGTCTTGCAGCCACCCTCCTCAGCTTTAGCGCCGGCGCTACACTGGGCGCCGTGAAGACCCCGCAACCCATGCAGCCGCTCGATCAGCCCGCCCTGCGCGCGATGAGTTTCAACGTGCGCGTCAACACCGCGTCCGACGGTGACAACGACTGGGCCCACCGGCGCGACCTGGCACCCGCAACGATCCGTTTCCACCAGGCCGACATCGCCGGCGTGCAGGAGGCCTACCGCGGCATGATCGACGACATGCAGCAGCGCCTGCCGGGCTACGCCTGCTACGGAGTGGGCACCAATGACGGCGCGGACGGCGGCGCCTGCAACCCGGTATTCTGGCGCGAGTCACGGCTGGAACTGATACGCAGCGAAACCTTCTGGCTCTCCCCCACGCCCGATACGCCGTCCACCGGCTGGGATGCGGCCTTCCCGCGCACGGCCACGCACGTCGTGCTACGCGAGCGCCGCAGCGGCTTTGAGTTGGAGGTCTTCAACGTGCACCTCGACCACGAGGGCGCGCAGGCGCGGCTGGAGTCCGCACGGATGCTGGCGCAACGCATGTCGGACCTGCCGGACGACGCGCGTGTGATACTGCTCGGCGACTTCAATTGCGGCGACAGCAGCCCGCCGGTCCAGGCGATTACCGACCGTTGCAACCTGCGCGACGCACGCGACGTCTCGCTCACTCCACACTATGGGCCTACCGGCAGCTTCACCGGTTTCGCCGGGCCGCAATACACAGGGCCGTTGCTGGATCACATCTTCGTGCAGGGTGTGCAGGTACAGCAGCACGGCATCCTGCCGGACCACTTCGACGGGCGCCTGCCGTCGGACCACTTCCCGGTACTGGCTGAAATTCTGCTCAACTAGGGACGCAGACCGGCATTTCGTATGTTGTGGATTGATCAACGTACGTTAAAGCCACGATGGACCAGCCCAGACCAACCCGCAAAACCTCGCTTCGCACACCCGCGATCACCATCCTCGCGGTGTGCGTGGCGCTGGCATTGGGCTACGCCGCCGGGGCCTACGTTGAAAGGCGCAATGCCCCGCCCCCGCCGCCGGTGCAGCCGCTTGAAGGCAACGCGCTGCGCGTGATGACCTACAACGTCCACGTGGACGGCTCGCGCGACGGCGACAACCCCTGGTCGATCCGCCGCGACCTGGTGGCCTCGGTCATCCGTTTCCACCAGGCGGACGTTGCCGGGTTGCAGGAGGCGTCGATGGACATGATCGACGACCTCGACAAGCGCCTGCCCGGTTATGCCTGGGTCGGCGAGGGCTCGAATGGGGACGGCAGCGGCGTGTGCGACCCCATCTTCTGGCGCACCTCCCGGCTGGAGTTTCTGGAAAGCGAGGTCTTCTGGCTTTCACCGACGCCCGATGAAGCGAGCACCGGCTGGGACGCCGCCTACCCCCGCACGGTCACGTTCGTGAAGCTGCGCGTACGCGAAACCGGCAAGGTGCTGTACGTCTTCAACACCCACTTCGACCACCGCGGCAGCGACGCACGCGAACACTCAGCCGCGCTGGTCGCCGAGCGCGTCAACAAACTGCCGGCGGATGCCCCCGTCGCGTTCATCGGCGACATGAACTGCGTGCCCGACAGCGCGCCGTTGCAGGTGCTGAAAGACGAGACGCAACTGCGCGACGCCTACTCGCTGTCGCTCACCGGCAACCACGGGCCCAGCAGCAGCTTCATGGGGTTCCGGCCCTCGCGCTGGACCGGACGGCGCATTGACCACATCTTCGTGCAGAACCTGGTGGTCCAGCAGCACGCCATCCTGAACGACGAGTTCGACGGTCGAAAACCGTCGGACCACTACCCCGTCGTCGCGGAAGTCCTATTTGAGTAATCCGACCGCGAAAGCCCATTCCAAAGCGCTTCGCCGTTTCCCATCGCACCTGAAATCAGCCTGCATTACTCTCAATTCGGGACCCGGCAAAAGGGCCGGACCCGCAAAGGGAAGGAGCAGGAGCCGGAAGCCACGATCCGTCTCGACTGGAGGCAACCATGTACCGCTTGATCTGGCTGGCAGCATTCTTCGCAATCACCGCGCTGTACTTCGTACACGGATTCTGGGTGCTCGGCGTCGTACTGCACTGCATTCTCTTCTTCGCCTG
Source organism: Planctomycetota bacterium (assembly GCA_020425515.1). Classification (GTDB taxonomy): domain Bacteria; phylum Planctomycetota; class UBA8742; order UBA2392; family UBA2392; genus JACKID01. Next base: position 7,565 of record JAGQRI010000186.1, on the reverse strand, counting down.
GCTGGTGGTTTCGCCCGGCGGTGACACCAAACAGAAATGAAAAAGGGGGCGCGGTTATCCGCGCCCCCTGCATTCGTTCATCCAGTCTACTTGACGCTGCCGGGCCTGAGCGGGTGGCCGTTTTCATCGACCGGGTTTCCGTCCTTGTAGTGCAGCCCCCCGTAATCTTCATCGTCGCCGACGCCCCCGGTGCGGTCATTGTGAAGCCGCGTCGCTTCTTCGGCGTAGCGTTCATTGGCGCGTTCGCTCGAGTAGCGATCGGCCAGACGCTGGACCTCACCGGTACGATAGGCACGGCTGAAGATCACGGCCGGCGCCGACTTGTGGGTGCGGTGGTACACGCCGCGCGCGCGGGGCTCGGCCGAGTTGACATCGGGGTCGTGCGCGTTGACGATCGAGCGGTCCTGCAGAACGGTGTCGTAGCCGTAGCCGTCTGAAACGTGGAACAGGTGGCGGATCGCTTCCTCCACTTCGAAGCGCCCGAGGAACTGCTCTTTGCCGCTGTCGTAACGGTAGGTCGCGCCGTTTTCACCTACATAGGCGATCTGGAGCCAGGCGCCGTCGTAGATCTCGTAGATGAACAGGTTGCCCCGATCCTCTTCCAGCTTGCGGATATACCCGACCGTGCTCAGGACCGTCGGCTTGAGCGGGTTTTCCGCGATCTCGATGGTGTAGAAGGCGTTAGGGCGCAGCCCCAAGCTATTGCCGGTGTAATCCTGGCGGGCTTCTTTGATACCACCGGTATTGAACAACTCGGCAACTTCCTGGCCGGAATCACCGTGACGATAGTTGTAGGGCTCGAGGTCGATACCCACGAGGCTGGTATCGCGGTGCGGGTTGTCGCGCGTCTGTCCCGTACAGCCCGCAAGGACCACGGCGACCAGCAAGGCTGGAATCAGCTTGTACATGAGCATTGCCTGTGCTGACGGGGGAGCCTTGAGGCTACCCGCAGCCACGGATTTGTTCAATCAGTCTTTTTCAGCACCGACATCCCGGCCAGGTGCCCCGACGCCAGCGCGAAATGTTGCTCGAAGCCGCCCCAGTCGGCGCGGACGTCCAGCAACTGGCCGACGATGTACAGCCCGGGCACCAGCTTGCTCTGGAACGTGCGAGGGTCGACTTCCCGGACGTTGACGCCGCCGGTCACGCCCTCGGCCGCGCGCATGCCCAGCGTGCCGGTAATCTTCAGGCGCGTGTCCAACATCTCGCTCAGCAGCCCCTCGCGCTGGCGCTCGTCCATCTGCAGCACGCGCGCGCCGGGCTTGACCTTCTGGCGCTTGAGCAACTGCCCGCCAAGGCGCGCGGGCATGATGTAGTCGATGGCGCGGTCGGCCGGCTCGCGGGTGCGCTCGCCGAATACGCGTCGCAGCCACTCGGCGACGTCGGCATCGCCCATGCCCGGGAAGAAGTTGACGGACAGCTCGAGCTCGGCTCCGTCGGCCAGAGCGGGCTCGACTTCGGCGGAAACGTTGAAGACCGCTTCGCCTGTCAGCCCGGCTTGGGTGAAGAGCATGCTGCCCGTCGACTCGGCCAGTGCGCGCTTGCCGTGCAGTACGCGAAGCCTGACGTCCATCCAGAGCCCCGGAATCTCACGCACCCAGTCTTCCTCGACAACCAGCCCGACCTGGGCCGGGAATGCCGGCTCGCAGGTATGGCCGAGCGATTGCGCGATTTGGTAGCCGTCCTCGCCCCCGCCCAGCTGTGGCAGGTTGGCGCCGCCTGTCGCCAGCACCACGGCCTTGGCGCGCAACGGTGCATTGGCTTCAAGTTGGACCAGGAAACCGTCATTCTCACGGACAACGCCGGTCACGCGCATGTCGTCCTGCCAGCCTTGCAGCCCGCGCCCCAGCGCCTCAATGATCTCGCCGCCGCCGCCGGGCGCCTGCACGAGGCCGTAGTACTCTGCGTTCTCCAACTCGACTCCGGCCTGCATGAACCACTCGCGCAGGGCGGGCAGCGGGAAGTCCTGAAGGGCATCACTGACGAAGCGCGCGTGGCGCCCGTGAAAACGCGAAACGTCGATGCCGGTATTGGAAACGGGCGCGGCACCCATGCCGGAGTAGCACAGTTTGGCGCCGGCGGCGGGCTGACGTTCCAGCACCCGGACGTTGAGCCCGCGCCCGGCAGCGCACGCCGCAGCCATCAGCCCCGAAGGGCCCGCGCCGACGACAATGACGTCAGCCGCGTCACTCAACCAATTTTGAACCCGACGTCATAGAAGACGAGCGTGCCGTGCAGGAAGTAGATCGTGATGTAGCCGGCGTACGCGATCAGCGCGATCACGGACATGAACAGCCCGGTGTTGATCTTAATCTTGCCGGACATGGTCTTCTCGAAGAACGGGAAGAACAACCCGAAGCCAACCGCGAACAGGGTGCCCACGTAGAAAGGCGTCGCGGTCGGCGAGGTGATGGTTTCCGGCCCGAGGATGTTAAATCCGTACAAGGCCCCCCAAATAGCTGCAAGGATTACGTTTATGATGCCTACGTAGTAGGTGATCGAGACGGATTCCTTAGCTGCCACGAGTCGCCCCCTTATCGGTATGCGGCAGGACGTAGCTGAAAATGCCCTGCTGACCAGGTGCCTCTTCTACGCCCACGGTAATTACACGCAAGTGCTGATGTTCGTCCCGTTGAATCAGCTCATCATATAACCTTTTAGCAAGGTAGTTTGCGAGTAGTTCTGTGGAAGTATTCGGCAGATCCAGCAACATTGTGTCGGACCTGGGTGTGGAAAAAACGCTGCCGTCGGTGTGCCTGACCGTGATGTTCTCGCCTTCTTCGCGTATTTCCAGCACTTCCGACTGCTTCGGGTACAGCGTTTTGTGGTCCAGTCCGTCGCAGAGCCTGCGGAAAATGGGCTTGAAGGTGATGTAATCCAGCAGGTAGCCCGCCGGGCCCAGTTCGCCCTCGACCTCGACCCACGCCCAGTAGTTATGCCCGTGCAGCGGCTCGCGCGTGCCGTCGTTAAACAGCAGGAAATGAGCGCACGAGAAGTTGAAGTACTGCTTGTCTACGCGGATCTTGTACATCGGTCGGACCTTTGAGCGCGACGCGTAAGCGAGCGGCACGGCGCGCGGGCCGTTAGCTTACGCGTCGCGCTCGAACATGCATCTAAAACTGCCGCAGGAACCTCATGTCGTTGGTGGTGAAGTGGCGGATGTCGCCGATGCGATGTTTGAGCATCGCAATGCGCTCGACCCCCATGCCGAAGGCGAAGCCGGTGTACTTTTCGGGGTCGTAGCCGACGGCCTGCAGCACGTTCGGGTCCACCATGCCGCAGCCGAGGATTTCGAGCCACGGCTTCTTCAGGTGCTTGAACATCTGGCAGTCGATGTCCACCTCGGCGCTGGGCTCGGTGAACGGGAAGTAGTGCGGGCGGAAGCGCATGCGGGTGTCCGCGCCGAAGTACTCGTGCACGAACAGTTCCAACACCGCCTTCAGGTCGCCGAAATTCAGGTCCTCAGCGATCGCCAGCCCCTCGATCTGGTGGAACATGAAGTGGTGCGTCGCGTCCACGGTGTCAGGCCGATAGACCCGCCCGGGGGCGATCACGCGCACCGGCGGCTGCTGTTTCTCCATGGTGCGGATCTGGATGGTGCTGGTCTGGCTGCGCAGCAGCATCGGCACCGGCTTGGCATCCCAGTCGGGGCCGGTGAGCTGCAGGTAGAAGTTGTCGGCCTCTTCGCGCGCCGGGTGGCCCTGCGGGATGTTCAGCGCGTCGAAGTTGTGGAACTCGTCCTCGACCTCGGGGCCTTCCACCTGCGTAAATCCGATGCGCCCGAAGATCTCGACGATTTCCTCGATGGTCTGGGTGATGATGTGGGCGTGGCCGACCTCGCGGCGCGTGCCGGGTTTGGTCAGGTCAATGCCCGGCTTGGCGCTGCTCGCGCCGGCGCCCACGCGCGCCTTGGCGGCGTTGAAGGCCTCGGTGAGCTGCTTGTTGAGCAGGTTGGCGGCCTTGCCGTATTCGCCTCGCTGTTCTTTCGGGACATCCTTGATGCCGCCCAGCACGCCCTTCACGTGGCCCTTGCCGCCAAGATACTCGCGGCGGGCGGCTTCCAGTGCGTCGACGTCGGTTGCGGACTCGAAGGCCTTCTTGCCCTCAGCCAGCAGCCCGGTGATGGATGCAAGGTCGTATCCCATGGGCCGGGAATATAGCGGCACAGCGTCTCCGCGCCAGTCGGAAGCACCCGCGGCTCAAACCGGCGGCCTATTCGAAAACTTCATCAAAAGGAGCCTTTTTGCCGAACAGGGTACTCGCGGGATTTTCCCAGTCCGCCTTCGTAATGCCGAATTCCTCATTGAGGTCCCGCCACCCGACCAGAACCGGAGCCGCGCCATCACTGAACTGGAGCGGAACCTTGTCGCCGAAGTCTTTCCAGTGCTTCGCGTTCGGGCAAACGATCACTTTTCGAGCCTTGCCCTTCGAGACCAGTGCCCTCATCAGGCCTTCTCCCGACGGCCCGCAAAATGAACAGTTAGCGGCACTGAAACTGCCTACGTCATTGGCGGCCCGGTCGTCCGTACCCGGAACCACGAAAGCGGAGACGAGGTCCTGGTCAAGCAGCCCCTTCTTGAGGGCGACCGCGTAGAAGCGCGCGCCTTTGGTGTCCTTTACTTCCCGATCTCGCAGGCGCTTTTTCTTCCTCTCGTCGACGGCGATGTTCGAAAGGTTGTCCATGATCTTCCTCATGTTGGCCGAGGTCGCCTGTACGTCAATGTCGCCGCTGCCACCACTACCACCGTCGTTGCCACCGCCGCAGGCAGAAAGTGCGAGCAGGAAAGTGAACAGAACGACTGCCGAGAGAAAACGCCGCATGAAATCTCCTTGGTCACCTGAATGGTCAAATGTCAGAAGCGCCACGGGGCAGCCGCAAGCGGGCTCAATCGTACGTGTTCTCGAAGGGCGCCTTTTTGCCGAACAGCTTGCCCGCCGGATCGGCCCATTCCTCGGCCGTAATGCCCCAGTCGCGCTGGGCCTCCTCGAACTTCATCCAGGTGATGACGTCGCTGTCCGACCAGATGCACGGCACGCCGGCATCCGGGTAGTTGTTCCAGTTGCGTGAATTGAACGTGACGACCACGCAGCGTTTCGCACCCTTCAGCGACATCGCCCGCAGCAGCCCGCTGCCCTTCGGTGCGGTGTAGGACGCATGACCGGTGGTGCCGCCCGCAGTGGCAACCTGGCCCGGGCCTAGCGGGCTATCGGTCCTGGAGTTCAGGCTCACGACCTTCTTGCTCAGCCCCGGGTCGAGAATCTCGTGTTGCAGGGCCTGCATCCAGAACTCTTCGCCCTTGGCGTCCTTCACTTCCCTGACCCTGAGCTTCTGCTTTTTCGTCTCGTCGGCCGCGATGTTCAGCAGCGAGTTTCGAAGATCGCCCATCTGCTTCGCTTCCAATTTGGTCTTTGCTTCGGTCAACTTCGGAGTCACGGCCACAGCAAGAACGCCGACCAGCACGCCGCCCAGGAACAGCACGCCGAACACGGCCCCGACGATAATCAGCGCCAGCTTAGTGCCGCTCATGCCTTCCTTCGGGGGCGGGTAGTACTGTCCCGGCGGCGGGTAGGCGCCCGGCGGGCCGTACTGTCCCGGCGGTGGCTGCTGCGGCTGAAACTGAGGCTGGCCTTGGTTGTTCGGCGGATTGTTCATTTCGGCTGTCTCCCCTGTTGGGGAACATGTCTACCGGAATGACTCACTACTGACAAACGGATATCCGTTTTGTCCTGTCGTGCACGGCTGGAAACGGAGTCCTATTTGCCCGGCGGTCGTGGCGTGCCTGGGCGCCCTGTGCCGCGCTGGGGTGGGCGTGCCTGGACGTCGCTGCCGAGCGGCTTCGTGAAGCTGCGCGGGTCGTTGCGCGGCGGCGGGGCCTTTTGCGGCGCCTGCTGCGCGCGCGACGGCGCGGCGTCGGTGATCGACTTGATGTTCGGCGAAGAAGCGCGCACCGGCCCGGTCAGCGGCGCGGTACTGTCAAGCCCGGCGGCCCGCAACGCGTCGCGGGCCTTCTTCAATACGGCCAACACGGCCGGGATGTTCGGCAGGCGGCGGCGCGGATCCTTGGCGGTCATGGCGACCACGGCCTCGCGCAGCTCCTTGGGCAGCGGGTCGAAAGTGTCGCGCGGCATGGTCAGGTTTTCGCCGACCACGTTCAGCAGCACCGCCATCGGCGTCGCGCCGTCGAACGGCAGCACGCCGGTCAGGAACTGCCACAGCGTCACACCCAGCGCGTAGATGTCGACGCGGGCATCCACTTCCATGCTCTTGATCTGCTCCGGCGCCATGTAGTTCGGCGTGCCGACCACCTGGTTGCTCAGGGTCAGCGCCGTCGCCGTGTTGGTGATGCTGCGCGCGAGCCCGAAGTCGGTCACCTTCACCTTGCCGTCGCGGGCGATCAGGATGTTGGCCGGCTTGATATCGCGGTGGATGATCCCCTGATCGTGCGCTTCGCCCAGGGCGCGGGCGACGAAGCCGGCGATGTTGACGGCGCGCATGGGGCTGAAGCGCGTCTCGCGGTCCAGCAGGCGCTGGGCGTCAACGCCCTCGACGTACTCCATAACAAGGTAGTAGACGCCGTGGTCCTGCCCGACGTCCAGCGTGCGCACGATGTTCGGGTGTTGCAGGCGCCCGCTGACCCGGGCTTCGCGCAGGAAGCGCTCAACCATCTCGCGCTTGCCGACGAACAGGTCCGGCAGCAGCTTGACCGCCACCTTCATGTCGAGCCCGGGATGGTGGCCAAGATAAACAGCACCCATGCCGCCGCGGCCAAGGATGCTCTTGGCGACGACATTCCCGAAGGTCTGCCCGATGATGGGGTCTGTGTACTGGGACTTTGCCATGCGTGCTCTCGCGACAGCCCTGATTATGCCGCACGCGGGGCTTCCCGGCTACGGGGGACGACGCGCAACAGAGTGTTGGTGGAAAAGTTTTTCTGACAGGGTGGTAGAGGTCAGAGGCCTGAGGCTGGAGGTCAGGGAAATGACTTCGCCCTGATCTCCGACCTCCGGCCTCCGACATCTGCCGTTAGTCGCCCAGCAGGTTGCGCGCGATTACGATGCGCTGGACCTGGCTGGTGCCTTCATAGATCTCGGTGATCTTGGCGTCGCGGAAGTAGCGCTCGACGTCGTACTCCTTGCTGTAGCCGTTGCCGCCAAAAATCTGCACCGCGTCCTTGGCGCACTTGTTGGCCGTCTCGCTGGCGAAGAGCTTGGCCATCGCCGATTCCTTCGTGCACGGCTTGCCGTTGTCGCGCAGCCAGGCCGCGCGCAGGATCAGCAGCCGTGCCGCATCCAGCTTCATGGCCATGTCGGACAGCATCCACTGCACGGCCTGGAAGCTGCTGATCGGCTTACCGAACTGCTCGCGCGTCTTGGAGTACTCGGTAGCGTCTTCCATGCTCGCACGCCCGAGCCCGACTGCCTGCGCCGCGATGCCGATGCGCCCGCCATCAAGCGTATCCAGCGCGATCCCGAACCCCTTGCCCTCGTCGCCGATGCGGTTGGCTTCCGGGATGCGGCAATCCTCGAACAGCACCTCGCAGGTGGCGCTGCCGCGGATGCCCATC
>JAGQRI010000185.1 GCA_020425515.1 Planctomycetota bacterium | reverse complement strand
GCCGGCAAGTGCGGCGTCTTCGCCGAGACCGACATCAACGGGCTGCAGAAGCAGGGCGTGCCCGCCAACGAACTGATGGCGTCGCTGTTCGAGGCCATCGTGCAGCAGAACCTTTCCGTGCTCACGCGCGGCAACACGTTGCGCCCGGTCTGCCTGCTGCTCGGCGGGCCGAACACGTTCATCCCGGCCATGCAGGACGCCTGGCGCCACAACGTCTGGAAGGTATGGGAAGAACGCAAGTTCCCCCTGCCGGAAGGCAAGACAGCCGAAGACCTGGTTGTGGTGCCGGAAAACGCCCAGTACTTCGCGGCCATCGGCGCCGTGCTGTACGGCAAGGGTGAAGAGCCGGACGTCGCCCAGTTCACCGGGCTGGAAGCGCTGCAGGAATTCGTATCCACCGGGCGCGACACCATGCGGGCGGCGGGCGGCGCGGCGAAAAGCCTCAGCAAGTCGCCCGAAGAACTCGAGGAGTTCAAGGAAGAGTACACCATCCCGAAGCACGAGTTCCCCGAATTCAAGCCGGGCGAAATCGTCGAGGGCTGGGTCGGCATCGACGGCGGCAGCACCAGCACCAAGGCCGTCCTGCTGAACAGGGACGCCAAGCTGATCGGCGCGTTCTACCAGCTTTCCAAGGGCAACCCGATTGAGGACACCAAGGAAGTGATGGCCGGGCTGCGCGACTCGATCGAGTCCCAGGGCGCGACGCTCAAGATCATGGGCGTCGGCACCACCGGCTACGCCAAGGACATCCTGAAAGACACCATCGGGGCCGACGTCGCGCTGGTGGAAACCGTGGCGCACACCCAGGCCGCACTGCATTTCTACGACGACGTGGACGTGATCGTCGACGTCGGCGGCCAGGACATCAAGGTCATCATGCTGAAGAACGGCCGCGTGTCGGACTTCAAGCTCAACACGCAGTGCAGCGCCGGCAATGGGTATTTCCTCCAAAGCACGGCCGGTCGTTTCGGCCACCCGATCGAGAACTTCGCCGACATCGCGTTCAAGGCGAAGGGGCTTCCGGTGTTCAGCTACGGCTGCGCCGTGTTCATGGAGTCGGACATCGTCAACTTCCAGCAGCTCGGCTGGAGCGCCGACCAGATCATGGCCGGGCTGGCGCACGTGCTGCCGAAGAACATCTGGCTGTACGTCGTGCAGGAGCCGAACCTGGCCAAGCTGGGGCGCCGCTTCGTGCTGCAAGGCGGCACGCAGCGCAACCTGGCGGCGGTCAAGGCGCAGGTGGACTTCATTAAAATGAAGGTGCCTGACGCCGAGGTCATCGTGCACAAGTTCTGCGGCGAATCCGGCGCGATCGGCTGCGCCATCGAGTCGATCCGCGTCACCGAGCGCCACGGCCACACCCACTTCATCGGCATGGACGCGCTGCTCGGGCTCGGCTTCAACAGCAAGCGCGACGAGAGCACCCGCTGCTACTTCTGCAAGAACAAGTGCCTGCGCACGTTCATCGACACCAAGACGCCCGACGGCGACGAACGCCGCTTCATCATCGCGACCTGTGAAAAGGGCACGGTGGAAGACGTCGCCAAGATGCGCGACATCAAGGGCAAGATGGACGAGAAGAAGAAAAACTTCCCCAACTTCGTCGACGTCGCGGCCAAGAAGGCGTTCACCAGCTACAGCCCCGAGGTCGCGCTGAAGGAAACCAAGCCCGGGCTGCTGACCAAGATCCGCCTGCCGCGCGTGAAGGCGCAGCTCGAGAAACGCGAGAAGCTGAAGGAAGTCAAGATCGGCATGCCGCGCGCGCTCAACATGTACAACACCGGCCCGTTCTGGAGTGCTTATCTGGAAGCCATCGGCATCCCGGCCAAGAACATCATGTGGAGCGACTTCACCAACGAAGAGCTTTACAAGAAGGGCTCGCGCCGCGGCAGCATCGACCAGTGCTTCCCGGCCAAGGTCAGCCTCGCGCACGTGCACGACCTGATCTTCAAGAAGAAGAAGCCGGACATCATCCTGTTCCCGATCCCCAACACCCTGCAGACCGACCTGTCGGACATGCTGGACAGTTGCTCGTGCCCGACCGTCACCGCGACGCCGGAAGTGGTCAAGGCCGCCTTCACCAAGGAAGGCGACGTCTTCGCCGAGCACGGCATCGAGTACTGGGACCCGGTGGTGGACATGTACCGCCCGGCCCTGGCCGAGAAGCAGTTGTTCAAGTTCTTCAACGACAAGTTCGGCATCAGCAAGGAAGAGAACGCGGCCGCGATCAAGGAAGCCTTCAAGGCGCTCAAGACCTACAAGGTGGACCTGCTGCGCAAGCCGGCCCGCGAGGTGCTCGAGAAGCTGAAGGCGGACGGCAAGCTGGGCGTCGTGCTGCTCAGCCGCCCGTACCACCACGACCCGGGCCTGAACCACGAGATCGTCGAGGAGTTGCAGATGATGGGCTACCCCGTCTTCTCGCTCGACAGCCTGCCGATCGACGAGGACATCCTGGAGGAAGTCTTCGGCGCCGACATCCGCGCCGGCAAGATCCCGAACGCCATGGCCGTGACGGACGTCTGGAAGAACGCCTACTCGACGAACAGCGCGCAGAAGCTGTGGGCCGCCAAGTACGTGGCGCGCCACCCGAACCTGATCGCGCTCGACCTGTCGAGCTTCAAGTGCGGCCACGACGCGCCGATCTACAGCGCCGTCGAGGAGATTGTCACGGAAAGCCTGACGCCTTACTTCACGTTCCACGACATCGACGAAAACAAGCCGACGGGCGCCATCAAGATCCGCACCGAGACCATCGACTACTTCCTGCAGCGCTACATCGAGGACATGCAGGACAAGAAGGAAAAGAAGCAGAAGCTGACCGAGCTGCTCGAAGCCAAGAAGCGCGAGCTGCTCGAAAAGAAGAAGGCCGAGCAGGACGAGCAGGACAAGTCCGACCCGGCGCTGGCCAGCGTAAGCAGCTAGTTTTCAGTGGTCAGTGGCCGGTGGTCAGTGATCAGAAGCGAAAGGAAGTACGAACAGGCATTGAAGCAGCGTGGGCAGCTTGTGGAATCAGCGGTTGCAATTACTGACCACTGATCACCGAACACTGACCACTGGAACTAACATGGACAAGGCAACCACAGCTTCGATTCTCGGAACCATCCTCGGGCTCGCCGCGGGCATCGGCGGCATGCTGCTGTTCGCCCCGCGCCAGGCCGACGACTCCGAGATGTCCAACCGGGTCGCCACACTCGCCTCCGAGCGCGACGACGCCAACGCCGAGCGCGACAAGGCCCAGGCGGCATTGAAGGACGCAGCCGACAAGCTCAAGCTCGCGCAGCAGACCGCCAGCGACCTCGCCGACGAACTCGACCGCAAGGCCGGCGACAGCGGCGACGCCAAGGACGCAGCCAACGAGTGGAAAGACAAGTACGACCACCTGAAGGCCGACAGCGACGAGGCCCTGCGCCAGAAGAAGGCGCGCATCGACAAGCTCGAGGGCGTACTGGATGAGCACGGCATCTTCGAATACCTGAGCGACGAAGAAATCGCCCAGCGCAAGGCCGAGCTGGAAACCGCCTTCAACACCGCCTTCACCGGCAAAGACAAGAAGGCAGCCCTGCAGGCGCTCTGGGACCTGCAGAAACTAGGCCCCAAGGCGTACGGCGAAGCCATCGCCGCCTGGAAAAAGATGGCCGAGGATTTCGGCATCGACCCCTGGGGCGAAGGCCCCGGCGAACTCGGGTTGAACTTTCAGGAGTACGCGTCGCTGATCAACAACTTCGGGATCATCGAGTACGGGCTGACCAACCCCGACGTCGACAGCAGCTTCCGCATCGCCAGCATTTACGGGCTGCCCTGGTGGAGCAATGAGGATTCCTCCAAGCGCGCCGAACTGGCCGGCAACATCCTGTTGAAGAGCAACGGCTA
>JAGQRI010000184.1:35436-38088 GCA_020425515.1 Planctomycetota bacterium | reverse complement strand
GGCATCGAGTACATCCGCGACGTCAAGCCGGGCGAGATCATCCGCATCGACGGCAACGGGCTGCACAGCACGATGTGGACCGAGCCGCAGAAGCACGCACACTGCATTTTCGAGCACGTCTACTTCGCGCGCCCGGACAGCCGCATCTTCGGCCACAACGTGCACCTCGCGCGCAAGCAGATGGGCAAGCAGCTCGCCATCGAGAGCCACGTTGACGCGGACATCGTCGTGCCCGTGCCCGACAGCGGCAACAGCGCCGCGCAGGGCTACGCCGAGCATGCCGGGCTGCCGCTCGAGCAGGGTTTTATCCGCAACCACTACATCGGGCGCACGTTCATCCAGCCCAGCCAGGGCCAGCGCGACGTGGGGGTGAAGATCAAACTCAACGCCGTGCGCGACGTGGTGGGGGGCAAGCGCGTAGTGGTGGTGGACGACAGCGTGATCCGCGGGACCACCAGCAAGGGGCGCGTGAAACGCCTCTACGACGCCGGCGCGAAAGAGGTGCATTTGCGGATATCCTGCCCGCCGACGCGCCACCCGTGCTTCTACGGCATCGACTTCCCCGACCCCAACGAGCTGATCGCCAACCAGTTGGAAAGCGTAGAAGCCATAAGAGAGTTCCTGGGGATCGACAGCCTGGCCTACCTGAGCGTGGAAGGGCTAAACAAGGCCGTAAAAGCAGACGGCAACTACTGCGCCGCCTGCTTCACCGGCGAATACCCAGTAGACTACGACGCCCAGTTCGAAAAAACCGCCATGGAATCCGGGCGGTAGCCTCAAGTAAGGTCGGCAATGAAGAGCTTGCAAGTCAAGTACTCTTGGGACCTCCGGCCCTGCGATCTTCCGACTAACTTCATTGCCCTTAGCCGCGACGACGCCGAACGCTATCGAATGGTCTGGAAATCAACGCACGCCTGGGCGGATAGTCAGAATGTTATCGTCAACCTTTCTGAGCGCGCTTTGGGACGGACTGAGTTGAGCCAATGCAGACTCTTCTTCGCCGCTTGCGATGTGGAACTGGTTCACGGTGATCGCCTGGAGGGCATCGCAGGCATTTGCGGCCCGACACTTACGCTGTGTTATCTCGTAGTGTTTAAGGGCAGTGGGTCAGCCTATATGCCCATTGATGACAAACACACGGACGGAAGGACAATGTACGAGTTTCGGCAGGTGCTCGATCAGCCTTTGGATGAGATCTACCCTGCGAAGTTGAACGGGGCGATCCCGCTCCTCGATTTGAATTTCTCATCTGTACTGCGCGTCAGTAAGTAGGGTCATCGTGCTGGTTCAATAGCTTGCTCGTCAGTCGGCATGCTAGTGCCGGGCCTTTTTGTGGGATTGTGCCGCGCTTGGTGCGCTTTCATTGGATCGAATGCACGCCGCTACGAAGGCCCGGCATTAGCATGCCGGGCTGACGGCGGGGCGCTTGGCTACTTGCGTGGCACCACAAAGCCGTTCTGGTCCAACATGTAATCGGGGCGTGTGTCCACGCCTTCCCAGTCGATCCAGCTTTCGCCGTCCGTGCGGGCTTCCGTTACCTTTGTTCCGGTGTGCCCGTCTTCAAGCTGAATGTGCGTTTCAACCACGCGGTCGAACCAGCCGTTGTCGGCAACCCATAGCGTGATCCCCATCGTGGGCTGGCCTATTTCAAGACTGTCCGTTCGCGTGCCGTGGAATTCCTGCTCGTTGATCCGGCGCGTGAACGGCCGTTCGCTGTTTATGTACTCGCCGCCGTGGTCCACGGGATTCGGCGGCTCGGTCATCACCGGCATTTCCCGGGGCAGGTCGCCTTTTACGGCCCTCCAGCCGCGCAACACGCGGTGCTTCGGGTCCGACGGCCTGACCAGATATGCCACGGCCCACTGAAATTCGTCGCCGGGCCGTTCGACACCACGCCAGGTGTACTGGTGCTCGACGATTACACAGTCCTCAACTCGGCGCGCGACGCACTTGCCCTCTTTTTGCTGCAGACCACCTGGGTTGGACGTGACGGTCAGCCAGTACTGACCGACTTTCGGCGCGTCGTGCAACTGCTCGCTGAAGGGAGCCTGCCTGTGCATCGAAAGCATGTCCGAGGCCTTGAGCGGAGGCCCCTGGTCACCTTCAAACTCCGCGCCCGCGCACCCGGCCAGCAGCAAAAGCAAGAACAGGCAATATCTCATGATTGCATTGTAACGACCTCGGCCGGCCGAGTGATGACATGGACGCACTTGAGTTTTTCGTGGGCGCTGCACGGCCGCGCTACGTTGATACACTTGTGGCGGTAATCATGAGGAAGCTGTTTATGCCCAGGACCCACTTCTGCATCTTCTGCGCCCTGCTGACGGCGCTGTTTGCGATCTTGCTGTTGCTCGCGCCTTCGCCGGCTGTCGCGCAGGACGAACACGCTACGGCCGTCAGCTTCGGTGACGGGGACGCGGTGGTAGGCACGGTGGTAGTGACGGTCAAGATGATCGGCTCGGAGCATGCGCTGCCGGACTTCAAACTGCTGGTTCTCGCGAAGCACGACGACGGCAGCAACGTCTCCAAGACCGGCTACACCGACGACGACGGCAAGCTGCGCATCGAGCTGCGCGACAAGCCCAAAGAACTGCGCGTCTTCAGCTACGGCGACTACATGATTCCGGAAGGATGGTCCAACATCCCGCTCGG
>JAGQRI010000184.1:26767-35373 GCA_020425515.1 Planctomycetota bacterium | reverse complement strand
GCGGTCAAGATCAAGGGCACGATCAGCGTCGCCGGCATGGAAAGCAAACCCGAGCGCGCCAGCGTCAACTTCGCGCCGCTCGACGTCGACCAGGACGGCAACGTCCGCATGTTCGACGAACCCCGCAACACGCTCACCGACAAAAAGGGCCAGTACGAGTTGCAGTTGCCCAGCGGCTACTACAAGGTCTGGGCCTACTGGGCCGACCGCAGCACCGACGACTGGACCGGCTACGTGAAAGTTACCGGGCAGCAGGGCATCTTCGAGGACACGACCGTTGACCTCACGCTCGACCTCGGCCCGACGCTCGAGGGGCGCATCATCGACGGGCGCACCGGCGAGGGCGTGGCGGCCTCGATCAACCTGTACACGAACCAGTACCTGCGCCAATTGCGCATCTTCACCAGTGACGGGAAGTTCCCCAGCGAGACCGGCCCCGACGGCGAGGAGATCGTCACGCCGATCGGGACCTTCAAAAAGCAGATCTTCATGGTGGACCCGAACGACTTCACCGTGGTGATTCGCCCCGCAGGCTCCGAGCAAGTGCTGCGCGTGCTCGACAACGTCAAGCTGGAAGACTTCGCGGGCAAGAAGGTCGAATGGAAACTGTACAGCGACGACATGCGCATCGTGGACGTGAAGGTGACCACGCAGGAGCCGGGCATGCCGGTCAACCAGCTCGACGTGAACCTGCTGCCGCTGCAGATCGACGTCCCCCCGCACCTTCAGCAGAGCTATACGGCCTCGGGCATGACCCAGGACGACGGCGTGGTGCGCTTCATGGGCCTGGCGACGGGCACCTACGAGGTCTACGGCGCGCGCGGCAGCACGCTGCTCGGCCAGATCGAAGTGACGGCGGACAAGGACCAGGAACACAAGGTCGTGTTCGAGATCCCGTTCGTTTACGGCCAGATCAAGCTGGAAGACGGCACGGTCTGCAAGCATGTTGAGGTGTTCGTCTGGATGACCAACAAGGCCGGACAGGAGTTCGGCCCGTACCCGAGCGATGCGTTCAAGGACAACCCGAACCTGCGCGAAACCGGAACGGTGTTCGCGCCGCTGTTGTCAAACGGCTCGACCTTCCGGATCCGTTTCGTCGCGATGGAAGGTGGCAGGGAATTCGGGCTGGACGACTGGGTGACCATCAAGGACTTCCCGCTCGCGACCGAGGACACGGTCATCAAGGTTGATAGCGAAAAGGCCTGGAAGCTCGACCTGACGCTGAAAGCCAACCCGGACTATAAGCCCAAGGAAGAAGAGCCGAAAGACGAAGGCGGCGAAGAACCCAAGGACGATTAAGCTGTTTCCTTTCTCAGTTGTCGCACCGGCGGTTACAATGGCGACGAGGCAGTGCCGGGGGCCGGTACTGAGGAGGCGTCATGAACCGCAACCGCACCATCGTCGTGACGACGTTGCTGATCCTGTTTGCCGTGCTGTTTGCATCCTGGGTGTTCCTGTTTGATGTAGATTTCCCGATCGGCGAGTGGGGAAGACCGTCAAGCGGGCACCACCATGCCCGTGTGATAAACCCGGACACCGACGCCGCATTCCGCGACAGCCCTGACGCCGGCGATGCCGACACCCGCGGGAACAGGCCGCTGGAAATCCCGGACGAGCCGAGGCGTGTGGCCCAGCCGCCTCAGCCGATGGAAACCGCGCCGCCGCCTGTTGAAGAAGCGGAGGGAAGGAAGGCGAAGGTCGAGGCGGTGCTCAAACCCGGTGAGCCCGACGTAGCCGGCGGCGAGAAGGAATTCGACCTGCAGCGCTACATCGTTTCCACACTGTATGACTACCCCGAACGCTATCCCGCCGTCAGTCATCAAGGCGGCGGGTTATCCGAGGTGTCAGGCAAGGATCCTTTCCAGAACCCATTCGTCGAGCCGGACTTCGGTTACCTGTTGCAGGGCCATGTGAAGTTTCCCGAACTAGGCAGCGAAGACACCGAGCGGTTGCGGAGCGCGCACAGGCTGCAAGCGTGGGTCTATCTTCCGGACTTTCCCGATTCCGTTTGCGCGGTAAATCCCGCCCGCGACACGTTCGTGCTGCAACTCACCAAAAACCAGGCGCGGGATTACCGCCGCGACGGGCTGCGCGTGATGGTGCATTCACCCGCATTTCGGATTGAGGGCGGCGCTGAGTCGACTGTATTGAAACGCAACGGCGAGGCCGCCCCCCAAATCAAACTGGAACTTGCTCCGGTCTACAAACTGGTGGTTCGCGTCACCCCCGCGGGTGCGCTGGAAAGCGGAGTCCGTGCATGGGTCGAACGCCGGGGCGTTGATTGCCCCATAGACGACTCGCTGTACATGAGCGCCAACGTGCCGCCGTCCGGCGAATTGGTTTTTCATGTACCCGAGCACTATGGCGAGCTGCGCATCGGCGTCACCGGCGCGGAATGGCACAGCGGGCTGCCGCAGTTGGTAAGCCTGTCCGACTGGAACAGGACCAGCGCTACGGTCAACATTGAGTGCGCGTCGGAGCCTTGCGACAAGATCAGCGGGCAGGTTGGCGCATTCATCGTCAATTCCGCTGACCCGGAAGGACCGGAGAAGTTCCAGTCCTACGGCGTCGCGCGCCTTGAGGACACGAGTTACGGCTACGTGATGTACTCGAACGAGCAGGGCGATTTTTCAGGCTACGTTCCATACGCGGCAAGCACGAGCATCCGACAACAGTTGATCGTGACGACGGGCGGCACTGTTCCGTGTGCTATTCCGCTGGGGGGAGGGATTCCCTCCAGCAACGTGAAACTGACGCAAACCGGCCGCCTGCCGAACGGCCCGTGGCAGGTAGCCTTCCAATGGAAACTTCCGGTCAGCCTGGACATCCCCGAGTTGCGCGAGGAAGGCCTCGTTGCCCGATTCGGCAACGAGACAGTTCTTGAGTCGGGTGGGGATACGACCAACGTGGATGCTCAATGGATGTCACACGTGCTGAAGGTTATGACGGCGAATCATTCGAAGATTATCGCGACCTACTGGGTAACGGATGAGGCCTGGCAGGATGCGTTGAAGGAAACAAGTCATGGGCGTTCACCCGCCAAACTGAAGTTGACGAAGCTGAACAAGTATCTCGAAAAGCGCCTGCGCTGACGCTAACGCAGTTCGTCGAGGCGGAAGGCGTAGGCGGGAAGGGCGAACATTTCGCGCCCGACGAAGTAGGGTTCCTTGACCAGCACCTTGCCGTCGCTTGGGGCTGCGTAGGTTTCGATGCCTTCCTGCTCGAGGCATAGACGCGTGCGGGCGACGTGGAACCACTGGCTGACGACGAGCGCCGACTTGAAGCCGCGGCGCTTCATGAGCCTGGCGACGTTGACGCCGCTGTCGCGGGTGGTGGCGGATTCGTTGTCGATGATGATCGCGGTTTTGGGCACGCCGTGCTCGACCAGCCATTCGCACATCACGTTGGCTTCGGCGTAATTGCCCACGCCGCCGCCGGTCACGATCAGCGTCGGCGCGCGACCCTGCTTGTACAGCAGCGCCGCCTTTTCCAGCCGGTACAGCAGGGCGTCGCTGGGCGTGCGATTGCGCCAGACCGCGGCGCCGGGCACCACGATGCAGTCGGCGCTTACCGATGACTCGAAGCCACCGCCGATCACCACCCAGCCGAACAGGATCAGTACAATCAGCGACGCGGCAATCAGCCCACGCCTGCACCAGCGCCACAGTTGTTTCAGGCGTGCACGCATCAACCGTGTATCGACGGATGCGCGAACGGCGCTTTAGCCCGGTTGGTCCCGAAGGCTCTCGCGTGGGTGGGGTAAACTACTAAGCCGCCGAAGCTTGGGCGGATTCTTCCATGGCGCTGAGGCGCGAAAGGAGCCTGGCGATTGCCTTCTCGACCTGGACCGCGGACTTGTCCGGGATCGCGCTGAACAGGTCTTCCGCGAAACCCTCATAGGTCTCGTACAGCACGGACAGGGTTTCCGCGCCTTTCACCGACAGGCTGACTATGCGCGAGCGGCGGTCTTCACCGCGCTGGTGGCCGACCAGTTTCAGCGCGCCGAGCTTTTTCACGGCCAGGGTGATACTCGGCAGCGTGATGCCCATTGCCTCGCCCAACTGCGTGTGCGTGAGCGAGTAGTCGGGCGCCGAGTACAGCACCTTGAGGATCTCGTAATGAGTGGTGCTCAGCTTCCAGCGGGAAAGGCGCTCGGCCAGCGCGCGCTCGTAGCGCTTGGACAGGCGCAGCAACTGCGAACCAAGCCGGGTGCGTTTGTCGGCGGACAGTTTGAAATTACGCGGCAACGCCATGGCGATCTCCCACAGGATTATCGGCAGATTGGAGGGGATACTTTAGCGCCTAATATAGCCCGGGACGCAAGTCCCGGGGATGCCGGCTTCGGGCTGCGAATTCCTGGCTGAGGGCATCCCCGGTTTTTCGCGCATGACGAATGCTTCACACGCGAACACTGATCTTCCATGCCGGTGTCCCCGGCGCTTGCGCACCGGGCTATGTACTTATTGGCGCAGGCGGTTTTCTTCCCACCATTCGCGCCAGCGTTTGATGTCCCAGGATTTGCCGGTGTTGAACACGACGCTCATCGCCCTCAACCGGGCGCGCTGCATGCTGAGCGTGCTGTCGTCGTAGTCCTTGCCGACCAGCAGATCGCCGGCATTGCGCTTTTCGCGGACGTCCACCAGGTGCGCCGTCATGAACAGGTCCTGCGCGCCGCCGTTCTTGATGGCCGTGCGCATGGTGGTGATCGGGCGTTTCGCGGCCTCGTCCAGCTTGAACTTCGCCGGGTAGACGTGCAGGTCGCGTACCGGGAAGCGGATCGGGCGCAACACCAGCGCGCGTCCGTCGCCGTCGAACGCGCCGTACACGCGCAAGGCCGCCTCGATCTTCACAGCGCCGAGCGCATACTTCTGCGGTGCGTCGGAATCCAGGCTGCTCAGGCTTTCGAGCGGCACGGCAATTTCGTAGCTGTCGTTCGGCTTCAGCGTGATGGACTCGCCGGCGTCGATCGGCAGGCGCACGATGCCGGTCTGCGACATCGAGTTGCCGGCGTAGTCCAACTGTTCGTAGGTCACGCTGAGCTGCAGGATGCTTTCCTTGCCTTCGCCCTCGTACAGGCGCAGCGTGATCGGTGTTGTGCTGACGTTCTTGAGGAAACAGCGGATGTTCAGCGGCGTCGCGAATGCCGCCCCCTTCTCGGGCTTCGCGTACTGCAGGTTGGAGGGCTCCAGGTTCAGCGTGCCGGCGATCAGCAGGTCGGACTGGCTTTCGCCCTTCGCTTTCAGCACCAGCGCGTCGAACTCCGGGCGCAGGCGGCTGTCCGGCAGCAACACAATCGCGGCCTCGGCAATGCGCTGGGCCTGCTCGTAGCGTCCGCCGTCGAGAAGCCTCCGGGCCTGCTCCAGGCGTGCGGCCATGAAGCGCTCGACCTCGCCCCGGTCGAAGTCGTCCAGCTTGCCGTTGTACTCGGGGATAGTGGGCCCGTCGTTGCCGACCTTGGGGTCGGGGTCTTTCGGATTCTTGTTATCGGGATCCTTGTTGTCCGGCGGCGCGGGCTGCTCGATCTTGTGCTCGCGCTCGATACGGCGGATCACGTACATCATGTCTAGCGCGACCTCTTCACGCTCAATGGAACGGTAGAACGCAAGGTAGCGCGGCCCGAGCGCTACCAGTTCCTCGATGATCTTGTCGCGCTCGTCACCCTCCGCGGCGACTTCGAGCTTGTTGATCTTGAGGGCCGCCTCGGCTTCCTCGGTGCTGGTCAGCGGCTTGTCGGCCGGGTGTTCGACCTCAGTAGCATTGCCGCCCGTGGCGTCGGGCGCAGTCTCGGCGGCAACGAAACTACCGTTGTCGGGACCGACAGGGCCGGAAGCGCACGCCGCCAACAGCAGCGCGAACAGGATAAGCAGACGGGAAAGCTTCACCACGGACACCCCAGGGGAAGGCAGGGTGAAAAAAGCCTATCCGTAAGGGGCAGCGGGGGCAAGGCGCAGGCGCTATTCCACCGTGACCGACTTCGCAAGGTTGCGGGGCTTGTCCACATCGCGCCCGAGCTGTGTTGCGGTGTAGTAGGCCAGCAATTGCAACGGCACGACCGCGAGGATCGGGCTGAGTTCTTCCTGGCAGGCGGGGATTTCGATCAGGTAGTCGGCCAGTTCGCGTGCTTCTTCGTCGCCGTGCGTGCTGACCATGACGACCACGCCCTTGCGGGCCTTGATCTCCTGCACGTTGCTGATCAGCTTCTCGCGCGTCTTGCCTTCGGGGGCGATGGCGATGGTCGGGAAAGTGCCTTCCACCAGCGCCAGCGGGCCGTGTTTCATCTCGCCGCCGGCGTAACCCTCGGCGTGGATGTAGCTGATCTCTTTCAGCTTCAGCGCGCCTTCGAGGGCGGTCGGGTAGTTGAAGTGCCGCCCGATGTACATGAAGTTGAAGACGTCCTTGTAGCGCTTGGCGCAGCGTTTGACGGCCACGATGTCCTCATCCAGCAGGCTCTTCACCTGCCCGGGGAGATCGCGCAGCCCCTGTACCAGTTTGGCTTCCTCGGCCGAGTCGACGCGCCCGAGTGTCCGCCCGATGCCCGCCGCCAGCAGCACGAAACCGGCAAGCTGCGTGGTGTAGGCCTTGGTGCTGGCGACGCCGATCTCCGGCCCGGCGCGGGTGTAGAGCGTGGCGTCGCAGTGGCGCGGAATGCTGCTCCCCATCACGTTGCAGACGGCGATCGTGCGCGCGCCGCCGGCTTTCACGATGCGCAGGGCCTCCAGCGTGTCGGCCGTCTCGCCGCTCTGGCTGACGGCAATGACGAGCATTCCGGGGTCGATCACCGGGTCGGCGTAGCGGAACTCGCTGGCGGACCAGGTTTCCGTGGGGATACGGGTGAAGCGCTCCAGCAGGTACTTGCCAACCATGCCGGAATACAGGCTGGTGCCGCAAGCAAGCACGGCGATGCGGTTGACGCCGCGCAGCATCTCAGGGTCGAGCTGCAACTCGCCGATGTCCACGCGCTCGCCCTCAATGCGTCCGCGGATCGTCTCCGCCAGCGCGCGGGGCTGCTCGTGGATTTCCTTGAGCATGAAGTGCTCGTAGCCTTCCTTTTCGGCGGCATCGAGCGTCAGGCTGGTTTCGCTGACGGCGGCCTCGACCGGCTTCATGTCCGCGTCGAAGATGCGCACGCCGCAGGTGGTCAGTTCTGCCAGCCAGCCTTCCTCGAGGTAGATGATCTTGCGGGTGTACTTGAGCAGGGCGGGCACGTCGCTGGCGAGGAAGTTTTCGCCTTCGCCCAGCCCGATCACCAGCGGGCTGCCCATGCGGGTGGCGACAATGCGGTCCGGCTGGTCGGCGTGGCAGACCGCGATGGCATAGGCCCCGCGCAGACGCTTCAGGACGTTTTGGACGGCCTTCAACAGGTCGCCGTCGTATGCCTTGGCGAGCAGGTGAGCGACGACTTCTGTGTCCGTGTCGGACTTGAAGGCGACGCCTTGTTCGAGCAGTTCGTTCTTGAGCTCGCGGTAGTTCTCGATGATGCCGTTGTGGATGATGCTGAGCTTGCCGTCGAAACTGACGTGCGGGTGCGAGTTGACCTCGTTGGGTACGCCGTGGGTGGCCCAGCGCGTGTGGCCGATGCCGACGCCGCCGTGGACGCCGTTACTTGAGAGCGTCTTTTCGAGTTCGCTGAGGCGCCCGACGGCCTTGCGTACCTGCACCCCGCTGCCGTTCAGCACGGCCACACCGGCGGAGTCATAGCCGCGGTATTCGAGGCGCTTCAGGCCCTCGATCAGCACTTCCGTCGCCTCACGCGACCCGACGTATCCGACAATGCCGCACACAACAGTCTCCGCTGCCCGTTACAGGTATCGGTTGTAGCAAGGATACGACCGTATGGAATTCGGCGTCAGGACGACTTGCGCTTGTCGCCGTACTTCGCAAGGAAGTCTTCAAGGCGCTTGCGCACTTCCGGGTTAAGGCTTTTGAGGTCACCGGGTGAGCATTCCGCCTCGGAAAGCAGAACTACACGCTTCAACTCGGGATCGTAGCGGTAGTGCTTGATCTTCGTAGGAGCCTGCTGGCTCATGAAAGACCTCCAAAGTGGACGATACGCGAGGCGCGCGCATTGCCGGTTGTCGCGTCTACGATAACAACCTCGACCGCGCCTTCAAAGCCGACAGGCGGTGTGGCTGCGAAGTAGTCGTTCCCCGCACCCGTCAACTCGCGGTCTCCGTGATGCTCGAAATGGCCGTTAGAGTACTGAAGCAGAATGTGAATTGGTCCCTGCCATGACGGTTCAATCCAGATCACGTAAGACTCGGGCGTACGTGCCATGTGGCGGAACACCTTGCGAAGGACGGGGTAGCCATCTTCGAAGTCGATGCTCTGGCAAGTCAGCAGGATATCGTCGCTCATGCGGCCTACACCGACGTGTTGGGGCGGTCGAGCAGGGCCTCGGCGACGTCATCCATCAGCACGTATTCGATGTCACGCACGCGCACCATCTGTACGTGGGAAAGCTGGCCGCTGTCGGCCTCGCTGACGATTTTCATCAGCTCGGAATCGAGCTCTTCATACTGTTCGCGGGTGACGCGGGGGCGCCCTCGTCCGTACAGGTTGTACAGGATGAGGTAGTTTTCATAATAGTAGTCGTAAACGTCACTGCT
>JAGQRI010000184.1:22048-26664 GCA_020425515.1 Planctomycetota bacterium | reverse complement strand
GGGAGTCCTTTCTTGGACCCAGCAACAGCGGCGTTCTGGATAGGCGTCGCCGGAGTCATCCTGACATTCTGCTGGATCGCTTACGTCTCGGTGGTAAGCGACGCCCTGCACGGCTACGCCCTGTCCCTGCTGTTCGAACTGATCCCCGAAGACGACGAGGCCACCCAGCGCAAGTTCGAGGCGCTGTGCCGCCGCGACGACGAATTCATCCAGGTCGCCGAGACCGGGCGCATCATCGGCTTCGTGCTGCACTTCACCGGCTGGATGATCATCATCATGCCGGAGGGCGTCGAGTTTCAGATCGCGCACCTGCTGTATGGCGGCGTGCTCAGCATCGTCTCGCTGCTGGTGTGTGTCGTTATCGTTCCGCCGCTGATCCTGCGCCACCGCGAAGAGTCGGCATTGCTGGTACTGCTGCCCGTGTTCGCCTGGCTGGCGATATTGCTGAAACCGTTCACCATCATCAGCAGCAGCGTGCGCCGGATGGGCGCGCGAATCGAGGGCGTGGACGTCTCGGAAACCGCGCAGGAAAGCTTCGAAGAAGACCTCGCCGACAGCCTTGAAGAGGCCGAGCGCGAAGGCGTTCTCGACGAAGAAGAACGCGAGATGATCCAGAAGGTCGTCGAGCTGGGGCAGACGCCGGCCTCGCGTGCCATGATCCCGCGCACCGATATGATCTGCGCGGACGTGAATGAAGGCATCGACGCCGCACTGGGCCTGGCGGTCGAGCACGGCCACAGCCGCGTGCCGGTGTTCGAGAACGACCGCGACCACATCATCGGCGTGTTCTATACCCGCGATCTCGTGCCGACGTGGAACAAGCAGGGCGAGCGCCCGGACAGCCTGCGCAGCATCATTCGCCCGGCGCGTTTCTGGCCCGCCAGCAAGGTGCTGGACGACCTGCTGCGCGAGATGCGGGCGGACCGGCTGAAGATAGCCATCCTGACCGACGAGCACGGCGGCACGGCGGGCATGATCACACTCGAGGACATCCTCGAGGAGATCGTGGGGGACATCCAGGACGAATACGACGAGGGCGAGGTCGAGCGCGCACACCGCGCCATCCTGCCGTTCCACAAGAACGTCGCGGAAGCGGACGGCGACGTGGACCTCGATGAACTCAATCGATCACTCGAATTGGACCTGCCGGAAGGGCCTGAATACAACAGTCTCGGCGGGCTGATCCTGCACCACCTGGGTCGCCTGGCGGGCGAGGGCGACGAAGTGGAAATCGGCGAAGTGAAGCTCACCGTGATCGAGGCCGACGAAAAGCGCATCAAGCGCGTGCGCCTGACCCAGACGTCCGACATCACGGAAACCGAAGTCAAGCACTAGCCCCGTCGCCATGGCACTTATCACCACAACCGCTCTCTGTCTGCGCAAGGTCGACTTCAGCGAGACCAGCCAGATCCTGACTCTGCTGAGCGATTCGCTGGGCACCGTCGGGGCGATCGCGAAGGGCGCCAAGCGGGCGAAGTCCAGCATCGGTGGCCCGCTGGACCTGATGTGCCTGTACAACGTCGTGCTGTACGACCGCAGCAAGCGCGGCACGCTCAGCATCCTGTCCCAGGCCGAGCTGCTGGATTTCTTCCCCGGCGCCCGCGCTGACTATGCCGCATTCAGCGCCGTGGAGCGTATTCGCGAGTTGCTGCTGGCGATCGAGGTGTCGCCGCACGACGGGCCGTCGATCCTGCTGGTGACGGTCAAGGCAATGCGCGCGCTGGCGGCCGGCGAGGCGCCGGAACGGGTGCTGGCGCATTTCACCTGGAGCCTGCTGAGTGCGCTCGGCATCGAGCCGGTCGTGACGGAGTGTGTGGCAAGCGGCATGGAGCCTTCGGGCAAGGTGGAGGTTGCGTTCAGCCTCGGCGAAATGGGGTTGCTCGCGCCGCCGCACAACGAGCATCGCTCCGACCTCGTCCGCATCACGCCGCGCACACTGCACGCGCTACAGTCACTGGCAATCGGCACGGCGAGCGACAATATAGAAGTTGACGCCTATGCCGGCGCGTCTAGCCTGCTCGCCTGGCTGGTGGCAATGCAGGGTGGACGGCGCTTGCGTACTTTCGCGGCCCTGGACCCCGCCCGCCCCCTGTAGACGGAGTGCTATGAAGTCTCATCACCTGGTCCTTGGCGCGCTGATGCTCGTCGCGATTCTGGCGGGTTGCGCACACACGCCCGAGCCGCGCTACGGCGGGCCCACCGGCAGCGGGCGCCTGATCTACCTGCCGGGTACAGGCATCATCCGCAAGGGCGCCGAGCGCAGCAGCGACGAGGAAATGGTCTTCCGCGCGTTGCAGACCTCGTTCGACAACAAGGATTGGGCCAAGGCGATCCTTTACAGCGAAAACCTTACCGACAGCTTCCCCGAAGGCACCCGCGCCGTTGAGGCAATCCTGCTCCGGATTCGCGCGCGCCTCGAGTACGGGCGCAGCCGTGACCCGGATGCCGGCGCGCCGAAAAGCGTTGCGCTGGACCAATGGCTGTTCCTGTACCTCGCGCCGATCTACGACTCGCGCCTCCAAAAGCTGATGCTCCAAGGTGAGGAGTTCCGCACGGTAATCAACGACCTGCGCGCCAAGGATATCGGCGACTTCGTCAACGAACTCGGCACCGACGCGGATTCGCTGTACGACACCAACCAGCTTCTGGCGGCCGTCCGCGATTGCCGCACGCTCGTCACCTACTATCTGCCGGCACTCGACCTGCGTGAGTTCCGCGCCGACGTCGCCGAGCTTACCCGCGATATCGCCTGGCTCAGTTACGCCGCCCGCGACTTCGACCAGGTGATCGCGCTGTGCGACGACCTGCTGGTCATGAACCCGGCGCCCTCCGTCAAGGCCGATGCGCTGTTCATTGAGGGGCAGGCGCAGCGGCGCAACGGGGCCCACGCGCTGGCGGCGAATACCTTCGGCTACCTGTTCAGCGGGGCCGGGCTGCGCGACACGGACACGCGCTGGCGCCCGTACGCGCTGATGTGGCAGATCAAGGAAACCATGGACACGTCCAAGGGGCACACCTACGACCTGGTGCCGTACGAACGAGCCATGGAACTGCTGGGCGAGTACGAACTCTACATGCTCGAAAACCCCAACATCTCCGACGCCACCCACGAGGAATTCATCAACCTGATGACCAGCGTCTACGACGTAATGGTCGAGCGTGACCTGAACTCGGCCGACCAGTACAGCCGTCTCGGCGAAGGCGACGCGGCCGACTATTACGCCGCGCGCGCCGCCGAATGGGAGGCCAAACGCGACAAGCGCGTTGCCGAACTGCGCAAGGCCCACTGATGCGCCTGCAATTCCCAGTCGTGCTGCTTATGCTGCTCGCCGTTTCGGGCTGCGGGGCGTACGTGTGGGGGCCGGGTGTGGGGCGCGCCTCCGGCGACAGCAAGAAGCGCGCGGTCAGCCTGCAGACGGTCGAAAACCGCACCTTCCCGAATCGCCCGGGGCTGGAATACGAACTCACCCGCCGCCTGAAGGATGAAATCGTTACCAACCGGCGTTTGGTGCTTAGCGAGGGCGCATCCGATGTTCGGCTGCGCGTCTCACTGACCAGGTTTGACGAACCCAACCTGGTTGAGGACCTGGATACCGGTCAGCCCGCCGAGATTCTGCTGAAGGCCACGGCAGTGGTGGAAGCGATCGGCGAAGAGTTTCCCGGCGGTGTTTCGCGGCGCAAGGTGACGGTCTCGACCAGCTACACGCCGCTGCTGGGCGACAGCCGAAGCGCCGGGCTGGAAAGGTTGTGGCGCGACCTGGTGAGGGAAATCGTCGACGTCGCCGCCGACGAGGAATGGGCAAGCGAGTAAAAGCCGGGTCCCAACGGGCCATTTTGCTGATACAGTACCCGACTGGTTTCGCAGGGAGTTAGATGAAGCTGGAAGACAACAACGAGCCTGAATCAAAGCGCCCGGGACCGCCGGGTCGCAAGACCAAGGGCATCCCCGTATTCATGATCGCACTTGCCGCCATGGTGCTGTTG
Source organism: Planctomycetota bacterium (assembly GCA_020425515.1). Taxonomy (GTDB): domain Bacteria; phylum Planctomycetota; class UBA8742; order UBA2392; family UBA2392; genus JACKID01. The sequence goes on along the minus strand of JAGQRI010000184.1, from coordinate 22,680 downwards.
CTGGTGCTGGTGGCGGTGTTCGAAATGGGCGGCGCCAGCGAAGAGCTGGATGCCTCGCAACTGCGTGCCAAGCTGCAGAAGAACGAGGTCAAGAGCCTCGAAGTGCGCATGCCCGAAAGCGGCAACGTCGTCTACATCAAGGGCAAGTACGAGAGCGTACCGGAAGGCAAGCCGGAGCAGTTTTCCGCCAAGATCGACTCGCACCAGTGGGAAGTCTGGCTGAAGCAGCACGAAGAGGCCATCAACAAGGGCGAGGCCAGCAAGAGCCTGCTGTCCGACGTCGAGATCAAGACCGAAGAGGTGAACGACAACCTCGGCTGGTTCCTCAAGAACATCATCCCGATCCTGATCATTGTGGCGGTGATCTGGTTCTTCTTCTTCCGCCGCGGCGGGGGACCGCTGGGCGGTGGCGTGATGTCGTTCGGCAAGTCCCGCGCGAAGATGTTCAGCAAGGAAGACGTTTCCGTCACCTTCAACGACGTCGCCGGCGCCGACGAAGCCAAAGAGGAAGTGGCCGAAATCGTCGAATTCCTGCGCACTCCGCAGCGCTTCACCCGCCTCGGCGCCAAGATTCCCAAGGGCGTGCTGATGATCGGCCCGCCCGGCTGCGGCAAGACGCTGCTGGCCAAGGC
>JAGQRI010000184.1:0-21987 GCA_020425515.1 Planctomycetota bacterium | reverse complement strand
GCCAGCCGCGTGCGCGACCTGTTCCGTACGGCCCGCGAAAACGCGCCCTGCATCATCTTCGTGGACGAAATCGACGCCGTCGGGCGCCGCCGCGGCACCGGCGTCGGTGGGGGACACGACGAGCGCGAACAGACGCTCAACGCCCTGCTGGTCGAAATGGACGGCATCGGCAGCAGCGAGGGTGTGATCATCCTGGCCGCCACCAACCGCCCGGACGTGCTCGACAACGCGCTGCTGCGCCCCGGGCGCTTCGACCGCCAGGTCTATATCGACCTGCCGGACCTGAAGGGTCGCGAGGAAATCCTGCGCGTGCACCTGAAGAAGGTGAAGGCCGGGCACAGCATCGACGCCGCCGAAGTCGCCCGCCTGATCCCGGGTTTCAGCGGCGCGGACATCATGAACCTCGTGAATGAAGCGGCGCTGATCGCCGTCATCCGCAACCTCGATGAAATCACCCGCGACTGCATCCTCGAGGCGCGCGACCGCGTTGCCTTCGGGCGCCAGAAGCGCAGCCGCGTCATGGAAGAGGAAGAGCGCAAGCTGACGGCCTACCACGAGGCCGGCCACGCGCTAGTGCAGGAAATGACGCCCAAGACCGACCGCGTGCACAAGGTAACCATCATCCCGCGCGGACGGGCACTCGGTGCGACCATGAGCCTGCCCGAAAAGGACCGCTACAGCATGCCCAAAACCCGGGCCGAGCAGATGCTGATGGTTATGCTTGGCGGACGCGCCGCCGAGCACGTGATGTTCGGCGAAATCGATGCCGGCGCCGCCAGCGACATCCAGCAGGCGACCAACATCAGCCGCAAGATGGTCACCGAGTGGGGCATGAGCCCGCGCCTCGGTTTGCTGAACTACGCGGGCGATGAGGACCAGTCCTACATGGGACAGTCGATCAAGCAGCCCGGCGATTTCAGCGATGAAACCAAGAAAGCCATCGACGAGGAAATGCGCCGCCTGATCGACGAAGCGTGGGACAAGACGGTCAAGCTGATCGAGGAAAACCGCGACAAGCTGGAAAGCATCGGCGAAGCGCTGCTTAAATACGAAACCCTCGACCACGAGGACATCGTCACGGTGCTGCAGGGCGGCGACCTCGAGTCGCACCGCAAGCAGGTCGCCGAGGAAGAAAAGCGCGAGGCCGCCGCGGCCAAGCACCGACAGCTCGAAGAAAGCGCCAAGGAACGGCCGCACGGCGAAACTACCGGCTTCGGCGGGGCCCAGGAGCAACCCGGCACGGCATGAGCGCAAGCTTTCCGAACCTTCGCGAGATCAAGATCCCCGGCCCGTCCGGGGATCGCGCGTTTCGACCGCCGCTCGTGATGGGGATCCTCAACGTCACGCCCGACAGTTTCAGCGACGGCGGCAAGCACGTCTCGACCGACGCCGCGGCCAGCGCGGGCGAGGCTATGCTCGAAGACGGCGCTGACATCATCGACATAGGGGGCGAGTCCACCCGTCCCGGCGCCGCGCCCGTGACCGTGAAGCAGGAAATCGCGCGTACCGCCCCCGTGATTGCAGCGCTGCACGAACGCCTGCCGCACACGCCCATCAGTATCGACACCATGAAGGCGAAGGTTGCCAGGGCCGCCCTGGACGCCGGCGCGAGCATCGTCAACGACGTCAGCGCCGCAAGCCACGACGCCGCGATACTGCCCCTGTGCGCCGAGCGCGACTGCGTGCTGATCCTGATGCATATGCGCGGCACCCCGCGCGACATGCAGGCGCAGACCGATTATGACGATGTGGTCAATGAGGTGCGGGATTACTTGGCCGGGCGAATCGACGCCGCGGTGCAAGCCGGCGTGCGGCGCGAGCGCATCTGGATAGACCCGGGTTTCGGCTTTGCTAAACTTCCACAGCACAACTGCGAGCTCGTGAACGCGCTCGATCAACTGTCCGGGCTGGGCTGCCCGATCCTGCTGGGGGCATCCCGGAAATCCACTCTCGGGCACCTGACCGGGCGCCCCGTCTCCGACCGCGAACCGGAATCGCTGGCGGCCGGGTTGATCGGTGCGCTGAAGGGCGCATCGGTATTGCGGGTGCACGAGCCCGGTCCGATGCGAAGGGCACTTACGGTGGCGCAGGCGATGACGCGAGGCGAGGGATGAGCGAGTACATCATCTACGGCTTTGAGATCGCGCTGATCTACGGCTTCCTGGTCGTCGTCTACAAGTTCGTCAAAGGCAGCACCGGCGACAGCGCCCTGCGCGGCGTCGCGATCATTTTCACCACGCTGCTGATCGGCATCTATCTCGTCGCCGATACCCTCGGGCTGTACCGCATCGAGAAGCTGCTGGAAAAGGTGGTCGATTACCTGTTCATAGCGGTGATCGTCGTCTTCCAGCCCGAACTGCGACGCGGGCTTTCGCGCCTCGGACAGAACCGCGTCTTCAACCGCCTGCTGGCGCCCAAGGACGACATCGTGCCCAAGATCGTGGCCAGCATTTTCCGCCTGGCACGCGGCAAGACCGGCGCGCTGATCGCCGTCGAGCGCGGCGTCGGGCTGCGTAATTACGTCGAACGCGGCATCGAAGTGGACGCCATGTTCACGCCCGAGCTGGTGGACAGCATCTTCTACCCGGGCAACCCGCTTCACGACGGCGCGATTATCATGCGCGGCTCGCGCGTGGTGGCGGCCGGCTGCCTGTTCCCGCTGACGGAAAACCCGGACATCAGCAAGCGTCTCGGTACGCGCCACCGTGCGGGTATCGGGCTCAGTGAAGAAACCGACGCGCTGGTGATCGTCGTCAGTGAGGAAACCGGCAAGGTGTCGGTCGCGCTGAAGGGCGAACTGCAACAGGACCTCTCGCGCGACCAACTCGAAAAGGCGCTGCGCGAGAACCTGGGCGCGGTGCTGCAGTCGGTCAGCGCCGAACCCGCAACGATCGGACAGGCATGAGCGGCAGCCCCAGCACAAGCGTCAGCGGCATTCGCGCCCCCGGTGCCTCACGGCGCGCGGAAACGCGCCGCAACGACCGGCGCTGGAGCGGCACCGGCTGGTTCGTACACATCGTGATTCTGGGCCTTGCCGTTCTGCTGTGGTGGATTGCACGCGACATGGTTTCCGTCACGCAGCAGCTCAAGGACGCCGGGCGCGTACGCTTTGAACTCAGCGACGAACTCAAGAACGACTGGCGCGTGATGGGCCAGGGCCTGCAACCGGTCAGCCTCGAGGTCTCCGGCCCGACCAAAGAGATCAACGATTTCGCCGCCGAGCTGGACCAGAACGCCAACCGCTTCACGTACCGCTATGAGATCACCGCGGCCGACATCGCCAACGTGCAGGTCAACCGCAAGCAGCAATTGACCCTCACGGTCGACATCCGCAAGTTCGAGGCGACCAGCGAGGCCGTGGCGCCGGCGGAATTGACCGTGCGCCCGCTGGGCGGCGAGCGCGTCTTCCAGATCACGCTGGAACGCTACGTGGAACGCAAGGCCTACGTCGACCTCGCGAACACCAGCAAGGGCCAGATCCAGGTGGTGCTGAAGGAGGGCAGCCCGCCGCGCACCTACACTTACAGTGCTGAGGCGCAGCCGACCAACGATCTCGAAGTCCGCGGCCCGGCCAGCCTGGTCGACGCCATCACCGACCCGAACAGTCTGGCCAAGTTGCGCATCGCCGTCGACGCCGAGCAGGCCCTGGCGAACTTCGTAAGCCTGAACCAACAGACGACCGAGCAGGTGCTGCAGCAGGGGTCGATTGTCTCGAACATGCAGCTTCTGCCGATCGAAGGTGTCGAAGTCCGCGAGATCTACAAGGACGACCAGGGCGTTGAGCAAAGGCGCGCCGTTTCACTGGTTAACGTGCGCATCAGCTTCACGCCGTTGCAGGACTACGTGCAGGTCAGCCGCGACTTCCCCGTCGAGATCGTCTACCCGAACTGGCTGGCCCAGAAAGGCGCCCGTGTGGACAACCTGCCCAGCAGCATCCCTGTGGACATGAAGGTGCTTTCCAGCCAGCGCGCGAATTTCAACGAACAGAACGTGCACGTGCGGCTCGACCTTTCAGGGCTCAACCGCAACGAAGTGTCGATCGAAAGCGTCGAAGGCAGCAACCTCAAGCGCATCAAGGTCCTCAACGGTTACTACTCGCTCGATATCGACACCACGAAGCTCACCTACGAGTTCAACAACACGTCCGTCACGGCCGAGCTTTACCAGCCCATCGGCGGGGAGATCACGATTGTCTGGACGGAATAGTCTCGCGCTCACAGTCCTGTTGGCGGTATTCAGCTTGCCGCTGTGTGCGCAGTTCCTGCCCGGCATCAACCAGTTCGAGGTCGAGAACGCGCGGCTGATCCTGCTCGACAAGGACGGCAATCGCAAAGGCGTGCTCAAGGGCGAAGTCGCCCGCCGCGAGCGAGACGGCAACATTTCCATCGACAACGCCGAACTGGTCATCGAACGCGAGAAGGATTCGTTCGTGCTCAGGGCCGACTCGTTCGTCTACAAGCCCTCAACCCACAACTTCACCTGCGACAGCGGGCTGACCGCCGACCTGCCGGACGGCGGGTTGCTTACGATTCCGAAGGGCGCCGGCGAGCTGTACTACACCGACGGCATCGAGCTGAAGCTGACGAGCGCGGGCGACGCAAAGCTGCGCAGCGGCGCCGAGGGCTCCGAGCTGGTGAACGCCAGCATCGCCGATTCGACCATCTACGTGAAACTGATCGAGAACGACGGAAAACAGGACGTAAAGGAGGACGAGCGTTTCCTGCTGGACCAGGTCCTGATCAGCGGCAGCCGCGGCGGCGAACTCAAGCTGCGGCTGGCGCACCTGCCCGAGATCGGCCCGAAAGAGGACGACAAAGGCGCAGTGGCCAACGTCAGTTGCTTCGGCGACGTAAAGCTTGCGGTCACTGACAGGGCCTCCCGGGCCGACCTGCATATGTTGCGCCGCGCCAGCATGGCGCTGGAAAGCGACTCACGGCGATTCGAGATGAGTTCCAACCAGCTCGACATTCGCGGTACGATCCTGCGCAAAACGAATGAAGACACAAAGGATACCGGCAAGAAGGACGAGAAGGAAAAAGACGGGCAGACACTGCAAGCCTCCCTGACCGATCTCGCCATCGACGCATACCAGAACGTGCGGATCGTCGGCGACGAGTTCGACGGCGGCTCGTCCTTCCTGCGCTATCGCGAATTCGGCGACCGCCGCGACGTGCGCCTGGAAGGCGACCCCACACTCACGCTTCGCCAGGAAATCACCGATGACAACGAACACCCCCGCATCGAGCTGCGCGCGCGCGATTACATGAACGTACAGATACCGCAGGGCATCGTCGGCGGCGCACCTGCGCAGATTTCCACTGAGTTGTCGGAAGGCGCCCGTGTTAAGCGCTTCATCGACGAACGCCTCGAATGGCAGATCAACGGCCGGCTCGTGCGCCTGTTCTCGGTGCGCGACGACGCTGCGAAAGGCAAGAACGTCTACAACAACAGCTTCGACGCCATCGCGGAAGGATACTCTCCGCTACTCAGAGTGCCGGGGCTGCGGCAATCGCAGGACGCGGACGTGAAGTTGCAGACGGCCGCCGTGTACGGCTCACGCGCGGAAGGCTCGTTCATTTCAGGGCGCGCCAGCGTGCGGGTGCACGGGCCGGACATTCTCGGCGTCGTCTACTCGAATGCCCCGCTCTCCGACCTGCTGCGGATCGCGCTGGGATTGCAGGACCCGTACCGCGACGCCGAAAACAAGATCGTCCCGCCGCCCGCAAGGGACGGGCGCCTGACCGTCCGCGCCGCGAATCTGCTCGATCTCGACCTGCTGACTTCGGGCGACCCCGGCGACATCACCCTCGCGGCCGAGGGCAACGTGCAGCTCGACCATGAGCCGTTGCCTCGTGACGACCGCGACCTGGTAACACTCAACGGCGCATTCACGGCATTGAGCATCAAGAACGGTGCAATTCGCTTCGCACAACTGGATGCGCCCGCCGACGCCGACGCACTGGCCACCATCGGCTACGACCTGCTGCTGAGCAAAGGCATCGACGTGCATGAAGAAGACGAGCGGCTGGTAACGCGCATCAGCGGCCCCGGCCGGATCGTCGTGCGCAATGAGGAAAGCGTTGACTACTTCCGGCGCGAGCTCGACCTGCTGCCGAAGCGCCCCGACGAGCTCGGCCCGCCGCCCCAGCCCGACGCCGCCTGGCTCAACTTCGGTCTCAGCTTCACGGCAAGTATCGGCGAGCTACAGAAACTGATGGAGGCCGACTCGCCCGACTTCCGGCTCGTGTACGGCGACTTCCTGACGCCGCGCGCCGGGCGTTCCGCGATCAAGGATCTTGACGAATTGAACGACCCGGAAGTCCAGCAACTGTACGAAGTCCACGGCCGGCGCGTGTTCGCCAGCAGCACCCGCAGTGACAACAAGGCCCCCAGCGTGAACGTACTGCTGCTTGAGGGCTCGGCCTACGTGAATTCGCGGTTCGACAAGATCACCGCCAGCGCCGAGGACGCTATCGAACTCAGCGGCTCGGACAACCAGCGCGCCGCCGACGCCCCGCTGTCCGTGGTGCTGCGGCACAATGCGAGGCTCAGGGTGGAAGACGCGGGAGTGTTCTTCGGCGACTACGTCCGCAAGGGCGCTTTCGCCTACGACGGAAGCTGGCTGCTGGAATCCGCCGAGCGCCTGGAAATCACCTTCCGCCCGCTGGAATCCCCGACCGACGACGCCACGTTGGTCCCGCGCGTCCGGGCCGCCCTTGGTAAGGCCGCCCAGGCGAAGCGCGCCCTGCCGTCCCGGCTGAGCGAACTCGAACACGCCACCGAATTGCTTGAGCAGGCCACGCTCGGCAAGCGCCCGGCCGGCCCCGGCGCTGACCAGCCATGGAAGGCGGTAACGGAGGCGAGGGATGCCCGGCGGGTGATGCGTCTGGCGATGCAGATGTGGATGACCGGCCAGACCATGGCCGACCACGAACTGCTGGCCGCTATGCGATCCGTGCGCCGCTGCCGAGCGCTGCTGTCCGCATTGATCGACGTCGCCGGCGCGGGCGGGCTGCAGGGGCATTTCCGCAGTACCGGCGCGCACGTGCCGCCGCTGGACCTGAAGATGAACGAAGCCTTGTTCACCTTCGACGGGCTTGGCCAGATCGTTGACGTCAACGCGCAAGGGCCCATTGAGGTTTCCCGCGACGCGTACTCGATCAGCGGCACGCGCCTGCACCGTGAAACGGACGGAACCTTGACCCTCGACGGCGCGTCCATCACCCTGCCCGAAGATACGGGCGTGCACGTCAGCGGCGTGAAGGCCATTTCGCTGAAGCAGCGGGAAGGTAAAACTTTCGGCAACGAATTCAGGACACAGCGCACCATGGTCACACGCGTCTCCGGCAAGGAGATGAAGGTCGTGGTCAAACTGGGTGAGCAGCAGGGAAAGTAGGGGGGCCATGTCCGGCAACATCATCACCATCGACGGACCTTCCGGCGCCGGCAAAAGCACCATCGCGCGGCTGGTCGCGCTGCGGCTGGGACTGCGCTATCTCGACACCGGCGCCATGTACCGCGCGCTTACGCTGCACTGCATGCGGGCGGCCGTGCACCTCGACAATCCGAAGGAAATCGCCGACTGCATCAAGGACGTCAAGCTTTCAGTGAAGCTCAAGCACGAGGGACCAATGCTGGTGTTCCTCGAAGAAGAAGACGTCACCGACAAGATCCGCACCCAGGAAGTCACTCGCAACATCCACTACGTCGCCGACGTCATGGAGGTGCGCAACTTCCTCGTCGACATGCAGCGCAAGATCGGCGAGGCCGGCAACCTGGTCACCGAAGGGCGCGACCAGGGAACGCTGGTATTCCCGAATGCCAGCCTGAAGATCTACATGTTCGCCACGCCGGAAGTACGGGCCCGCCGCCGCCACACCGAACTCATGCAACGCGGCGCGGAGACGAGCTATGAGGAAGTGCTGGAAGACGTCTCCAAGCGCGACTACCTCGACATGGGGCGTGAACTCGGCGGGCTCAAGAAAGCCCTCGACGCCGTGGAGCTGGACACGAGCGAACTCAGCCCGGAACAGGTGGCAGAGAGCATCGTCAAGCTCGCCAAGAGCCGCCTGAAGATGCAGACCCGCAAGATCGACAAGAACGCGCTGGAAGCAGCCCGCCGCCAGGCCGAGGCCCAAAAGGACGACAGCGGCGAAAAGTAACCGTTTCGTCACGGGCAAATCAACCGCAACGTTTACACGGCGGGGCTGCGCGCTATGCTGGTGTGACCCCCAGCGGCACAACCGGACTCAAGTTATGGCATTCGCACGCACCTTTTTGCTCGTGTGCGCCGCGGCGCTGATTGCGCTGGCGTCAAGCGGTTGCGGGTCGCAGGGGCGCCCGGCCCAGGTCGGGGAAGTCGGCTACAACCCACGCATCGAGCGCGAGTTGTTGGCCGAGAAAGCCGCCGGCGATTACTACGACTACAAGACGCCCAAGGCGGGCGCCGTCATCCGCAGCAACCCGGCCGGCGCGCTGGTTGAGTGGTACAACAGCGACGGCCAATGGGTCAGCGTGGGCAACACGCCAACTGAGGAAATCGTCATCGAGGCAACCGGCAAGCCGGAACTGTTCCGGGTATCGGCGCCGGGCTACCTGTCCCAGATCCGCTGGGTAGCGGCCACGCCGAACGCCGAGGGCGTAACCGTCGAATTCACCCTCGACCCCGAGTTGCCGAACGACCGCTTTTATGTCGGCGACAAGTAGTTTCCCCGGCTGGCAGGCCGTACCTCATTCGTACTAACATTGCACGGGCGCCTGTTGGGGGCGCCCGCTGTGATACCGGAGAATCCCGCTGTGCGTACCAACCTCTTTTCGAAGTCACTGGTCGCGGCGCTGGTCGCCGCCCTGATCACCGTTTCGCTCACGCAGGGACAGGAAGCCCCCGCCAAGCCCGCCGAGCCGAAGCTGGAAGTGCACGAGCACGTCCTCGATAACGGCTTGCGCCTGCTGGTGGTCCCGCGCCCGGGTGTGCCGCTGGTTTCGACCTACATCTGGTACAAGGTCGGCAGCATGGACGAGCAGTCAGGCAAAACCGGCATGGCGCACTTCCTTGAGCACATGATGTTCAAGGGCAGCCGCAACTACAAAGTCGGCGAGGTCGACAAGGTCACGCAGCGCAACGGCGGCAGCAACAACGCCTTCACCAGCAACGACTACACGGCCTACTACTTTGAATTGCCCAAGAGCCGTTACAAGGAAGCGCTCAAGATCGAGGCCGACCGCATGCGGCACCTGACGCTCGATCTGGGCGAATTCGACTCGGAAAAGAAAGTCGTGCAGTCCGAATCCGACATCAGTGCCGACGACCCCAGCAGCCAGCTCTGGGAGCGCCTGGACCAGACGCTCTACGGCCCGACCCACCCGTACTCGCACCCGGTGCTGGGCTTCCCGCAGGACGTGGAGGACATCTCACGCCGGGACATGCGCCTGTTTTACGATTCACACTACCATCCGAACCACGCCACGCTGGTCATGGTCGGCGACATCACGGACAAGGAAGCGCTCGACACGGTCAGCGGCATGTTCGGCGACATCCCCAAAGGCCCGGAACTTGACCGCCCGGCCGCGAAGCCGGTGAAGTTCGAAGGCCCCGTCGAGTTCGAGGTGAAGAACCAGGCCGACGTCACCGAGCTTGGTCGCGAGTACCTGTCGGTTCCCGGCGGGCACAAGGACGTGCCGGCGCTGGACGTGCTGGGCATGATTCTCGGCAGCGGCGTCACCAGCCGACTGTACCGCGCGGTCGTTGAGGAAAAGCGAATCGCCACGAGCATCGCCAGTGGCAACTCGGACCAGAAACTGGGCGGCACGTTCTGGGTATGGGCGCAACTGGCGCCTGAACACACCCGGGCGGAACTGACCGAGGCGATCGCACAGGAGATCGGGAGGGTCATCGACGAAGGCGTCACCGCCGACGAGCTGGAGCGCACCAAGAACCGCTTCATCAGCAGCCGGATTTTCTCGCAGGAAAGCGCGAGCAACCTGGCGCAGTCTCTCGGCTCAAGCCAGACCGTCTACGGCACCTGGAAGTACACCGTGGACTACCCGGACCTGATTCGCGCCGTGACCGCTGAGGACGTGCGCCGCGTCGCCGCCACCTATCTCTATGAGAAAAACTCCGTGACCGGCTGGCTGGTGCCGGAGCTGAGCCCGCCCGACGATGGCGCCAGGGTCGCCGACGCGAAGCCCGAGCCCCTGCCGATCAAGCGTACGGTTCTGCCGAACGGCTTGATCGTTCTGCTGCTCGAACGCCGCGGCCTGCCCGTTGTAAGCGTCCAGGCGGCCGTGCGCGCCGGCAAGTCCAGCGAAGCAGCCGACGAGAACGGTTTGTCCAGCTTCACCGGCTCGCTGCTCGATTGCGGCACCCGCGACTTCACCAAGCAGCAGATCGCGGAAACGATGGAAGGCATCGGCGGCAGCCTCGGCGTCGACAGCGGCGGCGCGGACGTGAAGGTGCTGACTGAGCACACCGACATTGGGCTGAACATGCTTTCGCAGGTCATGCGTTACCCGACCTTCCCGACGGAAGAGATTGAACTGGCCCGCGACCAGACCTTGGCCGGGCTCGAGGCCTCGCGCAACGAAACCGGCTGGTTCGCCCGCAACGCCGCGGCCGCCTCGCTGTACGGGCCGGACAACCCGCTCGGGCGCCCGAGCGACGGCAGCGAAAAGACCGTCAAGGCGTTCTCGCAGAAGCAGGTGCAGGGCTGGCACGACCGCTATTTCCGCCCGGACAACTGCATCATCGCCGCGGTGGGGGACTTCGACAGCAACGAGATGCTCAAGCGTATCCAGGCGAAGTTCGGCGACTGGAAGAAGCCTGCCAAGCCGCTCGAGTTCGCCGACTACGACTTCAAGCGCCCGGCCAAGCTCGAAGGCCAGCAGGTGTTCAGCTTCAAGAGCTTCGATCCCGCCCGGGTAGACCAGAATCGCAAACGCATCCTGATCGACCATCCGGAAAAGGACCAGGTTGTCGTGCGCCTGCAGACCATCGGTATCCGGCGCGACAACCCGGACTACTATCCGCTGCTGGTGATGGACAACATCCTGGGCACTTCGCCCGGCTTCACGGACCGCTTCAGCAACACCCTGCGCGACAAGATGGGGCTCGCCTACAGCACCTACGCCAACATCACCGGCGGCTCCGGCGTGTACCAGGGGTCGTTCCTCGGCTACATCGGCACGCGCCCCGAAAACGTCGAGCTCGCGCTTAAGACCATGTACAAGCTGATCGACGAAATCCGCACCGAGCCGGTCAGCGACGACGAACTCAGCTCCGCGAAGGATTACCTCAAGGGCAGCTTCGTGTTCGACCTGGAAACCACCGGCCAGCTCGCTTCCTTGTTAATCAACATCGAGCGCTACAACCTCGGCGCTGACTATCTGGTAAAATACGTGGACGCCATCAGCGCCGTGACCAAGGCTGACGTCACGCGCGTGGCAAAGAAGTACCTTGTGCCGGAGCAGATGGTGGAAGTACTCGCCGGCCCGGTCACGAAGATTACCCCGGCGTCCGAGACCCCTGAAGGCGACTGATGTGGAAGTGGATGCTGATACTCGTGCTGCTCGCGGCGCCGCTGGCCGCCGAGCGCGAGTCCAACTTCGGGCGGGTGATCCTCGACAACTGCGACGTGATCATGCAGGGCGTTGCCAGCGCCAAGCGCACGCGGATCGGCGCGACCCTGCGCGTTGAAGTCACGGTCGGCACGGTTTTGTACGGCGAGGAAAAGCAGACCGACGTCTCGATGTTCTACCCTGACCCGAAGTCGATCGGCGACGGGGCCGTACGCGCGCTGTTCGCCCTGAAGCGTCTGGCCGATGGCGGCTACAACCTTGTCGGCAAGCCGGTACTGACCCCGGAAGACGATCCCGAAGAGGCCGACAAGCTTCGCGTCTGCCGCGACTTCGTGAAGCTGGAACAGTCGGAAGCCGGAGACAAGCGCACCACGGCCTTCTGGAGCATGCTGGCGGATCACATCCTGCTGGGCGGTTATCCGGCGCAGAACGCCGCCGTCGAGTTGATGTTCGTCGCGCGCGACCGCGGCAGCACGATCACCGAGGAGCGGTTTGATTCAGTTGTCTCCTCACGCGACAACGCGCTCGGGCGCCTGACCACGGACACGCAGGACGACCTGAAACTGGCCTTCCAGGGGCTGGTCGAGGCACGGATCAAGAACCTCAAGTTCAAGAAGGTACGCCGCGGCGAAGACAAGAAGCAAAAGCGTGAGGCCGCGCGCGAGCTGAACACGTTGCAGGAAACCTACCCCCGCGCGTTCACGGACTCGGACGCAAAGCTGTGCGACGCGTTGATGGAGGCCAGCACCGACCCGCTGCTCGATGACAAGCTGAAGGAACTCGCGCGCAACATCCGCGCCGACGTACAGGCCCGCGAGCGCGAAGAGCAGCGCAAGAAAGACGAAGCGCGCAAGAAGATCGAGCACGCCGGCAAGTAGCCGCCTGAATTTCCGCATTTTTCCTGAATGAAGACTCCGGTCGGTGACGATCAAGGCAGCGGTGCGCCTGCAACGGCGCAGACCCGTACGCCAATTTCGCTTCCTAACTCGCCTGGAGTAGCCATGAAAAAGATTGTGATGTCCCTTGTAGCCCTCTCCACGATGGCGCTGCTCGGCAGCGGCTGTGTGTCGCTGGATGAATACAACCGCACCGCAGCGCACCTGCAGACCGAACAGGAAGCGAACATCGCCCTGTCGGCCGAGAACACTCGCCTCGAAGGCGAAGTGAACAAGGCCCGTGTCGATCGCGAAACGCTCACGACAACCATCAAAGAACTGCGCACGCAGCTTGAGAACAGCCCGAAGATCGGTGAGGACGAGATCGTCAACCGCATCAAGGAAATCTGGGGCGAAGGCCTCGGCGGCAACGACAAGTGGGAATACGTGCAGTCCGGCGGCGCGGTTGGCGTTCGCATGGATGACAGCGGCGTGCTGTTCAAGAGCGGCTCGTGGGACCTGACTGACAACACCAAGAGCAAGTTGACCGAGCTGGCCGGCATCATCGCCAAGAAGGTCAAGACCGACGCCACGCTGTTCGTCCGCGTCGACGGGCACACCGACAGCGACCCGGTCAAGAAGCTCAAGACCAAGGGCATCAACGACAACATCCACCTGAGCACCATGCGTGCCATGGCCGTCCGCGACTTCCTGGTCAGCAAGGGCGTGCCGCAGGATCGCGTGTTTGTCGCCGGCTTCGGCGAGTTCTGGCCGATCGCCGCGGGCAAGTCCGCCAAGGACAAGCAGCGCAACCGCCGCGTCGAGGTTTACCTCGGTGACCCGGACGCGCTCAGCATCGGCGCACTGCCCGGCGCGCAGGTAGCCAAGTAGTCGAATCACGCCTTGTAACGAACGCCCGGCCTTGTGCCGGGCGTTCTTCGTTTCCGGGGGATGGACACCCCCGCACGCGGCGTTACCTTCCAGTGCAAGGAGTAAGCCGTGCCCGAAGATCGATTGACGCCAGAACTGTTGTGGAAGCTGCCCCGCGTTGGAAGTCCTGTACCAGACCAGACCGGCGCACGTTTCGTTGTGCCAGTCACCACCTACGACATCGAAAAGAACGAGGGGCTGACGCGCCTGTGGTTGGGCGGCGACGGTGGGCTCCGGCCAATCACTTCGGATACTTCCGCTACCAGCCCGGCCTGGAACCCGAATGGGGAATCAGTTGCATTCCTTCGGAAGACGCCGGCCGGCGATTCGGCGGGCGCCGAGAAACAGCAGTTGTGGCTGCTTCCACTGAACGGTGGCGAGCCTCGCAAGCTTACCGACATGCCGCTCGGCGCCAGCGATCCGAAATGGCTGCCCGACGGCAGGCGCATCGCGTTCCTTTCGCCTCTGCACGAAGGACACTTCAGCATCGAGGCCACAGCCGCCGAGGTGGAGCGCCGCAAGGAATCCAAGGTCAAGGCACGCACCAGTGAAAACCGCTTCTATCGCTTCTGGGATCACTGGATCTGCGATGACCCGTTCATGCACATCTGGCTGCTCGAAGTCGAGACGAACCAGCTCACTGACCTGACGCCGGAGTTGCACAAGCTGTTCCCTCTGATGGACGTCAGCGGAAGCTGGGACATCGCGCCCGACGGCAGCGAGATTGCATTCACGGCCGAGCGCAACGACCCTCCGTACCACGAGTTGACTTCCGGCGTCTATGCCGTCCCCATTGCGGGCGGCGAACCGAAACTGGTCAGCGAATGGACAACCAGCAACGCCATGCGCCCGCGCTATTCCCCCGACGGCAAGTGGCTCGTCCACGGCGCGCAGGCCGAGCAGGGCTTCTATGCGGACAAGGTCCGACTGGTCGCCTTCGAGCGTGCAAGCGGCAACCACATCGTGCTGACCGAGCCGTGGGACTACTCGGCCGGCGACTGGGAGTTCGCCGACAACAGCACGCTGGTTCTGCTGGCGGAGGACAAGGGCGCCAACGCAGTCTATCGCCTCGACTTCGAGCACGCCGTAAATTCACCCGGTGAAATCGATCCGCAACAGGTCGCGCGCGGCGGCTGGTACTCAGGGCTGCAAGTACGCGGCGACCGGCTGTTCACGACCAGGCAGCATCACCGCAGCCCGCCGGAAGTCTTCACCCTGAAGCTGGATGGCAGCGACGAGCAGCAACGCAGCGAGTTTACACAACCGCTGCTGTCCGAAATCCCGCTTGCAGAGCCCGAAGAGCACTACTTCGAAGGCGCCGAGGGGCGTCCGGTGCAGATGTGGTTGCTGTATCCGCACGGCAAGGAGCGCAAAAACCTTCCGCTCGTGCACATGATTCATGGCGGCCCGCACGGCTCGTTCGGCGACCAGTGGCACTGGCGCTGGTGCGCGCAGGCCTTTGCCGCCGAGGGCTACCTGGTGGCGATGGTCAACTTTCACGGCAGCACCGGCTGGGGCAACGAGTTCGCCCGCTGCATCATGGCCGAGTGGGGCAAGAAGCCTTACGAAGACATCGCGGGCGCGACGGACTACCTGGTTGAAAAAGGGCTCGCCGACCCGGACCGCATGGCCTGCGCCGGCGGCAGCTACGGCGGTTACATGACCGCCTGGATCGCGACCCAGACCGACCGCTTCAAGTGCCTCGTGAACCACGCGGGCGTCAGTGACCTGCAGGCCCAGTACGCCCGCGACGTAACACCCGGGCGCGAGAAAGCGCTCGGCGGCGAGCCGTGGGGCGACCAGGAGGGGCTGGACCGCTACAACCCGATCCGTCATTCGAAGAACTTCAAGACGCCGATGCTGGTGATCCACGGCGAGCAGGACTACCGCGTGCCGTACACGCAGGCGCTTGAAACCTACAACGCTTACCACGCCCAGAAGCTGGAAGCGCGGCTGGTTGTCTATCCCGACGAAAACCACTGGGTCCTGAAGCCGCAAAACAGCCTGCACTGGTACGGTGAGGTGTTCGCCTGGCTGAAACGCTATCTGGGCTAAGAAGCAAACCATCGCCTCGGCGTCATTTCTGCTAAATTGCTCCCCTTACCCCGGGGGGCAGGATCGTGGCGCCGCTACCAGTCAACCTGAGTCCGTACCGCATCTGGCTGAAGCATCCGGGCATGCAGGTGCCACCGGCCTTGGATGAGGCGATCATTGCCGCGCTGAATCACATCACCGCAAGCAACTCGGCTCTGAATCGGGAATTCGGCGCCGGCGACGAGGAAAGCTGGGGCGTCGAGCAGGACACGGGCAAACTCACCCTGAAATTCAAACGCGGCGCACCGATGGTCGCAGATGTGCAGATCATCGGGACGCATGACGGCCGCTCATTTATGTGGGCATGGGCGAACCCGTCCGTCGACGCCGCCCTTCAGGAGGACGCCAAAGCCTTGTGTGAATGGGGCAGCAGCCACGGCTGGGAGCTTTTCAAGCAAACCAGATTCCCTGCCAGTGAGCGTGACGGTTCCGTCATGAGCGCGTTGGCCGCAACACAGCTTGGGGCGGCCGGTACTTTTGCACGAAGCCTTGGCGAGACGTCGATCTTCCTGACGCTTCGTAACCCGGTACGCAAGCGTGGGCTGCGGATCCCGCGCATGAAACCTCAAAGCAGAGGGATTCTGGCTGACCTTCTATCGCCGCTTGCTGGTGACTATTCCGAACTGGAGCTCTCCTACGACGACCACTTGCGTACTAAATCTCTGGCCGATGAAGCGCTGGGACAACTGCATGCCGGCTCCTGGATGGAGGCCGGTCGCACCTTGGCCAAAGCCTGGAAGATGCTCGCGCCACATCACTTCGAGATGGAACCCGCCGGATGGATTCAATCGGCATGGGCGCTGGCTGAGTACGCTGCCGGTGACGCGGCGGCGGCGGGTGAGCGCGCTCTGGAGCTGCTGGCGAAGGGAGCATCCACGGCGACGGCTTACGCGGTGCTGGCGTTGTCACGTGAGAGCGCCGGTGACGCGGAGGGCGCGAACCGGGCTTGGTTGTCGGCATACCTTATGAATGGAAGAGAGTCGTTGGCCGATCCTACGGCGCTGGACAACGCGCTCAGGACGGCCAGGGCTGATGTAGACGCGCGTGTC
The DNA here is from genome assembly GCA_020425515.1 of Planctomycetota bacterium. GTDB lineage: Bacteria > Planctomycetota > UBA8742 > UBA2392 > UBA2392 > JACKID01. Next base: position 5,465 of record JAGQRI010000184.1, on the reverse strand, counting down.
GAGGCAAGACTACCGGAAACACCGGGAGGCACCGAGACAGAGAAGCAGGCCGCAGCAATCGTCGAATGCCTGATTGAGGACTGGTGCAAACAGGAAACGGTCCGCTGGAAGAAAATGCGCTCCGCTGAGCGACGCCGCAAGCAGTCCCACGTAATGGAGCCTGACGAAGTCTACGCCGAGTTTGCCGCCGACGAGCAGTGGGGAGCCATGCTGGCCGCCTACTTCACGCCGGGTCGCAGCCCGCGATGCACAGCTTTCAGCTCGCCGCCGACGCACGATCCGGCCAGAGAGCATGTTCAGAGAGTGGCAGCCGGCGAAACTGGTTTTGATGTGTTCAGCGCCAGCCAAGACTCGAACGGCTCACAAGACCTGTGGCGATACTCGCTCAAGGCCGATGGCGGGCGCTTGCTCGTGGAACAGATCTACAGCGTCTGGCCGGATGAAGAGATCCCGATGTTCAGCTAGGCGCGTGCGGGCTGGTCGATGATTCGCTGGTAGTAGTCTTCCCAGACGGGCAGCAGGGCCTCGCGGCGGAACTTGCTTGTGGCGCGCTCGCGGGCGGCTTCGCCCATCTTCTTCGCCAACTCGTCGTCGCTCAGCAGCTTTCGGATCGACGCTGCCATGCTTTCGGTGTCTGCCGGCGCATGCAGGAAACCGCTGACGCCGTCCTCGACCACTTCCGGAAGGCCGCCGGTATTGCTGGCCACCACGGGCACGGCGCAGGCCATGGCCTCGAGGGCGCTCAGCCCGAAGCTTTCGTATTCGCTGGGAAGGAAGAACACGTCGGCCTGTGGCAACAGCTCCCAGATCGCGTCGTAGGTGCCGGCAAAGGTGACGCGGTCGAAGATGCCGAGTTCGCGGGCCAGTTCTTTGCAGGCGCCAAGTTCCGGGCCGTCACCGATCATCACCAGACGGGCCTTCACGTCCCTGGAAGCGATTGCGAAGGCCTGCACCACGTCACGCGGGCGCTTAACCTCACGGAAGTTGCTGACGTGCACGACGATCTTTTCGTCGGGGGCCGCGAGGTGCGAGCGTTTGTCCGGGCAGCAGCCCGGATTGAAGCGCTCGGTGTCGACAAAGTTGGGGATGACCTCAATGTCCTGGGCGCCGCAATCGATCGTCTCGATCACGCGATCCTTCAGCTCCTGGCTGACGCTGGTGACGCCGTCCGACTGCCGGATGCCGAAGCGGGTAATGCGCTGGAAGATGCGCTGCTGGCCGATGATGGTGATGTCGGTGCCGTGCAGGGTGGTAATGAGGCGGACGTTCTTGCCGTCGCCGTTGAGCATTTCGCGCGCGAGGTGCCCGCTGACGGCGTGGGGGATCGCATAGTGGGCGTGCAGGATGTCGAGCCCGTACTGCTGGGCGACTTCCATGATGGTGCCGGCAAGCGCCAGGTCGTAGGGCGGATAGCGGAACAGCGGGTAGGCGCTGACCTCTACCTCGTGGTACGTAAGGTTCTTGCGGAAGCTCTCGAAACGGAAGGGGATGGCGTAGCTGATGATGTGGACGCTGTGCCCGTTCTCGGCCAATGCGGTACCCAGCTCGGTCGCAACAACGCCGGAGCCGCCGTGGGTTGGGTAGCAGACAATGCCGATCTTCATGGTCAATCGAGAACAACAGGGCCGGACAGCCTATTCCCCGGGGATTGCCACGGCTAGGCACGGACTGGTCAACGACGCATAAAGAAAGCCCCCGCGTGGGCGGGGGCCGGCAATGGAGAGGGCCGAGACGCGAAGAAAGGGCCGGAAAGGAGAGCGTAAAGCTACCCTCTCAAACACGTCTCGGCCGCATGGCACCGCTGTTTCGTGGGCGATCACTACACAGCGGATATGTCTCGTTCTGGCGGAAGGGGTGATACACCTGGAAGCGTGAGGGGACACGAACCGGTGGAGCAACAGCTCTCTTCAACCGCAAAAGTTAGTATAGCCTATCCAGCTCACCTGTCAACGTCTGAAACCGCCTTTGTTTCAGGGTTTCAGCGGCGACAGACTTTGCTGCACTTCCGCCGTCTCTTAAAACGACCAAGGCGGATTAGCGAATCCTGAAAATCGCGAAATTCCGGGGCCGGTCGCGGGCGAGCTCGACGCGTCTGGAACCCACCGGGGGACACGCCCTATTTCTAAGCCTTTGAAGGCAGTCAGGGGAAATCACGCTGGTGAGTGTCGGTTGGGCGACCGCTCAGGGTCATAGGACTGTCACCCGGGACTGTCAGTAACTCGGGTCACCACGTTCGCTGGGACAGCCAATTATTAGTGCGTGCTAAGTTAAGCTTGTGGCTCGCACAACAGGTCGTACCCGAGCGAGCGCACAACGCGCGCGTTCAGCAGCGTTCCGGGCTCGTGGCGCCCCTTCAACAAGGCCGTGCAGTCGATCTCCGGCGCGTCGGCACGGCTGCGCGCAAGGGTGGGGTATTTCGGGTCCTGGCTGGAGCCTTCGACCATCAACTCGACGGTCTGGCCGACCAGCTGCTCGTTCGCTTTGAACAGGACCTCGCGATTCAGGTCCATGAACCGGCGGTGGCGCTCCTCGATCAACTCCGGTGGCAGCTTGCCGTCCAACTCAAAGGAGGCGGCCTGCTCTTCGTCCGAGTAGGGGAACGCTCCCGCGCGGTCTATGTGGCCCTCGCGGATGAAGTCCAGCAGCTCTTCGAACTGCTCTTCGGTTTCGCCGGGGAAGCCCACAATGAACGTGCTGCGCAAGGTCAACCCGGGGATGCGTTCGCGCATCTTTGCCAACAGGCGAGTGGTGGTTTCGCGGGTGCTGCCGCGGCGCATCCGGCGCAGGACATCGGTGCTGATGTGCTGCAAGGGCATATCGATGTAGCCGAGCAACTTGGGTTCGGTCGCCAGCAGCTCGATCAGGTCGTCCGTCACCTGGGTCGGATAGGCGTACATCAGCCTGATCCAGTCGATACCTTCAATCTTCGCCAGGTCGGCCAATACTTCATGGACAGTCTTGCGCCCTTCAGAATCCAGCCCGTAGTAGGTGCTGTCCTGGGCGACGATGATGAGCTCGCGCGCGCCGTCAGCCGCCAGCTCGCGGGCTTCCTGAACGATCTGCTCGCGCGGTTTGCTGCGAAAGCGTCCCCGGATGCCGGGGATCGTGCAGAAAGCGCACTTGTGGTCGCAGCCTTCGGAGATGCGCAGGTAGGCGTAGTGGCGCGGCGTGATGCGCAGGCGGGCGCGATCGTCGTAAACGGTACCGCGTTCGTCAGGGTCGCTGATGGCGATGCTGCGGGCCAGTTCACCGCTGCCGCTGAGTTCGCGGAGTACGTCGATGAGGCGCGTGCGGTCGTTGACGCTCAACAGCGCGTCCACGCCCGGGGCCTCGGCGTCCAGCACGTCGCGGTAGTTGCCGACCATGCAGCCGGCCACGACCACGCGCTTGATGCCGCCCTTTTGCTTGAGTTCGAGCAGGTTGTTGATGTGGTCGAGCGATTCCTGGCGCGAAGCAGACAGGAACCCGCAGGTGTTCACCACCACCACGTCGGCGCCTTCGTAGTCGGGCGTGACGACGAAGCCTTCCGCGGCAATGCTGCCGAGCATGGTTTCGGAATCGATCAGGTTCTTGGGGCAGCCCAGCGAAATGAACGCGACACTGCCAAGCGCGGTCTTCATGGGGCGCAATGGTAAGCGCGATAGCCCGGCCTGCAAAGGCCGGGGATGCCAGCGGCAGGTCGACGATTTCGTGCACGCTTTGCCCTTGGTATCCCCAGCCTTGGCAGGCTGGGCTATGATGCCGCCATGAACACCTGGGTAGGAATCGAAGTAACCCGCCAGATCCGCCTCGAGGACGGGGCGATCGCCTCCAGCGGCAAGCTGGAGGTGGGTGGCGTAAACCTGCTGGCGCACCAGATTGAGATCGCCAAGCAACTCACGTCGCCCGACCAGATCTGTGTGCTGACCCCCCAGGGCGACGAGGCCGTGCTGGAACTGATCGCCGAGCACGGGCTGCGCGAGCTGGCACCATTCGACTTCATCGCCATGCTCTCCGACCGTGCGAAACATGGCGAGGAGGGCGCGGCTGTGCTGCTTCGGCAGATCGCGCCATTGCGGGACGTGAAGGACGTCAAGAAGGCGCTGAAGCTGCTGAAGAAGCACCCGGTTGTGATCAGCGCCAGCAAGCCGCCCAAAGGCCACCCGCGCCACGAGCCGCTGCCCGGCGAGGACGAACCCGACTACCGCTGCCTCGCCTTCGAAGTCCGCCGCATCAGCGAGTTCAGCATGCAGGCCATGACCGGCCTCAGTGCCGGAAATGAGGACCTACTGTTCGTCGATTGGGACAGTTTTACAGAATACGCGCGCCCGGAAGACGAGGCGCATGCGGCAGAGGTTATTAGGAAATGGAAAGGCTAGTGGCGATTGGGGCCAATCCAGAGGCAGTCGACGGGCCTGGGACGAGGCACCCATTAATCATTCTGCGCTGAACGACCGTGCCAAGTAACCTGACCCTTTCACCCTATTTTACTGACAAACATTTCGGGGAGGGGTACGCCGTCGTTACGGACTTGCCCACACTTCAACCACTGTCAACAGCTAAACGAAATCGCAGACAACGCCGGCCTAGGCGAGATCGATCACCGTCCGCAAGAACTCCAAGTACTTGGGGTCTTCGTCCGAAAAAATCTCTATCCCTTCTGCCATGTATGCGCGTGCGAGTTCGTCTCCAGCTCGCTCTTGGTCTCCCAGTTCATATTGAACCTGACCAAGCCGCAGATGGAGAAAAGGATTTCCGATGGCATTTGGGCAGTGCATGGCTATCAGCAACGCGCTTCTAGCATCTTCGAATTGTTCAACTTGGTATAACATGTCACCAATCGCTCCGAGAATCCAAGTGCTGGCTTCCCAGTCCGTCTTCGGCTCGGGCAACAATGCGTACGCCTCCTCATATGTCTCAACTGCGTCGTTGAGCCGACCGTCTTCTGCCAACTCGTCACCCTTCTTGCACAGTGCCAAGATGGCATTGTGAACGTCATCGCCAAGGTTGTTTTGGCTCATTCTGGATCCCCATATTGTGCTCCTCACGAAATCTCTGGCAGCTTGGGGCGTGAAACTAGTGGAGTAATTCGCCATCTGCCCGCCGCCGACTCGTCAATGCTCGTCCTGTGCGGCTGATTGTGGCGGCCATTATTCGGCACACGGCCGCTAACCGAACTTCGGTGACAGCTTCTGGTTCATGAACTCTGCGAGCATCTGGGACAGCTTGTCGTCGCGGATTTCGTACCAGTCGAAGGTGCGTACTTCGGGTCGCTGTTCTTCCGTGACGGCCTCGCGGATGGCTTCCGCCAGCTTGCCGTACGGCGCCCACCCGCACTTCAACACCTCATGCCCCTCGTTGCGCAGCAGGTAGACGCCGCCGACCGGCGGCACGCGGTCGATCATGTCGTCGGCGTACTCCCAGTCCCAACTTCTGCCGTTGCTGGCGCTGGGGTCCGGGTCGACGTAGTTGTCCTGCACGGCCTG